>JAFSHB010000085.1 GCA_017440525.1 Oscillospiraceae bacterium | reverse complement strand
CGGCTCCTCTTCCGTTCCTCAGGAGTATGTGAAGATGGTCAACGCCAACGGCGGCAAGATGCCCAACGCCATCGGTGTTCCCGAAGAGCAGCTGCGCAAGGCCGCTTCTCTCTCCGTCTGCAAGATCAACATCGACTCCGACCTGCGTCTTGCAATGACCGGCACCATCCGTCAGTACTTCAACGAGCATCCCGATCACTTCGATCCTCGTCAGTACCTGAAGCCCGCCCGCGCCAACATCAAGGAGATCGTTCGCCACAAGCTGGTCAACGTTCTTGGCTGCGCCGGCAAGGCCTAAGCTATTCCCATAACACAAAAAGCGTGCTGCGATTGCAGCACGCTTTTCTTTTATTGTAGGGGCGGGCATTGCCCGCCCACGGGCGACCGATGGTCGCCCCTACGATCATCTTCCAAAACTTACAGTTGTGCCTTCATGGCATCGTTCATGGTGCCGATCATAGCGTTGGCTTCCTCCAGAGAGTTGGCCACGGCGGTATAGTAGAACTTGATCTTCGGCTCGGTGCCGGAGGGGCGCAGGATGATGCGGCCCTTTTCGCCAAGGGTCAGCATGACCATGTTCTCGGTGGGAAGGCCGGTGGGAGCAGTCTCGCCGGTGACGGCATCGGTGATGACGCCTGCCTTGAAGTCGGCAACAGCAGAGACCTTGAAGCCGCCCATCTCCTTGGGGGGTTCGGCGCGGAACTGCTCCAGCAGGGCCATGCACTTTGCCTTCTGCTCATCGGAGGTGAAGTTGATGTTCTCAATGCCTGCCACATAATAACCATACTTGGCATACAGTGCATCCATCACATCACCAAGGGTCTTGCCCTGCAGCTTATAGGTGGCGGCCATCTCGGCGATCAGCATGGCGGCAATGACAGCATCCTTATCTCTGGCGTAGTCGCCCTTCAGATAGCCGCAGCTCTCCTCAAAGCCGAGGACGAACCGTTCGGGGCAGCCGGCTTCCTCCAGCTCCAGGATCACGCCGCCGATGTACTTGAAACCGGTCAGCACCGTGCGGACACTGACACCGTAGGCAGAGGCCACACGGTCGGCCAGAGGGGTGGAGACCACAGACTTGACAGCCACGGGGTCGGCGGGGAGCTTACCTGCCTTTTCCAGCGCAGAAAGGATGTAGTCCAGCAACAGACAGCCCATCTCATTGCCGGAGAACTTGCGGAAGCCGTCCTTGGTGGGGATGGCGACGGCGATACGGTCGGAGTCGGGGTCGGTCGCCATGACGATATCGGGCTCCACCTGCTCTGCCAGCGCATAGCTCTCGGCAAATGCGCCGTCATGCTCAGGGTTGGGGTTGGGACAGGTCTCAAACTCGCCGGAGGGCTTGGCCTGAGAAGCCGTCACGGTGAAGTCCGCACCAAGTCGGGTCAGGATCTCGGAAACAGGCTCGCCGCCTGCACCGCACAGAGGAGAGTAGACCACCTTGAGTCCGGCCTTCTTCACGGCATCGGGGTCGATGGCTTCCTGCCAGATGCGGTCATAGTAGGCATCCCAGACAGACTGGGGGATGTACTCGATCATGCCCTTGGAGAGCAGGCTCTCATAGCTCTCTTTTTCGGGGGCGAACATATCCTGCTCCCCGATCGCCTTGGAAACAGCGGCGGCAGGGATCTCGGTCATCTGACCGCCGTCGGGGCCGTAGCATTTGAGGCCGTTATATTCCTTGGTATTGTGGCTGGCAGAGATGACCATGCCAACACCGGTCTTGAGATAGCGCACCGCAAAAGACAGCATGGGAGTGGGGCAAAGCCTGTCATAGAGCCATACCTTGATGCCCTCAGCCGCCAGCGCTGCGGCGCAGACCTCGGCAAAGCGGCGGGAGTTGTTGCGGCAGTCGTAGCCGATGGCACAGGTCTTGCTGCCGCCGGAAGCGAGCAGATATTGGGCAAGACCGCGGGCCGTGCGGCGAACGGTCAGATCGTTGAGATAGGCCGTGCCTGCGCCCATGATGCTGCGGATGCCCGCAGTGCCAAAGCTGGCATGGCTGCCAAATCGGCGCTGGATCTCAGCATCGTTGCCCTGCAGCGCTTTCAGTTCTTCCAGCAGTTCGCCTTCACAATTGTCCAGCCAAAGCTGGTATTCTTTCTTTGCATCCATGGATGTCAGACCCCTCTTTTCATAATGTTGCCTATATTATAGCACTCTTTCCAGAAAGTGTATAGAGATTTTTTACAAAGGTCTTGGCAAATTTTGTTTCACGGTGTAAACTATAGGAAAAGTGAGGTGCTTATATGGAACGACTGAAAGAAACGACCGTTGCTTCGG
>JAFSHB010000084.1 GCA_017440525.1 Oscillospiraceae bacterium | reverse complement strand
CTGCACCAACGGTCAGGTGAAGGACGCCACGATCTACGGCTCCAACCTGAGCTTGGAGGACAGCATCCTGCTCAACACCTTCTTCAAGGGTCTGAAGGGCAAGGACATCGCTTCTATGTACGCCATGGTGAACTTCACCGACTTCGAAGGCAAGGCAAAGGAAGTCCGTATGGAAGGCAGCGAGTTCGAGAAGTACGGCTCCTCCGGCGACATCTACAAGATCGTGGTGGACGATGTGGTGCTGGCCGATGCCAAGCAGTTGGTCACCGTCACCCTCTACAACGCTGATGGCACCGTGTTCGGCGCAGGCACCGACTCTGTGGAGAGCTATGTGGCAAGAGCGGAAAGCAACAACGCCGATACCTACGGCCTGTATGCCAACATCATGAAGTTCGCGACCTCCGCTTATAACTACATCATCAACAAATAACATCTTCTCATGCTGCACAGACGGCACGGCGTCGTCTGTGCAGCAGCGCACCGCATATTCGAAGGAGAAATATATGCATCCTCATAAGCAAGATTGGTTCAACGAAAGTAAGCTCTGCATGTTCATCCACTACGGCCTGTATTCTCAGATCGGCAGGGGAGAATGGACGCAGTTTTATGACAAAATGCCCCATGAAGAGGTGGAGGCACTAGCCCGCACCTTCGATCCCAAAAACTTTGATGCCGAGGAATTGGTCCTTCTGGCGAAAAACGCAGGCTTCCGCTATGCGTGTCTGACCTCCCGCCATCATGAGGGCTTCTGTTTGTTTGACAGCAAAGTCTCTGATTTTACATCGGTAAAATACATGGGCAGGGATCTCCTGCGGGAATTTGTGGAAGCCTGCCGCAAGCACGATATGAAAGTGGCTGTCTACTATTCTCTGCTGGACTGGCGGTATAAGGGCTATTTTGACTATCAGAAGCATCCGGAGAGCAAAGCGAGCATGGTACAGCAGGCATTCGATCAGGTCCGTGAGATCCTTACCAACTACGGCAAGATCGACTATCTGTGGTTCGATGGCGGCTGGTACGAGGGCGTGCCCGGCGGTGCCATACGCGGCAAGCTCCTGTCGGAGTTCTGGGATTCTCCCAGACTTCTGGAGATGATCTATTCCCTGCAGCCGGATATCCTTGTCAATGACCGCACCGGTGAGCCCGGAGATGTCACGACGCCGGAGCAGCAGACGGGCGCAAGCGGCGATGAGCGCTATTCCGAAGCCTGCATGACCATCGGAGACCGTCAGGGCTGGGGCTTTATCCAGAACAATAATCTGCGGCCTTTCCCGTTTATCTTGCAGAACATCATCGTCCAACTGTCTTTTGGCGGCAATTTCAATCTCAATATTGGCCCCATGGCCGATGGCTCTTTGCGCGATGGCGAAAGACAGCTTTTGACCCAGCTTGGGAGCTGGATGGAGAAAAACAGCGAATCCGTCTATGGCACAGGCCGCGCGCCTGCCGGTGTCATCAGCGTCATGGGCGAGTTTACCACCAAGGGTAACGATCTTTACTGGCATATCTTCCGCTGGCCCCACAGGGGCGAAGCGATCCTCAGCGGACTTCGGAAGAAAGTCACCCGTGTGACGCTTCTGGCAAGCGGCAAGGAGTACCCCTTCGAGCAGCAGGCATACGGACGCCTGATCGTCAAAGATATCCCACTGCTTGCGCCCGATGCTGTGGATACGGTCTTTAAGATCGAATGCACCGATGAGCCCACGCCCGCAGATCCCGGGACCTACGGTATCTTATAAAAACAGCTTCCGCCTCGTGTGCCATCGGCATACGGGGCGGTCGTTCGTTTGAAAAATATATGTATTTGTGACCGATCTGCCATCGTTTCTTGTTTTTTGCGTTCGCGTCTGGCATAATGGGAGGAGATCTATGGAAAAGAGGCTGTAGCATGAATATTTTTGTCAGTCAGCACAGGAGCGATTCCTGGGCAGACTTCCTGACAGAGGAAAACCTGAAACTTTTGCATTCCTTGGGCAATGTCACTTTCAACGAGAGCGATAAGCCCCTGACCGAAGATCAGCTGTGCGAAGCGATTCGCGGTCAGGATATCCTGATCACCTGCTGGGGCGTGCCGAAGATCAACGCCCGTGTGCTGGAGCATGCCGACCGGCTGAAGATGATCGGTCATCTGGCAGGCTCTGTAGCGACGCTGGTCACAGACGATGTGTATGAAAAGGGGATTCGTGTGGTATGCGGCAACGATGCCTTTGCCGAGTCTGTTGCTGAGGGCACCATGGCTTATATTTTGGCCGCGCAGCGCCGCATCACCAAATTCGACCGCGAGGTCCACGAAGAGGGATGGAGCGCATGGCCCTTCGTCAACTATTCCCTCCTGCGCCGCAAGGTGGGCATCATCGGCTTTGGCGCGGTGTCAAAGAACCTCGTCAGGATGCTGAAGCCTTTTATGGCGGATATCATGGTCTATTCCTCCCATATGACTGAGGAGGAGGCTGCGGCGTTTGGTGTGACCAAGGCGAGCTTGGAGGAGATCTTCTCCACCTGCTCCATCGTCACCATCCATACGGCCCAGCATCCCAAGACCAACGGCATGATCGGCAGGGAGCTCCTGGCACTGATGCCGCAGGATGCACTGCTGGTCAATACCTCCAGACCTGCTGTCCTTGATGAGGATGCGCTGTATGAAGAATGCAAAAAAGGCCATATCCGTGCGGCGCTGGATGTGTACAAGCATGAAGGCACAGTTCCGCTGCAATGCGGCCTTCGTGAATTCCCCGAGGCTCTGCTGATGCCCCATCATGCAGGCCCCACCATCGACTACCGCCGCTATGCGGCCCGGTATGTGCTGGAGGATCTGCAGCGGTCCCTCAGGGGTGAGCCTCTGGAGCATGAGATCAGCCAGACACGCATGAATACCATGACAAGATAAAAGACCTTTTCAAAAGGCGGTGACACGATGGCAAATAACGCTTACCAACTCCTGCTCAACGCCCATCTGCGGGATATCAATCCCATCAAAGCGGGGTGGTCGGATGATGTGGAGCGGGCGGCTTTTTGTGCGGCAAGAACATCCACCATCCTGCACTATATCGTCTCGGGCCACGGGGAGCTGATCTTGGAAGGGAGATCCTATCCTGTGGGGGAGGGGCAGTGCTTTCTGCTGACGCCCAAGGATGGAGAGGGGAGCTTCACAGCCAAAGGGGAGTCGCCTGTGGCCTATCATTGGGTCAATTTCACCGGTACCATGTCCCACTGCTTTTCGGAGCTGCCGCCGGTGTTCGATGTTCCGGATGAGCTTCTGCCGAACCTGAAGGCACTTGGTCATGACGCACCATGCTGTGCCTACGGCTTGGCGGCAGACCTTCTGATGTTCCGCTCGTGCATGATATCCAAGGATGTGCAGGAATGTGACTACGCTGAGTATGCCATGGATCTTGTGCAGAACACCTATATGGAGCCGATCACCGTGGCATCGGTCGCGGAGGTCATGGCGCTGGACCGCAGCTATCTTTCCAGAGTCTTCAGGAAAAAGACGGGGCAGACGCTGCAGAGCTATATCCATGAGGTGCGTGTGCAGGAAGCCAAGCGGCTCATGATGGAAGGCTACAATGTGACGGAAGTGTCCCAGATGTGCGGCTTTAAAAATGCTTTCATATTCTCCAAGAATTTTTCCCATATCACAGGGATGTCGCCTACAGAGTGGAAAAAGATCGTGGAGCTGAACATCAGGACAAAGAAGAACCACTTTTCGGAACGAACCAAAGAATAGATCAAAAAAACAGTGCATCCGCACTGTTTTTTTGAAATTGGTCACAAAAGGATATGATCTGCTCATTTGGTACAATGGAACATTTTTTGCCGATATGGTATGATCGTAAGTAAGATGGACCGCTGCCTTTGTCAGAAAAGCGGCAAAGGGGAAGAAGAAACGGGAAAGGGCAGCGGTCTATCCCGAAAAGATACGAGGAGGTAAGCATATGAAAACATTCAAGACCTTCACTTCTATGCTGTTGGTGCTGGTGCTGCTGCTGGGGATGCTCCCTATGCAGGTCATGGCACAGGAGACCTGCACCCACGAAAGTGTGAAAGAGACCATCGTGAGCAACGGCAATGGGAGCCATACGACGGTCAGTATGTGCGATGACTGCGGGGAAAAGATCCTCCCTGAGACCGGTACAGAGACAGCGGTCGTCCGCGTGGACTTCAAAAAGTTTGCAAAGGATGCCGCCGAACAGGATTGGTGGCAGGGCCTGCGCCCTGCGGTGGACGAGAACACCAAATTCGTGGGCAATACGGATTCGTCCAATACCATGTCTCCCTATGTGACCTCCTATGATGCCATGCTGGCCTATTTGGATGCGCATGAGAATTGGACGATCGATGAGAGCATCTCCAATCTCAAGGGCGGCTTCAAGCGGCTTTATTGGAACAGTGATGATAAAGTGCCTTGGGGCCTGACCTATTATACCTACTATCAGGGCGGCGCACAGGCGGCCCGCAGCCGTCTGGCTTTCACGGTGGAGGCGGAAAAAGAGGGCTGGTATGACCTGAGCATCGACCTGTTCAAGGAGTGGTCTTCCTATACCGAGCGCCGTGAGATCACAGGCGATCTGCCCGGCGGCGGTGCGGTGGAGATCCGTGTCAATGATGTATTGGTCTGTGAGAAGATGTCCTTTGCTGACCGCAGCGATTCCCGCATGGTGGAGAACATCGGGAAGGTCTGGCTCAACGAGGGCGGCAACTCTGTGGTGTTCACAGCGCTCCACTCCTACAGCGGTGTGGGCGATGTGACCGGCGGCCGCTTCAATGTGGCGCTCAATGCCTTCGTGTTCGTCATGGCACCTCAGCCGCAGATGCAGCCCGGCTCGGAGCTGGCGGTAGATCCTGCGGCCTATGTGACCTTTGGTGATACCAACATCACCGCCCAGACCCACGCAGTCACATCTTCCGATGAGACTGTAGCTTCCGCCTATCTCAATGAGACCAATAAACTGGTCATCACCGCCGGAGCCAACGGCATCGCCCAGATCTCGATCGCAAAGGGCGGCACGGAAGTCTGCCGGTTGACCGTCACTGTCGGTGACGGTGTGACAGAGCCCTGCGTGGATGAAGAAGAGAACGGTATCTGCGATATCTGCGAAGGTGTCTGCGGTGAATGCAGACATAAGAGCACCGAGACTGTCGTGGCAGACAATGGTGACGGAACAAAGACCACCACAGAGACCTGCAATTACTGCGGTGTGGTGGTGCGGAACTTCACCCGCTCGGAAAAAGAGATCGTTCTGGATTTTAAGGACTTTGCCAAAGATATCTCCAAATTCGACTGGTGGGACGATCTTGCGCCTGCGGCCGACGCGCAGACCAGGATGATCGGCTCTGCGTCTCCTGATGCGGAGATGACTGCCGTACAGCGGGCGGCCTATGATGCCATGCTGGAGCATTTGGAGCAGAATTATCAGTGGAACATCGATGAAGACATTACAGGTCTGACCAGAAAGGCTTATTGGAAGCGG
Organism: Oscillospiraceae bacterium; assembly: GCA_017440525.1. Lineage (GTDB taxonomy): Bacteria > Bacillota > Clostridia > Oscillospirales > Oscillospiraceae > Avoscillospira. The sequence continues at coordinate 6,562 of JAFSHB010000084.1, read as the reverse complement.
CTATTTATCAACAATGACGAGGATGTGCCCTGGGGCTTCTGTTATTTCCCCATCTACCATTCCAGGCTCCCCGAGCGGGCCAGACTGGCGTTCTCTGTGGAAGTGCCTGCCGGTAAGGATGGCTTCTACCACATCGACCTGAGCGTTTTCAAGGAAGACACCAATGCCGGCACGGAAGCCCAGACCGGCACCTACAGCGGCGGTGGTTATGTAGATATCTATGTCAACGGAGAATTGGTGTATGATGAATACAGCTTCAAGGATGCCAACCTCTCCGTGACCGATTCCCTCGGTGCGGTGTATCTGCATGAGGGACTGAACTCTCTGATCTTTGAATCCACTTCCAGCTATTCCTTTGATGACTATACAGGCCGATGTAATCTGGACTTCCAAAGCGTTCGGTTCCTGCGGCTGGATCCCATCGAAGTGCAGGCATATCTGACCGCTTCGGTGGATCTGAAAAAGACCTATCTGGCCTTCGATGCCGATACGGTCGGCCTTACTGCGGAGGTGGAGAACGATCTGATCGCATCCGTGGATATCACCTCGGCAGGCATGGTCCATATCACAGGCGTCAGCGTGGGCGAGACGGAGATCCGCGTCATGCGCGGCACGGAAGTGCTCTGTGTGATCCCGGTGGAGGTCATGGCCTTTGACGGTCCGCTGGATTCTCTCGGCGGCAGTGCTGTCCGTCTGGAGCTTGCCTCTGTGGTCGGCAAGGCTTCTCAGCTCCCCATGTGGGATGCGCTGACCGAGACTGAGAACGGCAAGCAGATCACCATGGATGACAGCGCGCTCCTTTTGTGGATCGAGGCGAACACCAACTGGGGCATCGGCGGCATGGAGGGTGCTTTGTATGCTGACCGCAGCTTTGGTCTTTGTCCCGACGGTATGATCATGCTCGATGCGGATATGCCGGCGCAGGGCCTTTACAATGTGACCTTAGAATATGCTGCGGGAGCGGGGAGCCTCTCTCTGGCTGTCAACGGTGAGATGGTCTGTGAAACGCTGCCCGCCACGGGCGGCACGACAGTCAAGCGGAGCATCGGCACAGCTTATTTTGAAAAGGGTGCCAATGTCCTGCAGCTGACCGCCGAGGGCATGAGCCTGCGCGCCGTGATCCTGACCCCTCTGGGTCTTTGGGATACCGAGGTGGACAGGAGCAGATATGTGGATCTGAACGAAACCTATCTTCCCTATGATGTGGAGGTCGGTGCCGATACCTTTACGGCTGTATCTGCTGACGCTGCTGTGGCAAAGGCTCAGATCGATGCCGATGGTATGCTGGTCGTCACCGGTGTATCCGAGGGAGAGACTTCTGTGACGGTCTCCGGTCCCGACGGCTTCCGTGCTGTGCTGCAGGTGAAGGTGTTTGCATGGAGCGCGTTCTCTGAGGCCGTCTACACCATCGATGGCTTCAAGGCTGAGACGCTGGAAGCGGGAACGGTGGCGGAAGGTGTCCTGACAGGGCTTACCGCAGGCGGCGCACCTTTGACGGAGGCACAGCTTCGAAAGGCAGGCTCTGTGTACTTCGCCACCTCCGATAAGGATGTGGCAGTGGTGGATCAGGCCAGCGGTGATGTGACCTGCCGTGCCGAAGGCAAGGCTGTGATCACGGCCTATGTCCTGCTGGAGGGCGAACTGCGGCAGACCTCTGTGACTGTCAGTGTCACCGATGATACGGATCTGGCGGCCATCACGCTGGAAGCACCCGTGGACTTCGTGGCTGTGGGCAACGCCATCCGCTTGTCTGCACAGGGCGTGAAAGCGTCCGGAAGAGCGGCAGATATGTCCGGGTTCCCTGTGGTCTATACCATGGAGGAGACCGACTGCGCTGTGCTGACCGAGGACGGCTGTCTGACCGGTGTGAAGCCCGGTGAGATAACGATCACCGCTACTGTGGGCGTGCAGGGCGCGTCCGTGACCGATACCATGACCGTCCGAGTGGTGGCAAGCACCGAGCTTCCCCATGAGGATATCAAATATGACCTGACCTTGGGCCGTGTGCTGAAGCTGAAAGACGGCTCTGTGGAGCGTGACGGCATCGCGCTGGACCGCGCCAACAGCTATCTGGAAGGCTCCAGCCTGACCTACAATGCAAAATCCGGCCTGCTCTCCGGCGTCAGCATGCCGGTGGGTGAGCAGTTGGCTTTCGATCTGCTGATCCCGGTGGATGGCTGGTACACCGCTGAAGTTTGGAGCGCTCTGGAATCCTACGGCGGCGTCGCGGATGTGTTCATCGACGACATCTATGCCGGTGTGGCAGACTTTGATCAGGGCGGCAACACGACCTACTCTGGACACTCCTGCATGAACACGGTCTATCTGACCGCAGGTGTCCACAGCTACCGGCTGGTCTCTGCCAAGACGGGTCAATGGTTCATCGGCAAGATCGTCTTTACGGCGGCAGACGACCCCAGACCCATGGAGATCGCCCTGTCTGTGCCGGAGACCGTTTTGGTGGGACAGACCGTGGAGGCGGAGCAAACTGTGAAGACTGCCGACGGTCACGGCGATCTCAGGCTCAAGCAGGTGGATTCTGTTCCGTCTTATACCAACTACAGCATTTTGACCTCCTCCGCGCCCTCCGTGGTGGCTGTCTCCGGCAGCAGCCTGGAGGCAAAGAAAGCAGGCACAGCCAAGATCACCATGCAGGCCGAGGTCAACGGCGAGACTGTGACACGCACCGAAACGGTCACAGTCTGCGAAGGCTCTGTGGCGGCGGTGAGCGCCGGGGCGGAGACGGCCAGCCTCAAGCCTGATGCACAGGGCACGAAGATCCTCGTCACGCTTACAGGGATCGATGGTGCGGCCTTGGAGACTGCGCCCGAAGGTGTCACAGTCTCTTATGAGAGCCTCCATCCGGATATCGCGGATGTGGATGATGACGGCACCGTCACCATCACCGGCAGGGAGGGATCTGCCCAGATCCTGGTCACGGTGGAGGAGAAGGGACGACAGCTGACCTGCTCGGCCTGGGTCACTGTCACCGCCGGCAAGACGGCGCCTACGCTCTTTACCTATGCCGAGCGGGCCAACGCGCAGGAGAATGTGCTCAAGTACGACTGGGCATGGAAGCAGAAAACTGCGGCTGTGCGGGAAGCGGACTTCGTTTTGGAGCATTTCGACCAGTTCTACGATGCGCTGATCTTCTCCGATCTGCCCCACATCTATCATGTGGGAACAAGAACAGACCCGGAGATGTACTTCTGCCGTTACTGTAAAGAAGATCTGAGCAAGAAGTATTCGGTCTATCCCTGGATCGTAGATCCCATCAACAACCCCTGGAAGATCACCTGTCCCTCCTGTAAGCGGGATTTCCCCTCCAATGACTTTGGGGCTTACTTTGAATCGGGCTTGCAGGAAAACGGCAGATTCGATCCGGAAAAGGCCGATAAGAGCCTGCTGGTCAATGATCTGTATCCCGAGATGGGTCCCGGCTGGGGCGTGGATGACGGCTTCGGCTATCTGACCGGCAATGTCTACCCCAATGGTGCGAAAGAGAACCACTACTATATCGCATACTATGTCCACTGTGTGTTCTACAGTCTGGGCAACGGTGCCAAGTACGGCCTGACCAGATATATGCCGTCCTTGATCGATGCCTACCTCTATACCGGTGATGAGAAGTACGGCAATGCAGGCGCGATCTTGATCGACCGCATGGCGGATGTCTACGGCGAATATGACTATACCGACTGGATCGGTGACTGGGACAAGGGACTGATCACCCACGCTGTCTGGGAGGCCAATACCCTCCAGCCGATCTTAGCCAAGGCGGCGGATGCCTTCTGGCCCTGCATGACCAATGATGAGGTCGTGGAGTATGCGCGGAGCAAGGCGGCCTGCAAGGGGCTTGCGCCGGATGAGATCACACCGGATCAGATTCGCGCCAATGTGGAGGACGGCATCCTGCTGGTGATCAAAAAGACCTGCGAGAACGGCCAGAGCTACGGAAACTTCGGTATGCACCAGTCGGCTATGGCCTATGCGGCGGTGGCGCTGGATAGACTGCCCGAGACGGAAGAGATGATCGATTGGATCTTCCGTGACGGCGGACTGGAGGAAGTGGACGGCGAGACCGTCATCACCGGCGGAGACCTGATGGACAGTCTGGTCAACCGTGTGGACCGCGACGGCTTCGGCGATGAAGGCTCCGATGCCTACAATCGTCTGTGGTATCAGAATCTGATGGAAGTGGCGGATGCTCTCTCCGGCTATACCGGAGTGGAGGGCGCGGACCTGTGGAAGAATCCCAAGTTCGTATCCATGTTCGGCTGCTATACGGATCTGATCGTCATGGGCCGTGCGTCTATGATCTCCGGTGAGGACGGTGCGATCCAGGATATGGGCATCATGACCCAGCCGGAGTATCTGCTGCAGGTGTTCCAGGCCACGGGCAACCGTGATGTGGCAAGGAACCTCTACTTCGTCAACGGCAACACGACCGATGGTCTGCACGGCGATATCTTTATGAAGGACCCCGAGTCCGGTATCCGTTCCGCCATCCAGAAGATCGTGGATGAGGAAGGTCCCTATGTGTGGAACTACAGCAATATGCTCTGCGGTCACGGTATGGCCATCCTGCGAAACGGCCCTCAGACCTTGATCCGCGGCAAGAATGAGATGGAGTTCTCCGATTACTGGATGTTCTTCGGTGTCAACGGCAATACCCACGGCACCTTGGAATCTCTGACCCTCAGCGTGGATGCCTTCGGTCTTGTGATGACCCCCAATATGGGCTATCCCACCGTGGTCAATGAGCAGAATCCCCAGCGTATGCAGTGGATCAAGCACACCATCAGCCACAACACCGTGGTGGTGGATGATGAGATCCAATCCTCTTTCAGTCCCAATGCCTTCCCCCTGCACTTTGATGACAGCGGCATGGTCAAGGTCATGGATGCCGAGTCGCCCAATGCCTACCCCAAGACCGATATCTACCGCAGGACAGTGATCAGCGTGCAAGCGGAAGAAAATGTGTACTATGCGGTGGATCTGTTCCGTATCCTTGGAGGCCGGGAGCATGTCTACTCCTTCCATGCGGCCACGATGATCGATCCTGTGACCACAGGCCTTTCTCTGGATCATCAGGCTATGGGCACCTATGCAGGTCCGGATATCCCCTACGGAGACCATACCACCAACCCCTACTCCAATGATGCGGCGCTCAATACAGGCTCCGGCTACAGCTGGCTGGATGATGTCTACCGTGATGCTGAGCCTGAGACCACATTTACGGTGGACTGGCAGATCCAGGACTTCCGCCACAACCTGACGGATGCCTCCGGTGTTCACCTCAAGATGCATATGCTCTCTGAGGAGCCTGTGAGCGAGGTGGCGCTTGCCAACGGTCATCCGCCCACAAGAGCAGAGAATCCCGAGCATGTGGAGTTCCTGCTGGTCCGCAGGAGCGGCGAGAAGGGCATGGACAGCCTGTTCACCACCGTCATCGAGCCTTACCGCTATGATCCTTACATCGCTGCCACCGAACTGGTGGAGGTCGAACTGCTGGAAGGCACCGAGACTGTCACAGACCGTGTGGCGGCCGTCAAGGTCACATTGAACGACGGTCGTGAGGACTATATCGTCTACGCTACCAATACCGACTGCACCTACCGTGTGGCAGATCTGTTCGACTTCTCCGGTGCCATCGGTGTATGCTCCTACCGCGATGGCAAGCAGGTCTATGCCTACGGCAATGAGGCGACTGTGGTCTCTGAGATGATAGAAGATGCCAGACCTGCTGTGACCGGCACTGTTGCCGACTTCACAGAGGGGCTTGCGGAGACCTATACCATGACTGTCAAGCTCGATGGAAGCACCGCTGCTGAGAATCTGACCGGTCGGTTCATCTATGTGGATAACGACAGAAAGCAGAACGGTGTCTACCGCATCTACGGTGCTGAGGTCGAGGGCGATACCGCCGTGCTGGATCTGCATACCCAGACCTTGACACGCTCCTATGTGGATGCGAGAGATCTGGATTCCGGCTTTATCCATAACATCTCCGTAGGCGATAGCTTTACCATCCCCCTGCCTTCGACCTTCAATGTTTCGGAGCTGTTCACCTATACCACCGATCAGGTCGTGAAGGCCGGCAACAAGCAGATATTGACCCTCGGCAAGGCCGGCAGCGGTGCGGCCTATGAGGTCGAGGGCCTGCCCACCTCCGCCAAGGTCGATGCCAAGACCGGCACTGTCACATGGACGCCCTCCAGGACCCAGACAGGCCGCTATCTCGTAACGGTCAAGGCTATTCAGGATGGGGAAGTCATGGGTGAGATGGACTTCGTGATCTATGTGGTGAGCTATACCGGTTCTACCTATGAGGCTTCCAAGTGTAACCACGCCAAGGCTGTGAGCTACACCGTGGGCGGCATGATCGAGACCGTCTGCCCTGCCTGCGGCACAGTCTCCAAGACAGAGGCATCCATCAGCAAGTTCGCCTTCGTGGGTTCCAACATGACCCTCGGCAACGAGCTGAAGCTGAACTTCATGGTGGATACTGCCGATCTGAAGGACGGCTACAAGGCTCTCATTACCCATAAGGGTGAGACCG
>JAFSHB010000083.1 GCA_017440525.1 Oscillospiraceae bacterium | reverse complement strand
ATGCGGTCTTCTGGGCAGGACCCTCGGTCACAGCTATTCCCCCGCCATCCACAAGCTCCTTGGCGACTATTCCTACGAGCTCTTCCCCAGAGAGCCGGAGGATGTGGAAGGCTTTGTGAAGCTGGGCCCGTGGGACGGCTGTAATGTTACCATCCCCTATAAAAAAGAAGTGGTGCAGTACTGCACCGAGCTATCCCCGCTGGCGAAAGAGCTTGGCAGTGTCAATACGCTGCTGCGCCTGCCCGATGGCGGCATCTATGGCGACAATACCGATGCCGCAGGCTTTGAAGCCATGGCAAAGCGTATCCGTCTGGACTATCGGGGAAAAACAGCGCTGGTCTTTGGCACCGGCGGAGCCTCCGTCACCGTGCAGGCCGTGCTGAAGCGCCTTGGCTGTGAGGTCACAGTGGTCTCCCGCACCGGCAAGATCACCTATGCCGACCTGCCAAACTACGCCCATGCACAGGTGCTGGTCAACACCACGCCTGTAGGGATGTATCCCCATAACGGCGAGAGCGTGGTGGATCTTGCAAAGTTCCCCAAGGCAGAAGCCGTGCTGGATGTGGTCTATAACCCCGCCAGAACAAAGCTGATCTTAGATGCCGAGGCAAGAGGCATCCCCTGTGAGTCGGGACTTTATATGCTGGTGGCACAGGCGGCACGGGCTTCGGAGCTTTGGCAAAATACCACCATCTCCGAGGAAAAGCTCGATGCCATCCACAGAGCCATCGGACAGTCCATGCAGAATATCATCCTGATCGGTATGCCCGGCTGCGGAAAATCCACCGTCGGCTTCAAGCTGGCAAGAAAGCTGGGGCGCTGGCTCATCGATGCCGATCAGGAGCTGGTGAAGCGGGCCGGGATGGAGATCCCTCAATATATGCAGCTCCACGGCGAAGAGGGCTTCCGCAAGCTGGAGACAGAGGTGCTCCGGGACCTTGGAAAGGAGTCGGGCCTTGTGATCGCCACCGGCGGCGGCTGTGTCACGAGAGAAGAGAACTATGCCCCCCTGCACCAGAACGGTACGATCGTCTGGCTGCAGCGAGACCTGTCGGAGCTTCCCACAGCAGGCAGACCGATCTCACAGCAGCTTGGCGTGCAGAAGCTCTATGCGGTCCGAAAGCCCTTGTATGAGGCTTTCGCCGATCTGACGGTCCCAAACACCGGCGATCCCGATGAAACGGCGGAACAGATCTTGAAAATGCTGTAAAAAAAGATCGGCTCTTAGGCGATCGTCCTTAAGGACGATCTGTCTAAGAGCCGTTTTTTACACATGGAACCGGTCATATGTGCTGCAGCAGTCGATGCACAGCTTCCTGCCGCCGACCAATCGGATCCAGTTTGCGCCGGTATCCTCTCCGCAGTTCTCGCAGACATAGGAATCGAACAGCCGGGCATGCTCAGGGAGCTCGATGGAAGTCTCCTTGACGGTAAACATCTCCTCCTGCCTGCAGGCATGATAATAGTCAAAGGTCTCTTCCCGGGTCATCTCCCGCTCCGGTCTGTTCAAAACCAGTCTGACAGATCTTCCCCGCTTGCGGTCGTAAAACGAGAATGCCTGCTTGCCGGTCATATGGAACAGCAAATTGCCCTTTCCCACGCTGCAGCCCAGGATCGCCTGAATGGCATCCACACCACAGGCATCGTTCTCTGCGATACAGACCACCTGCTCATCCTCGGAAAAGGTCAGCTCCAGCGCTTCGATCGCATACAAAGCCGCCCGATAGCCGATGGTCAATCCGGGGCATACATGTCCGTGAAAGGCGGCGGCTTTTTCCCAAAGTGCTTTTTTATCCATGGTGTTCCTCCCTCTCAGACATCCGGGAACGGTATGATCACCGGGATGCCCATATAAGTTTCCAGATGTACATGCATCTCATAAACAGCCTCGATATTCTCCGGTGTCATGACCTCGCGTCCGCCGCAGGCGTAGACGCCTGCGTCTTTCAGGAATAAAAAGCGATCACAATACCGAATGGCTAAATTCAGATCGTGTAAAACCGTCATCACACAAATGTCATGTTCCTGCGCGATCTTACGAACTGTCTGCATCACCTCATGCTGATTGCGGGGATCCAGATCGCTGGTCGGCTCATCCAGAAGCAGGAGCCTCGGCTGCTGCGCGAGAGCCCGCGCCAGCATGACCTTCTGCGCCTCACCACCGGAAAGCTCTGAAACATTGCGGAGACTATCGTTTTCCAACCCCATCTGCCGGATGGTCTGGGCCGCGATCCGGCGGTCCTCCCGGGTCGCATCCCATTTGATATAGGGCTTTCTCCCAAGAAGCACCGCATCGAATACGGTCATATGCAATGCCGCAGTATGCTGGGGCACGAATGCCACCTGCTGCGCCATTTCCCGGTTGGACATGGCGAATGCCTCTTTTCCATCCACTGTCACAGAAGCACCTTTCGTGGGGAGGATCCGGTCGATGCACTTGAGGAGCGTGCTCTTGCCTGCACCGTTGTTTCCAAGGATCGCAAGACATTGCCGCGGCTCCAGCGAAAAACTGACATTCTCCAGCACTTTTCCCCTACCGTTCTGGTAGGCATAAGAGATATGCTTGACCTCAACCACTGTGCTTCACCCCCTTGAACAGCAGGAGCAAAAACACCGGCGCACCAAGAAACGCCGTCAATGCGCCAATGGGCAGGATGACCGGTGCGATGACAGATCTGCCGAAAGTATCCGCCAATACCAGGAGCAAGGCACCTGCTATGGCAGAGGCCGGAAGCAGATAGCGATGATCGTTCCCTACAAATTTTCGCATGATGTGCGGTGCGACCAGCCCGACAAAGCTGATGATGCCCACAAAGGAAACTGCTGTGGCTGACAGCAGCGCACTGATCCCCATACTGATCAGCATGACCGAGCGGATATTGACGCCCAGGCTCTTTGCGGTGTCCGCCCCGGCCTCCATGGCATTGTGATCCCAATGGCTGCACATAAAATAGATCATGGATGCCGCCAATACCACCGCCAAGATCAGAAGCTCCCGCCAGTTGGTGCTGCCCAGATCGCCAAAGGTCCAGAATACGATGGCGCCCAGCTTGGTATCATCCGTAAAATACTGTAAAAGGGTACTGCCGCCGCTGAACAGAGAGCTCAGGGCCACGCCCGCCAATACCAACCCTCCGGGACCGATCTCCTTTTTCATCTGTGAGATAGCAATGATGACGACGGTGGCAAAAATACCGCACACAAAGGCGCAGATCGTGACGATATAGGGGTCATCGATGGCAATGGCAGAGGCAGCCGCGGCAGGATTTACCACGCCGCCGCCAAACACCACGATACCCAGAGCCGCGCCAAAGGCCGCACCCTGTGAAACGCCCAAGGTCGATGCCGATGCCAGAGGATTGCGAAGCACACACTGCATCACGACGCCGGAGGAGGCCAGCGCCGCACCCACCAGAACAGCCGCGACCACACGGGGCAGGCGGATATTCAAAATAGCCGTCCTCGAGAGCGGATCTCCCCGCCCGACGAATGTTCTTAATATCTCAGCGATCGGGATCTGGATAGAGCCCACACCGACTGCATACAAAGCCGCAATGACCAGCAAGATCGCGGACAGGAGCAGCGTCAGTTTCTTTCGCAAGGTATATCCTTCGTATGCATCAGCGCCCTGCTTGAAGCTGTTGTTCATGTCTCATTCTCCCAAAGTCACTTTTGAATACCCGGCTCCCGCTTCTTCCAAAACAGAAAGATAGTCGGGCTGACCGATAAAGAAGTCAAAGATCTCAGCGGCCTTTGCCTCAAGATCCACATCTGCAAAAGCCTCCGGATACAATGTGGCTCCCACATAATAGGCACAGACCATCGGGATCTCCACATTGGACCAGTGCCAGGTGGAATTGGGCCACTGATACAGCGCGCCGTTTTTCACCGCCTGCAGTTGTTCGAAATAGTCGGGATCTTCCGCATAGTCCGCGCGGACCAGCTCCATAGATGCCGCATCAAAGAAAATGATCTCCGGATCCCAGATCAGGATCTGCTCACGATCCACCATCACACCGCTGGACCCTGTCTGTCCCGCGATATCCTCTGCCACATCCATGGCAGACAGGATCTCAAACACGGGATAGTTGGTATAAACACCGTCGATGCTGTGGCTCCCCTTGAAGGTCGCACCGGCACCCAGAACAGTAGGCTTTCCCGCATCGGTCAGATCCTTCGTCCTCGACTCCAGTTCGGCAATGTTGTCATCGATAGCTCGAATGACCGCCTCAGCACGCTCGGCAGCGCCACAGACCTCGCCCAGGAGCCGGAGGGCTTCATCATATCCCTCACTGAAAAGATCGGCCTCCTGCACGGCAAAGACCGGGATCCCTGTCTGGGCCTGGATGCTATCCGCCACATTCGCTGTGTAATTGCACAAGATCACATCCGGCCTGGCCAATATGATCTCTTCGGCATAATAGGCCGTTTCTCCCATGGAGTCTGTCCCAACGACCGGGAGCTCTGCCCATGCTTCACGGTAAGGATATGCATACGCCATAATGGGGCTGTCTGCGATCTCACATTCCCCAATGCCCACAAACTTGTCCGCAAGCCCCAGATACACCGCCATGCGGGGGGTGTTTCCCAGCGGCACGATGCGCTCCACCTGCTCCGGCAGCACGACCTCGCGTCCCACGCCATCCACCATCACGCGGGTGGGCGCCTCCTGAAGGGCCGTGTCCTGCTGCACAGTATTGCAGCCGGCAAGTGTCATCAGCACAGCGCCAAACAAAAGCCCTGCGATCCATCTTTTCATATCCAAGCTCCTTTGCTGTCTGTTTTTTTGTCATTATATCCCGCTTATTTTCTCCCCGCAAGCCGGGTGGGGGGATAGCCCTGCAAAAAAACACGGTACACATTGCCCGCCCGGGCAGACATGGCATCACCGGTCGATATACTCGTAGGGGCCGACCTGCGTGTCGGCCCGCCACATCTGCAAAAAGTAGGCTTTTCGGGACGATGTGGGCATCGTCCCCTACAGCGATATAAGATCGAGCTTACACAGGGATCCCCTTTATCTGCGCGTTTTGGGGTATGGTCTTTTCTCGTCTGTCCTGCCTAACAAGTAATCCACACTCGTTCCATAAAAGTCTGCCAGTTTGATCAAAACATCGGTCGGGATATCCCGCTTACCGATCTCATAGTGGGAATAGCACACCTGTGAACATTGCAGATATACGGCCAGATCCTTTTGATAGAGGTCCCGATCCTCCCGCAGCAGTCTCCCCCAAAGCTGCCGGCGTCAACTATGATGGCAGTTGGAATTGCACCTGCGGACGCAAAAATTCTTCCTATGTCTCCACCTGCGCCTGCGGCAAGCAAAAGCGCGAGATCATCATGGAAACAGCAGAGCAGAAATAACAGAAGCGGCTGTCAAAAGACAGCCGCTTCTTCGTGCGACTCTAAGTGCTGTTCGAAAGTGCGTGTGCCTGCGGTCTCTTAAAGAAGGTGCCTGTATCACCTCTCGGTCAGCCCTTGCCTCCCGCTGTGGGGGGAGGTGGCGCGGCGGGCAGGGGTCTGCCCGGCCTACGATGTGTTGTTCGATGGTGCATCCGTAGGGCCGCCGGACCCTCGGCGGCCGAAATAGTCGGTCACGGAAGCACTTGGGGCTTGTTCGTAGGGCTAAGGCTCCGCCTTTGCCGAAACAAACCTCATCCGTCAGGAGACGGCTTTTCGGGCGGACACATGGGTCCGCCCCTAAGAATATTCTTCAAACGCATCCGTAGGGGACGATGCCCACATCGTCCCGAAAGTGCCTGCACACGGACACCCCAGAGGGGTGTCCTTACGAACAGGTACGCACTGCCGTTCGATCTCGTAGGGGCGATCTAAGATCGCCCGTTAATTCAATCATCACGAAGCGATACCTCAATTTTT
>JAFSHB010000010.1 GCA_017440525.1 Oscillospiraceae bacterium | reverse complement strand
GCAGGCACCGACTCCGTTGAGAGCTATGTGGCAAGAGCGGAAAGCAACAACGCCGATACCTACGGCCTGTATGCCAACATCATGAAGTTCGCGACCTCCGCTTACAACTACATCATCAACAAGTAAGACCCCACGCACACAGAGCAGGCTCCCCCGGGAGCCTGCTCTTTTCCATTTTGCGGACGATCCCCCTTATACAAGGGGAGCCTTTGGTGCTATGCACCATCGAACACCATTCGTAGGGGCGACCATTGGTCGCCCGCGTGCAGGCAGTTCCGGCCGTCAGGGGTCTGACGGCCCTACGGGGCATGGGTGTAGGGCGGGGAATGAGGCGACTGCTGCCTGTGGCAGAGAAAAGGAGCCGAATGAGTGGCCGTGGTCAAAATTGACAGCGAGGAAACGAGCGTTTGTCAATTTTGGGTACCACAACAGGGCGGACCCTCGGCCGCCGCGTGCAGGCACCGACTTTGTTGAAAGCTGTGTTGTCTGTGGGGGACCGGAGCATAAAAGGTGAGACCGTGGATAACACATATCCGAATCATACCAATTTTTGCACAGGGGACGCTATGGACGGACATGGGAACTTGCGATATCATAAAAAGGTAAGTTTCGGATATTTGTGGCAGATCTCGCCATCGGATATCCACTTAACGACAGTTTGAGAAAGGAAGCTCCCAAATGAAAAAGATCATTGCTTTGACCCTGTGTGTCCTTATGATCGTTTCCTGTTTTGTTGGCTGCGGCAAGCAGGAAGCGTCCGGTCCCGATCTGGTGGTCTGGACTGCCTATGAGGTCGGTACTCCCACCTATGATGTTGCTGAAGAAGCGATCAACGCCTTCCGTGAGAAGACCGGTGCCAACATCGAAGTCAAGCACTATGGCCGCGACCTGAGCACGCTGCTCGGCACTGCGCTGGATGCCGGTGAGCGTGTGGATGTGTTCTGCGTCGGCTCCAATCTGGCTCTGCGTGCTGAATTCGACCATACGCTGGATCTGACCAAGTATGTCACCGAATCCGATGTGCTGGACCGCGCATATCCCATCTGCATGGACATCATCAAGGGTGAGTCTGCCAACGATGATGAATACCATGCCATCCCCACGATCTCGTCTTTCAATGCGTTTTGGTACAATGCCGCCGCCTTTGAAAAGGCCGGCATCGAAAAGAATCCCGAGACCATCGAGGAGTTCGAAGCTGTCTGTGATGCGCTGGTCGCGGCAGGCTATGCTCCCATCTCGCTGGATGCTGCTTACGCCACGGCGACCTTCGGTGCGCTGGTCGAGCGTATGGTCGGCACCGAGGACGGCACTGCACTTGCCAAAAACGGCGGCTTCTCCAAGAATGAGAAGTTCGTGGAAGCCTGCCAGAAGATCATCGAATGGAGAAACAAGGGTTATTTCGATCCTACAGCGCCCGGTGAGTGGCCCGCTTCTCAGAATAAGATCGGTCTGACCGAGGAATGTGTCATGGTCTATACCGGTATGTGGGCTTCCGGAGAGATCGAAAAGATGACCGGTGCCGATCTGGAGTGGGGCTCCTTCAAGTTCCCCTACGATCCCGAGGGCAACGGTACTTACGGTATCCCTGTTTCCAGCACCTGTCATTGCATCAATGTCGATTGTGAGGATCCCGATCTGGCCTGGGAGTATGTGTACTACATGAATACCGGCGAGGTCAACAAGGCTATCACCGATGCCGATGTGTATCTGGTGGACGACAGAACGCAGGAGCCCCTGCCCCAGTTTGCCGATACCAAGGTCATCATGGAGAACACGACGGAGGTCACCCATTATGCCGGTGGCCTGACGGAGAATGCCGACATCAAGACCGTCATGGCGGATGTCATCGTACAGCTGTTCTCCGGCGCGTTCGCCACCGGCGAAGAAGCCGCCGCGGCGTTCGATGCGCTGTTCGTATAAATGACAGTCTAAAGAGGCACGCATCCTTTGGATGCGTGCCTCTTTATTCCTGGGGATATGTTCCTTTGAATTCCTCGTATCTCCGCCAATGCTTGGGGCAGATGCCGTGGAGCTTTTTGAACTGCTTGGAGAAATTGGAGACATCCTTGAAGCCGCTGAGATTGGCGGCTTCTCTGACAGGGTATCCGGCATAGAGATAGCGGATGGCTTCGGTAAAGCGGGCCTCGCTGATCCTCTGCTGGATGGTGATCCCTGTCTTTTTTTTATAGATCTTGGAGATATAATCCCGGTTCAGGCCCACATGATCTGCGATCTCCTGGATGGTGAGATCTCGTGTGAAATTCTCAAGGATGTAATCTGTGATCCTTCGGATATGATCCTGCCGCTCCTTTCCCTCACTGAGGAGCAGTCCGTACAGGTGGAACAGATCGCCTGCCAGCATATAGCCCAGCGTGTCTTCCGGATCACGGAGCCCCACCACATGGGAGAACATCTCCTCCGGAGCGGTGAATACTGTGGGGGCGCGGGAGAAGGCGCCTGCCAGCTCTCCGGTGAACCCGATCCACTGGTAGGACCAGGGATCTTTTTCATCCGCTGTCCATGAAGCGATCTCGCCCGGCGGAAGGATAAAGGCCTGTCCGGCCTGCAGGCGGTAGAAAGTGTCTCTGATGCGGAGGGTGCCGCGGCCTTTGGTGATCTTGTGGATCAGATAATAGTCGATGCTCTTCGGGCCCCAGACCCCACCGGGCGGCACATCGGCTTCCCCCACATTGATGGGGTTGAGGTCGTGGATATGCTTGTTCAGCATCAGCTGGAAATTCTCGCCCAATGCGATCCCTCCTTAAAATATTATATCCGAATTATACCAAATTTTGCACAAGCGGTGCAATGGACAAAGTTATAGAAATCCTATATCATAAAATGGTAAAATACAGATATTTTTTGTGGAGACTACACAAAGGAGGACTCTGATATGAGAAACAGAGCGATCAGTCTACTTCTGGTATTGGTCATGGTCCTGGGTATGATCCCTGCCATCTCTGCCAATGCCGAAGCGGCGCAGGCAGGAATCATCGAGATCGATCTCAAGGAGAGCGCGCTTCGTGCATCCAAACAGAGCTTTTGGTCCGGTCTGACTGCGGTAAAGACTTACGACGGCAACGATGCTGTCCGAATCGGTCGAAAATACGGCACCAGCGAGACTGCATCTGTGGTGCAGGCTTACGAGCAGCTTTGTGCATGGCTCTGGGAAAATGAGGGGTGGACCATCAATGATGATGCGGCTACCCTGATCGGCAGTGCCGGCAATATGGTCTACCTTTCCGCAGATGAGGATCTGAACTGGGGCCTGGATCATGTTTGCTACTACCAGGGCTATTCCGATACTCGCTCCGATCTGGCATTGCAGGTAAAGGTACCTGCTGCCGGTTGGTATAACATGAATTTGGAAGTCTCTCTTTCCAATTCCAAGAACACAGATGTAGCCAATGACGGCATCGGCAATGCCGGCGGTGCCTATGTGGATGTGTATGTCAACGGTGAGATGATCTACGATGATCATTGCACCGTGGGCGACAAGAAGCTGGTATCCTCTTCCCTCGGTCAGGTCTATCTGGAGGAGGGGAGCAACGATATCATGCTCCATACCTCCAAGAATTATTGGGCCATGACCAATGCGGTCTACCGCAGCAATGTGAACCTGCGATCCATCCGCTTTACACCCTTTACCGGGGTGCAGACCGTGGTCGGTGCGGCAGCTGAGGTGGATCTTTGCAGTATGTACCTTCCCTTCGATGCCGATACCACAGCAGTATGGGCCGAGATAGCAGATCCCGGTCTGGCGGAAGCCACCGTGGAGAACGGCATCTTGAAGATCAGGGGCCTCATGGAGGGTGAGACAGCCGTGGATGTCTATGATGGGGATACATTCATTTGTACCATCGATGTGACGGTCCTGCCCATGATCCTGGAGCGCTTCGAGGCAGAGCTCCCCGGCAATACCACAGGGGAGATCCCCCGTATGGCACCGCAGACACTTCAGATCGAAATGTCGTCCAACGGCGGTGTGACCTTGACACCCAAGGATGTCAACTTCTCTTATGAAATCTCCGATGAAACGGTCTTGACCTTTGACGCAGAGGCTCTGACGGTGATGGGGCTGACAGACGGCACAGCGTCTTTGACACTCACGGCAGAACGGGGCGGTGTGGAGATCCGCAGGGAGCTTTCCTTCATCGTCGGCGACAGCGGTGAAAACCTGATCGCGGAAAGTGCTTCCTTTGATGGCGGCACACAGGGCAAGTGGACAGGTCTGCAGGGCAGGGATGTGGAAAATGCCAGAGCATGGTCGGAGATCGCCGATGACGGCACAGGCAACTATGCACTGAAGATCACCGCCAATCCCAATGTGTCCGATGCCACAGGCAAGGGCGGTGCTGTGACCTTTGCAAACGGCAATATGATAAAGGTCCGGGGCGGACATCTGTACGAGCTGTCCTTCCGCATCAAGGTAGAGCACTATGTGCAGCCCGAGGGCGCACAGAACCCCTGGGCGATCACGGTGCAGCTGTATGACTATCTGGGCAACAGCACATCTTCCACACTTTTGCGGGAGTATCTGGCAAGCACCCGTATTTTTGCCGATACGCTGACGGATGAGTATGTGCAATACAGCGTCCCCGTTCTGGCTCCCATCGACTATGAGGGCGATGTATATCTGGTGCCCCGTCTGACATTCAATGCCAACTCCGGCTATGCGCCTCTCAATAAGGAATTGCTTGGGTTTGAGGGTACTTTCTGGCTGGACGACTTCCAGCTTCGCGAAGTGGGCTATGAGCGGGTGGAACTGACCCCTGCGGCAGAGCTGACCGAGATCGAGGACCCCACGGCTATTACGATGGTCCCCATGACCACCACAGGCAAGGCCATCGGCCTTGATAAGGGCGCATGGGAAGGCAATGTGTCGGTGTGGTCCACCAACGAAGATGTGGTGATCGTTGGATCCGACTTCGGAAAGACCTCTGTGGCCCAGACATCAAATACTTACGAATATCCCACAGTCAGCGCACAGCTCGTGGGTCTCAATGCCCCGGCGCAGGTCGTGGCGGAAATGACCATCGGCGGTCTGACACGGCAGGGCTCCTTGGAGCTTTCTCCCACAGATCTTCCCAATGTCCTGCGCGATCTCGTCTATCAGTTGGATGGCTCTGCGTCGGCTGTTCTGTCTGTGGGACAGACCGCGAAGGGCAGTATCATCGGTAGAACGACCCAACTGGAGACTGTGCCTGAAGAGAGCATCCGCGCGGGCGGCATCTACTTTGCTTCCTCCGATCCCAAGGTCGCGACTGTGGATACTGTCACCGGCGATGTGACTGCCCACAAGGAAGGCACAGCCGTTATCACGGCCTATGTGCGCCTTGATGGTATCACGAGAAAGGTCGTGGCGAAGGTCACTGTGACCGATGATACAGACCTTGCATCCATCTTCGTCACCGCGCCTGTGGACTATGTGGGAACGGGCAATTTCATCCAAGTGGAAGCGACAGGACTCAAAGCGTCCGGTGTGGAGGCCGATATGCGCCTGTATCCTGTGGCGTGGTCTTTGGACGATGAGACGATCCTGAACGGCATCGCATCCATCGATGAAAACGGTATGCTCGATGCCTACAAGGAAGGTACTGTCACGGTGACAGCCAGCGTTTCCGTAGGCGGCAGATCGCTGACGGCATCCATGGAGCTGGAGATCATCCCCAATGCACAGCTTCCCGGTTCTACGGTGTTTTATAACTTCAGCTATGGTGATGGTCTGGATTTTATGGATCTGACCTTGGAGAAAGACGGCATCGAGCTGGATCGGGAAAACACCTATCTCGGCGGCAAGGAGCTGGTCGTTCTGGCAGCCGGTCTGCAGGGCGTGATCCCTGAGGGCGAGAGCATGGCCTTCCGTCTGGTCATTCCCAAGGATGGCTGGTACATGGTGGAGCTGCGAGGCGGACGCACCTACGCAGGTGCCCATGCCATTGGCCTGATCGACGATCAGAATGTTGGCCCCATCTACTTCGATGTGACCAATACCACCCAGTATGACAACTACGGCGGCTACAACACCATCTATCTGACAGCCGGTGTTCATGATCTCCGTCTGATGACCACCTACCGTAAAAATGCCCAGCAGACTTTGGGCGGCATCCGTTTTTACGCTGTCCATGATCCGAATCCCATGGATGTGACACTGACAGCGGCAGACACTACTATGGTGGCGGGACAGACACAGGAACTGAAGCTATCTGTTCTGACGGATGCGCTGCATCCCCAGACCTTGAGACAGGTGACAGAAGCACCCGGTCACACCAACTGTTACACCCTGTATTCTTCCGATGAAGCCGTGGTGTCCGTCACGGATATGACTGTGACGGCTCATGCCGCAGGTGAAGCGATCATCAAGGCTGTGTGTGATATCAACGGCGAAGCCGTGACGGTGGAGCTGCCCATCACAGTCGAGGGCGGCAGCATCGCGAGGGCCGAACTGACAGCAGAGGATACGACAGTCAGACCCAACGCGGAGCCCTTCCCCACAGCACTCCTGCTCTATGGTGCGGACAGCACCAAGCTGGAGCTGACGGAGGATATGACCATTCACTATGAGAGCGGCAATGCCGATGTGGCCACCATCGCTGCGGACGGCGCAGTCACATTGACCGGCAAGACCGGCTCTGCTCTGCTGACAGCAAAGATCGCGGAGTCGGGACGCACAGTGGAGACATCCTTCTGGCTCACCGTCACCGAGGGCAAGCTGGAGCCTTCCATCTATACCTATGAGGAGCGGGCCAACGCCCGCGCCAATGTGCTGAGATACGACTGGGCATGGCGTGAGAAGGAAGCTGTTGTCCGCAATGCCGACTACTATGTGGAGAATCTTGATCATATCTACGATATGTGGGTCAGAGAGAGCTTCCCCAGAAGCAATCAGGTCGGCTACAACGGCGACACCGGCTACCGCTATTGCCGCTATTGCGGTGCGGATATCGTGGGCAAGTTCGGTCACTATCCATGGATCGTGGACCCCATCGAGAATCCGTGGAAGATCACCTGCCCTTTGTGTAAGCGTGACTTCCCCTCCAATGATTTTGCATCCTATTATGAGTCGGGCCTTGATGAACAAGGCTATTTCCACCCGGAAAAAGCAGATCCTCAGTATTTGGTCAATGAGCTGTACCCCGAAATGGGAGAAGGCTGGGGTGTGGACGACGGCTGGGGCTATGTGACAGGGAAAAAGGATCCCTCCGGCAAGCCTGAGACCCATACCTACATCAACTACTATATGCTTGCCATGATCGACGGACTTGGCGACAGCAAGCACAGCATGTTCGTGATCTTGGACTCCCTGCGTGATGCCTATCTCTATACGGGGGAGGAAAAGTACGGCAATGCCGGTGCTATACTGACCGACCGACTGGCGGACATCTACCCCGAATACTCTGTCTACAGCCATGAAAACTGGTCCTGGTATTCTCCCTGGTCCGGCTCCGACGGACGCGGTAAGCTGTCCTATCAGACCTGGGACGGTTCCTACGGCGATCACTTTGCCAGAGCCTACGATGCTTTCTGGCCCTGTATGGAAAATGAAGAAGTGATCTCCTACCTGCGTGAACACGCCGCTTTCAAGGGAATGGAGCCGGAAGATATCACCCCCGACTATGTGCGAAAGCACATTGAAGACGATCTGATCCTCGGCTACTTTGAGGCCCACAAGGACTGGCAGTGTGGAGGCAACTTCGGTATGAGCCAGCATGGTCTGGCGGCCTGCGCCGTTGCCATTGACCGACTGCCTGAAAGTCAGGAAATCGTCGACTACCTCTTTGCTTCCCAGGAAACAGGCTGGGTAGACGGTGCACCCTACTCCACCGGCGGTGATGTGCTGCGCACCATTGTCAACGATGTGTGCCGTGACGGAATCGGCAACGAAGGCTCCTTCCAGTACAACGGCATCTGGCCCAGAGATATGTTGGATGTGGCCTTGGTGCTGACAGGCTTCGATCTGGTGGAGGGTGCGGATCTGTGGCAGAACCAGAAGTTCCGCAATATGTATCTCGGTCTCATGCGCCTGACCGTCTGCGGCCACCTGTATCCGCAATACGGCGAAGCAGGCTTTGTCCAGACCACATGGGGCTATACTTCCATCGATGACCTGCTGGCGGCCTTCCTTGCCACAGGCGATGTGGAGATGGCCAAAGCACTGTATGCCATCAACGGCAGCTCTGTGAAGGATCTGCGCGGCGATATCTTCACTGCGGACCCGGAAGGTGTGGGCAAGAAGATCTTGCGGATCGTCAATGACGAAGGTGTGTGGCATATGTCTCAGTCCGATATGCTCTGCGGTCATGGTATGGCGATCCTTCGGAAAGGTCCTGAGACCTATCTGGCCGGTGTCAATGACGATCAGTTCTTTGACTACAACATGGCCTTCAACTTTACCACCATGTCCCATGCCCAGAAGGAGATGCTCCGCCTTGATATGGAGGCATTCGGTCTGAACCTGTCCGGTTCCATGGGTTATCCTCTGCAGGTCAACGGCTCCGATGCCATGCGTATGCAGTGGGTACAGCATACCGTTTCCGACAACACGGTGGTGGTCAATGACAGAATCCAGCTGGGTACCGATGCGGCGGGCTTCCCTCTGCACTTTGCGGATGACGGCAAGGCCAAGGTCATGGATGTGGAAGCACCTCAGGCTTATCCCGATGCGGATATCTACCGCCGCACCGTGGTCACAGTGGAAGCCCCCAACGGTGTGGACTATGCCGTGGACTTCTTCCGTGTCCTCGGCGGCTCGGAGCATGTCTACTCCTTCCACGGTGCGACCCGGATCGATCCTGTGGTCACAGGGCTTGAAATGGTGGAACAGCCCTTCGGCACCTACGCAGGCGCGGATGTGGCCTTCGGCTATGAGAGCCAGACCATGGATGCATCGTTCATCGGTAGCGGCTATAACTGGCTGTACAATGTCTCCCGTGATAACGATCCCGAGACGACCTTCTCTGTCGATTGGCAGATCGAGGACTTCCATCACCGGCTGTCTACTTCGGCAGGTATCCATCTGAATTTGACCATGCTCTCCGAAGAGCCCATGACCGAAGTGGCACTGGCGGACGGTCAGCCGCCGCAGAACGGCAATAACCCCGACCATCTGGAATATGCACTGATCCGCCGCAGCGGCGAAGAGGGCATGGACACACTGTTCACCGCAGTGATCGAACCTTGGCAGGGCCAAAAGCAGGTCGTCAAGGCCGAGCTGGCGGAAGTGGTGCTGATCGATGGCAGAGAAGCCGCCACAGACCGTGCCGCCGCCATCAAGACCACCTTGGTCACAGGCCGTGTGGACTATATCGTATATGCAACGAATCCCGATTGCACCTATCGCATCGATGACAGATTTGACTTCCGCGGTTCTACCGGTGTGGTCAGCTATGAGGATGATCGCATCGTCTATGCATGGGGCAGCGAAGCGGTCACGGTCGCGGATGCGGTCAAAGATGCGCGTCCTGCTGTGACAGGCACTGTCACCGACTTCACCAAGGGGCTCACCATCGAGGGCTATACCATCACCGTGAAGATGGATGTGCCTGTTTCAGAAAAAGAGCTGACAGGGCGTTATATCTATGTGGATAACGACGGTCTGGAGAATGCGGTCTACCCCATCCGGGCTGCAAAGGTGGATGGAGATGTGGCTGTGCTGTATCTGGAGGATAAGACGCTGGTGCGGGAGTATATCGATGCGATGGATCTGGATAAGGGCTTTAAGCACAATATCTCCGAGGGCGATGCCTATACGATCCCGCTGACGGCACACTTCGATGTGGAAGAGCTCTTTAGCCACACCGCCGATCAGGTGGTGAAGGTGGGTAATAAGTTGAGCCTTACCACGGGCGTGACGGGTGCAGATGTGAGCTATACAGCAGAGGGACTGCCTTCTGCTGCCAGGTTCGATACCAAAACAGGCTTGCTCACATGGACGCCCTCCCGTACCCAGACAGGCCGCTATCCCGTCACCGTCAAGGCGATCGATGCCGATGGCGACGCGCTGGGCGAGATGAGCTTCGTGATCTATGTGGTCAGCTACACCGGATCTTCCTATGATGCTTCTGTCTGTAAGCATGCCAAGGCCGTGACCTACACCGTGGGCGGCGTGACCGAGACCGTCTGTCCCGCCTGCGGCACGATCACCAAGACTACCGTGGAGGACGAGCCCGAAGTGACGGAGAAGTTCAAGTTCGTTGGCTCCAACATGACGCTGGGCAACGAGCTGAAGCTGAACTTCATGGTGGATACCGCCGATCTGAAGGATGGCTATACCGCTCTCATCACCCACAAGGGCGAGACCGTGGAAGCGAGCTTCAACAGGTACAACAGCACCTACAGCTTCGTGAGCCAGTCCGTTGCCGCCAAGGAGATGGCAGATGCCATCGAAGTGGTGGTCGTGGATGCAGACGGTAACGCCGTCT
>JAFSHB010000082.1 GCA_017440525.1 Oscillospiraceae bacterium | reverse complement strand
TGCAGCAGTCTTGGAGACTGTGCCGCAGGCGGGGCAGACGGTCTCGATCATGCCGTCAGCCTCAAAGCTCACAGCCTTGCTGTGGTTACACTTGGATGCCTCATAGGCAGATCCGGTATAGCTGACCACATAGATCACGAAGTCCATCTCGCCCATGACCTCGCCGTCCACCACAGCCTTGACGGTCACGGCATAGCGGCCGGTCTGCGTTCTGGAGGGCGTCCATGTGACGGTGCCGGTCTTGGCATCGACCTTGGCGGAGGTGGGCAGGCCCTCGACTTCATAGGCCGCGCCGCTTCCTGCCTTGCCGAGAGTCAGGGTCTGCTTGTTTCCGGCTTTCACGACCTGATCTGTGGTGTAGGAGAACCATGTTTCGATATCGGAGGACACGGACAGAGGGATGGTGGCCCGCTGACCCTCCGCAATGTTGTAGATAAAGCCGGAATCAAGGTCCGCAGCATCCACATAGTTGCGGATCAGATCCTGTGTATGCAGATCCAAGGTCAGCAGCTCGCCATCGCGCTCCGCACCGTAGATGCGGTAAGCGCCATTTTCCACACGGTCGTTCTGCACATAGATGTAGCGGTCACGCAGTTCTTCAGGATCCACAGGGTGATCGGGCCGAATCGTCATGGTATAGGTATCGGAAAGTGTATCTGTGAAGCCCTCTACCGTACCGGTGACAGCAGCTCGTGCCCCATCGATCACATCCGCCACCTGCGTGGCTTCATTACCGTAGACATAGATGAGCTTGCCGTCTTGATAGGAGCATACGCCCACAAAGCCCCGGAAGTCAAAGAGGTCTGCCACACGGTAGGTACACGCCGTATTGGTCGCGTACACGATGTAGTCCTCACGGCCGGAGGTCAGCGTGACCTTGATCGCCGCAGCTTTATCGGTGATGCCCTCCTCACCCTCTGTCAAGGTCACATCCACAAGCTCTGCTTTCTCAATGTAGGAGCTGCCGCGATAGGGCTCGATCACGGAGGTGAAGAGGGTATCCATATCGCTCTCGGCACTGCGGCGGATCAGGGCATATTCCATATGGGGCGGATTGGTCTCATTCTGCGGTGTATGCCCATTGGCCAACGCCACCTCTGCCATGGGCTCCTCGGAGAGCATGGTCAGTTTCAGGTGGATACCGCTGGAGGTGTTCAGCCTGTGCTGGAAGTCCTCGATCTGCCAGTCGATGGAGAATGTGGTCTCCGGTGCGGCATCACGGTAGACATCCCGCAGCCAGCTATAACCGGAGCCGATGTTGGAAGCCGCATCGGTGGAATGGGGGTTGGACTGCCAGTTGCCAAACGGGATATTGGGGCCGGCATAGGTGCCCATAGGCTGATGGATAGGATCAAGCCCCATCGTCTTGGGATCTATGGTGGACGCGGCATGGAAGGAGTACACATGTTCCGTCCCGCCAAGGACACGGAACAGATCTACCGCGTAGCTGACACCTTCGCCGTTGTCCACGGTGATCAGCGTTCTTCTGTAGATATCGGCCTCGGCATAGGCGCCGGGAGCCTCCGCATCCATGACCTTGACCTTGCCTGCATCATCGAAGTGCAGGGGGAAGGAATTGACCATCACCTTGGTCTGGGCACGGTCATTGACGATGACCGTGTTATGGCTGGTGGTAGCCGTATCCCACTGCATACGCTGAGGATCGGTGGTGACGATGTTGATAGGATAGCCAAGGTCGGGAGACAGGTCCAGACCGAAGGCATCCAGACCGATGTTCAGGCTGTCCAAATTGGAATGAGTACCACCGGTGATGCCGAACTGCATCCAAAAATCGAAGAAGTGATCCTCGTTTTTGCCGCTCAGCAGGACAGAGGGCCCTTCACGAAGGACTGCCAGACCAAGACCGCAGAGCATATCGGAGCGGCTGAAGTCATACACGCCCTCTTCATCCACGATCTTCTGGATCTTGGTACGCACACCGCCCTCGGGATCCTTGGTGAAGATATCACCGTGGAGCCCATTGGTGCTGTAACCGTTGGCGGTGTAGATCGCCACTGCAAGATCCCGGTTGCCGGTATTGATAAAGCCGGTGAGCATGCTGGCCACATCCATATAGTTGCCGCCGGCCTGCACACTGCCGCTCTCGCCTATGGCAGGCGCAGTGGTGCCGCACATGGTCAGCTTCATCATGGCACCGACCATATTGACAAATCTGGGGTTTGCCCAGAGATCCGCGCCCTCTACTCTGGTATAGCCGGAAACAGCATCTGCCAGCTTCAGCAGGTTTTTATACCACAGAGCATTATACATGGCGGAGCCTTCATTGCCGAAGCCGTCGCGGTCCACGCGGTCGATGATATTATACAGCACAGAGCCGCCGGAGACAGTGCTCTTGCCGCCGGAAGAGGTGGAAGTGCCGTAGCGGAACGCCCAGTCGATCATCTCTTCCGTCTCAGGCAGACGATCCAGCGCCACAGCTGCCATGACCATACCGGCCTGATGCATACCGAAGTTGCCATAGGACTGATCGTTCTCACAGGCACGCTTGATCTCCAGCAGGATACCGTTATCCACATTCTCGCGGATATATGCCGGCGTGACAGTCTCGGGATCGATGCCCTCTTTGGCCTTGCGCGCACGCAGATACTCGATCACATCAGGATCATCCATAGCAGGCCAGAAGGCATCGGCCGCCTGTGCCAGATAGTGGGTGACGGTGTTGGCCTCCCAGATACTGCCGACGAACTTGCCCGTATAGCCATTGCCGTCAGAAAGTGCATAGTTGGTAGAGTGGTTTTTGATGTTATAGCCGGGATAGATATCTGCCAGACGATTGGTCAGGACCGCACCTGCCATGCCGTACTTGGCTTCGCCGGTATAGAGGTAGGCATTGCACAGAGCAGGCAATACCAAACCGATACTGCTGTGCTCATAGGGCGTAGTCTTGCCCAGCTTCACAAGGTAGTTGTGCATGTAATAGGCGATGTAGCAATGGACTTCCTCCACGCCCTCAGCGTTCCTCGTGAAGAAGCCCTTGCCGTCATCCACGCCCCAGCCTTCGCCCATCTCGGGGTAGAGCTCATTGACGAGCAGGCTGTCATCCGCCAGATCGTAGGAGAAGTTGCCGTTCTCATCAAGGCCGGACGCATAGTAAGCACCAAAGTCATTGGAGGGGAAGGAGCGCTTACAGGCAGGGCAGGTGATCTTCCAGGGGTCATTGATGGGATCGATGATCCAGGGATAATCACCGAAATTCGGCAGGAGATCCTCTCCGCAGTAGCGGCAGTAGCAAGCCTTGGGGTCATTGAGATAGCCCACCTGCACAGATC
The DNA here is from genome assembly GCA_017440525.1 of Oscillospiraceae bacterium. Classification (GTDB taxonomy): domain Bacteria; phylum Bacillota; class Clostridia; order Oscillospirales; family Oscillospiraceae; genus Avoscillospira. The sequence continues at coordinate 4,796 of JAFSHB010000082.1, read as the reverse complement.
TTGGGAACACATCGTGGATCAGAAGGTCGTAATACTCGTCCAGATGCTCCACTGCATAGTCTGCCAGCTTGACAGCTTTTTCTTTTTCTTCCCAAGCCCAGGAGTATTTCAGCACATTCTCCTGCGCGTTCTGCCGCTCGGCATAGGTGTAGAGAGTAGGCTCGGTCTTGCCTGCGGTGACAGTGAGCCAGATCTCGGCACAGATCTCACGCTCATCCTCTTCCGCAACGGCGCGTATCCTCACAGAGCCTTCCTTGCCTCTGAAGGATACGAGGCCGTTTTCATCCACTTCCGCGACAGCTGTGTCTTCACTTTCATAGGAAATATTTGCACCAGCCGGAAGCTCCACAGTGGACCCATCCGCGCCAAAGACTGTGAGCATGAGCTGCACCGACTCGGTCTCAGGCTTCACGGTAGTATGCTCCGCCGTGAGCGCGAGCTTTGCCACGATTCCTTCGCACACTGTGATCTCGACCGTACGGATCACTTCTGCACCGCCCACCTCACAGGCAGCTGTGACAGTCGCTGTACCGGGCGCGACCGCATCCAGAGTATTGCCGGAGACCTTCAGCACAGCGGTGTTGGAGGAAGTCAGACGGCAGTAGTTCGTGTAGGCCGGGATCTCATCGGTAAACTTCAGGAAGGTTTCGATGCTTGCATTGGCATACACAGCCTGCACCTGCACTTCGGTCTGCTGACCGACAAGGAGCGTCTGCTCCGTCAGCAGATCGATCTGCGGTACGCCGGGATCGTCCGCGGCACGGAAGATGATCCTACCAAGGTCGATATTTCCCTTCCCGGTGCATTCCAGCAGGACCGTATGCACACCGGCATCCAGCCAAACGGTATTGCGCTCACCGCCGCCGCCATAGTGGTCACTGCTGACACCGGCATAAAAATCGACAAGACCGAGATAGGTGTCATCTACGAACACATCGGTGATCGCGCCGCCGGTATAGAGCGCGCCTGTGATCTCAGCGCGATACCAGCCGGAGCGGCTGACATGGATCTGCACAGCCAGCGTCTCGCCCACAGCAGCCGCAAGGCTCAGACCGCTCTTGGCACCGAATTTGATAGTTTCAAATTTGCTCGTCCGTTCACGGTCGATTCGATAGCCATGCTGCTCCAAAGTAGCATGCTCTGCCGTGGCAGCCCTGCCATCGGTGAAGTCTACGACCACATCCATATTGGGCAGGACGCTGCTGTTGACCACTTGGAGCTGGATGCTGTCAGACACCGGCATACCGTTGACACAAGCCGAAGCGGTCACCGTCACGACACCAGCCTCAAGGCCGGTCACTCTGCCATTTTCATCTACGGATGCCACAGTTTCTGCATCCACGGTCCATGTGACAGGATACAGGCTCATATCTGCCGCCACACCGGATGCCTTCTTGCCCTCCACCGACAGCAGCAGAGCGTTGGATACCGCAACATAGTCCTGCTGTGCCGACAAGGATACCTCGGCAAGGTCGGTCTCATCCGACACGACCACGGAAACAGCATCGTTGCCCGTGATTCCGTCCAGAAGCCCATAGGCATAGACCTTGGCGCTGCCCTCACCCACGGCAGTCACATCACCGGTGGTCTGATCCACCGCCGCTACCTTGGGGTCGGAGGATGCGAAGTACACCGCGCCATCGAGCCGCAGCTGCTTTTCGCACATCCGAGTCTGCGCTGTGGTAAGACCCGACAGCACGCCCTCCAAGGTCTCACCGGGTGACATGGTGGCGGTCTTCCAGCTATCGAGGTGGTAGGAAAGGCTCAGGAACTTGCCCTGCTCCACCACCTCCACCGAAATGGTATAGGTCTCTTCCCCCGTAAGGGTGACAGTCGTGCTTCCCGCCTTCTTGGCATCCAGCACCAGATCGCCGTCAGAATCGATCAGAGCAGTCAAGATAGCTGTATCTGCCGAAGAGACGCTGCAGCCCGAAGCATCCATATCAAAGGGCAGATAGGTCTCATTCAGGGCCACATACTGTTTTCTTCCCACTTCCGCCTGACGCTTGCCAAGGGGCGTAAAGGTCACAGAACGGAGTTTTGCCACACCATCGGCAGAGAATACGACCTCATTTTCGCCCTTCTTCAGAAGTACAGCGCCTAAGTTCGCTTTCTGCACCTTGGCCGCACCGGTCATGGAAAGACCGTCATACAGCACGGTATCATTGACACGGATGCTTGCCGCAGCCCCTTCTTCTTCCTGCAGATATTCCACATTCATGCCGTAAAGGCCCTCTGCGGGGATATCTACGCTTATCTCTGCATCGCCGTCAATGATACCGATGCCATATGCTTCCTTTCCGCCGTTGACGGCGATCTGACCGGCTTTCAGTTCCCAGCGTGTGTTCTCATCGAGCCAGGTGAGGACCGCTTCATGGGAGACATCCGCAAAACGGACACTTCCTTCTCCAAGGCTGTCCCACCAAGGCTGTTCAGCCGCACGATCAGCAAAGGCCATAAAATCGACCTTGGCAGGGCTGCCCTGCAGATCATCGAGACTGCCGCCAAACGATGTAACGGCAACAGGGATGGTGCAGAGCTTTTCGCCGCTTCGCAGGACTTCTATCTGAGCCTCACCTTTGGTGATGCCCTGCACAGTGACGACACCGTCGGCATTGACAGAAGCCGTGGCGATCAGATCGTTGGTGGTCTGCACCTGCAGATCGGAGACATCAGCATCAAAGGCCAGATAGGTCTCCTTCAGCGTGACAGTCTTGCTCAGATACTCTGCCACTTCCACACCGTCAAGGGGCTTGAAGTCCATGGAAGCCAGCAGGATGTTTCGTCTGCCGCTGCTGTTGCCGCCAAGGTAATCCTCGATCACATCCAGCGTCAAAGTATTGACGCCCTCGTTCATCCACACAGCGCCCACAGACTGGGTCTCCAGGATCTGAGGACCGATGGTGGAGTACTCGTTGTAGAGCTTCTCGCCATTGACCACGATATCCATCACTGCGCCGCCTGCGGCACAACCGTATTTATTGGTATACATCACAGAGGAGCCGCCGCTGTTTTCCTTGTAGGTCTTCATGGTCAGGTTATACCAGCCAGCGCCGCCCTCGGGGATCGTCACATCAAAGTAGAGCCTGGAATACTCCGTGCCGCCGGTACGGTCGGCATAAAAGCAAAGGCCCCAAAGCTGGCTCTCATCCGCGCAGAAGAACACACGCTTGGGTCTGCTGCCATCGAGCATGGTCAGCTCCTCATTGATGTTCCAGCTGGTGTTGAGTGCCAGATATTCCCGCAAGGAAGCATAGGCTGCGGTCTGCTCCGCTGTCCAGACATCTTCCCTGTTCAGCTTGCCGATCATACGGCTGTTCTTATGGTCGGTGGGGATCAGATCGTCCCACCACGGCTGCTTGGCGATCTGCTGTGCCAGATCCTTAAAATCCATACTGATATAGCGTGGATCCGTGGGGATCTCTACGATCGGGCCGCCGCACAGATCGCAGACACGGTCGGCATCCGCATCCACACAGTCCTCCCAGATCTCCTCGCCCAGGATGCGGCCGCAGTCATAGCAGGAAGACCACACCGCATGGACATTTTTGCCGCGGCTCTTATAGGATCTCCCACTGTCTTCATGATCGCACACGATCTGGGTCAGGGTCACGCCCTCCAGATAGATCACACGACGCGCAGGTGCCACATGGCTCTCATTGGTCGTCGTCTCGATGGTCAGGGTGTTGACGCCCTCATTCAGGTCTACATTGCCAAGGTCCATCGTCTGTGAGCCGTTTTCGCCCTTGGTGCCGAAGAACAGACGCTCCGCGACCATCTCGCCATTGACCAGTACGGTGCCGTAACCGCCGCCGGCATAGAAGCCTGTCTGGGGATTCTTTCCCACGAGCTGCTCCAGCCATGCGTGGATGGCCAACTGATAGGTACCCTCTTCGGGCACCTTCAAGTTGAAGGTAATGAAACACCGCTGCTTATTGGAGCCGGAAACAGTCGTATCATTGTGATACCAGTTATATACCGCAAGGCCCCACGGGATCGTTTCATCGCCGTTTAGCCACATCTGCTTGGAGAAATATTTATTGGCAAAACAGGAGCTTTCTTCATCGATGCTCCAGTCCTGCGTTTCCTCCACCATCTGCCGCAAAGACGCATAGGCCGCCACAGCCTCTGCGCTCATGGGATCGGACGAGTCATCGCTGCCAACATATTTCGTCGCAGCATCACCGGCAGCTCGCAGATCCTGCCACCAAGGCTCCTTGGCAGCCGCCACCATGGGTGCCTTGAAGTCATACTCCAAAACATGCCCCTGCGTCATAGCAGCCTGCGTGGAGATCGGCATCGCACCCAAGATCAGCACGCCACACAAAATGAGCGATAATACCCTTCTGATTCGTTCGTTCATGCTTCTGCACCTCTTTCTGATAAGCTCGCAATATGTATATTTCCATATTTAGCATACGATCTTTGCCCACTCATTTCAATTTCCTGCTGTCGGGTAAATATGGTAGTTTTGTTGGATATGCCTGTTTTAGTGATCGTACGACCCTTCTGAGTTGTGCATAAAAGAAAACACCCAAGGCTCGATGCCTTGGGTGTTTTCGTTGTTTGTGAGTGCCTGCACGCGGGCGACCAATGGTCGCCCCTACAGCATGATCGGCAGTACATTCGTGTTCGTAGGGGCGGGCATTGCCCGCCTACTACTTGATCCGACGATTCAAAATAAATATCCCCTCCGTCAAAACCTGCGGTTTTGCCACCTGAAGGTGAATTGGCCGAAGGCCAAGAGAGGCCACTCTGGAGTGCCCCTTGTATTTTCAAGGGGAGGCTTTGCGTAC
>JAFSHB010000081.1 GCA_017440525.1 Oscillospiraceae bacterium | reverse complement strand
TGGAGCTCTGGCCCAGCTTCACATAGCCAAGGCCCACATCCACGAGGGTCTGGATCTTGTTTCGCAGTCTTGGGAGATTCTCAAAGAAGCAAAGGGCCTCCTCCACGGTCATCTCCAGCACATCTGCGATGTTCTTGCCCTTGTAGGTCACTTCCAGGGTCTCACGGTCGTACCGCTTGCCGCGGCACACCTCACAGGGCACATACACATCGGGCAGGAAGTGCATCTCGATCTTCACAAGACCATCGCCGGAGCATGCCTCACAGCGTCCGCCCTTGACATTGAAGGAGAACCGTCCCGGGCCGTAGCCTCTGGCCTTGGCCTCCGCTGTGGCGGCGAAGAGGTCGCGGATATCGCTGAAGAGCCCGGTGTAGGTGGCAGGGTTGGAGCGGGGCGTGCGTCCGATGGGGCTCTGGTCGATGCCCACCACCTTGTCCAGATGCTCTAAGCCCTCGATCGCACCGTGGATGCCGGAGCGGATCCTGGCATGGTTGAGCTTGGCGGCAAGGGTCTTGTAGAGGATCTCGTTGACAAGAGAGGATTTGCCGGAGCCGGATACGCCGGTCACGCAGGTCAGGGTGCCGAGGGGAATCTGGACATCCACATTTTGCAGATTGTTCTCCTTTGCGCCGCAGATCTTCAGGTGCTTGCCATTTCCTTCTCTGCGCTTGGCAGGCAGAGGAATCTTTTTGAAGCCGGAGAGATACTGGCCTGTGATGCTGCGCGGCTCGGCGATGATATCCTCCAGCGTGCCTGCCGCCACCACCTCGCCGCCGTGGACGCCGGCACCGGGGCCGATATCCACGATGTAGTCGGCCTGCCGCATGGTGTCCTCATCGTGCTCCACCACAAGGAGGGTGTTGCCAAGATCCCGCAGACGCTTGAGCGTGGCGATCAGCTTGTCGTTGTCCCGCTGATGCAGGCCGATGGAGGGCTCATCGAGGATATACAAAACGCCCATAAGACTGCTGCCGATCTGGGTGGCAAGGCGGATGCGCTGTGCCTCGCCGCCGGAGAGGGTGGCGGCGGCACGGCTGAGGGTCAGATAGGAAAGGCCCACGCTGTGCAGAAAGCCCAGCCTTGCCCGGATCTCCTTTAAGATCTGCTCCGCGATCTGGGCCTGTGCGCCGGTCAGCTCCAGCCCATCCATGAACTGCAATGCATCGCGGACGGTGAGACAGCAGAAGTCCCAGATCGCCATGCCGCCGACGGTGACGGCGCGGCTCACATCGGACAGGCGCTGGCCCTTGCAGTGGGGGCAGGGCTTGGAGGACATACACTCCTCCAGCTCCTTTTTGGCGTATTCCGACTGGGTCTCCTCAAAGCGGCGCGCCACATTGGGCAAGATCCCCTCAAAGGGCTGACGAAGCACACCGTAGCCGGTGCCGCGGTCGTACCGCAGCTCCAGCTTTTCCGCGCCGGTGCCGTTCATGATGGCATCCTTTGCCGCCTCGGGCAGCTCCTGCCACGGGGTGGACAGGGAAAAATCATATTTTTTTGCCAGCGCATCGTAGTACATCCGGCTGACGGAGTCGGCCTTGGGGTCGCGCCAGCCTGCGATATCCACCGCTCCCTGTGCCAGAGAGAGGGTCTTATCCGGCACGATCAGGTCGGGGTCTGCCACCAGCTGTACGCCAAGACCGGTGCAGACAGGGCATGCGCCGTAGGGATTGTTGAAGGAGAACATCCGGGGCGACAGCTCCGGCATGGACACGCCGCAGTCATCGCAGGCGTAGTTCTGGGAAAACAGGGTCAGAGAATCATCTGCCGTTTTGTGCAGCAGCACAAGGCCGTCGGACAGGCGGCAGGCGGTCTCGATGGAATCTGCCAGCCGCTTCTGCATATCGGGGCGGATCACCAGACGGTCCACCACGATCTCGATATGGTGCTTGTTGTTTTTCTCCAATTTGATCTCTTCGGTCAGGTCGTAGACGATGCCATCGACCCGGACGCGGGAGAAGCCGCCCTTTCTGGCATCCTCAAGGATCTTCTGATGCTCGCCCTTCTTGCCGCGGATCACCGGGGCAAGGAGCTGGAAGCGCGTGCCCTCCGGAAGGGCCTGGATCTGATCGACGATCTGATCCACGGTCTGCCTTTTGATCTCTCTGCCGCACTTGGGGCAGTGGGGCGTGCCGATCCGTGCCCACAGCAGGCGCAGATAGTCATAGATCTCCGTGACCGTGCCCACGGTGGAGCGGGGATTTTTGGAAGTGGTCTTCTGGTCGATGGAGATGGCGGGGGAGAGACCGTCGATCTGATCGACATCGGGCTTATCCATCTGCCCGAGGAACATTCGTGCGTAGGAGCTGAGGCTCTCCACATACCGCCGCTGTCCCTCGGCATAGATCGTGTCGAAGGCCAGAGAGGACTTGCCGGAGCCGGAAAGACCGGTCAGCACCACCAGCTTGTCTCTGGGGATCTCCAGATCGATATTTTTCAGATTGTTCTCTCTCGCGCCTTTGATGATGATAGAACTGTGCATAGTAACACCTCGCATTTGCTCTACATTATAGCATATCTGTTTTTTATTCTCAACCATATGTTCGCAAAATACCCTCTCCGTCACGGCTTCGCCGTGCCACCTCCCCCAAAGGGGGAGGCAAGGCCTTGGCTCTCCCTCTGGGAGAGCTGGCAGCCCGAAGAGCTGACTGAGAGGGATACTTGTATCTTCCAAAGAATGTAGTATAATATAGTATCATGGAGGTGATAGCTTATGCGTTCCAATGTAAAAAAACTGATGCTGCGCCGTGTGCTGATCGTGGCACTGGCGATCTTGCTGCAGCTGACGGTGTTCGTGGTGACCATGTTCCTGCTCTCGGACTACCGGAGCTGGATCCAGACGGCGCTGACGATCCTGTCGGCGGTGTCGGTGCTGTATATCCTCTATGACAGCTCCAACTCCTCCTATAAGATCTCGTGGATCATCCTGATCCTGGCCTTCCCTGTGGCAGGCATCTGCATCTATATGGCCTTCGGCGGCCGGCGGCTCAGCCGCAGGATACGGGAAAGGATGACGCTGGCTGAGGATATCGTCAGAGAGAATCTCCGGCAGGAGCCGCTCACCTTTGAGACCTTGCAGAATGTCTCCGATCCCGGTGCCGCCATCTCCTCGTACCTCTATCATACCACCGGGTATCCGGCTTATGACAATACCGAGACGGAATATTTCTCCTCCGGTGAGGATACCTTCCGGCGGATGCTGGAGGAGCTGAAAAAGGCGGAGAAGTACATCTTTCTGGAGTACTTCATCATCGGTGAGGGCGTCATGTGGGATGCCATTTTTGAGATCCTGAAGGAGAAGTCTCTGCGGGGCGTGGATGTGCGCGTCATGTATGACGACTTTGGCTGTATCACCACCCTGCCTGCCGACTATGTGATGCATCTGGGAGGCTATGGGATCCGTGCCAAGATCTTCAATCCCATCGTGCCGGTGCTGTCCGGCAGGCTCAACAACCGCTCTCACCGCAAGCTCCTGATCGTCGATGGCAAGGTGGGCTTCACCGGCGGCATCAATCTGGCAGACGAATATATCAATGAAAAGGAGCGGTTCGGACATTGGAAGGACTGCGGCCTTTGTCTGCGGGGCGAGGCTGTGTGGGCCATGACGGTCATGTTCCTGTCCATGTGGGATTCCCAGACCGGGGAGAAGGAGGATGTGTCCGCCTACCGCCCCGAGTATGCCTATCCGCTGGCAGGAGGCGAGGGCTTCGTCCAGCCCTATGCCGATACGCCGCTGGATGCCGAGGATGTTTCGGAGAATCTGCTGGTCAGCCTGTTCCATCGGGCGGTGCGCTCGATCTATATCATGACGCCCTACCTGATCCTGGATGATAAGATCACATCGGCGCTCCTGTGCGCCGCAAGGTCCGGTGTGGATGTGCGGATCGTCACGCCCCATGTACCGGATAAGTGGTATGTCCATGCGGTGACGAGAGCCCACTATGAGATGCTCACCGAGGCGGGCATCCGGGTCTATGAGTACAGCCCCGGCTTCATCCACTCCAAGGTCTATCTGGTGGATGACCGCTACGCTGTGGCCGGTACGGTCAATCTGGATTTCCGGAGCCTGTATCTCCATTTCGAGAATGCTGTGTTCCTCTATGAGCCTGCCTGCATCCTGTCCATCGGGGATGATTTCCGCCGCACCTTCCCGGTCTGCGAGGAGATCACCTGGCGAAAGTGCAAGAACACCGGCCTGTTCCAGCGGCTGGTGCGGGCGGTACTTCGGATATTTGCACCTTTGATGTAGAAAATTTCCGCTAAAAAGCAGTTGCACTTCTAACAATTAGAGCGTATAATGAAGAAAAAAACGAAAGGACATAGTTTTCATGAAAAAGATCATCTGCAAGAAAGAATACGATACCGAGACTGCTTCCCTCATCAAGCAGTACACCGTGGGCAGCTTCGGCGATCCCACCGGCTTCGAGGAGACCCTGTACCAGACTCCTGATGGCCTGTACTTCGTGTATGTGTGCGGCGGTGAGGAGTCCATCTATCCCACCGAGGATATCCAGCGTATCGCCAAGACCAAGGTCAAGGACTGGCTGGAGAACCACTAAGAAGCAGTTCGTGCCTCTCCTGCGTAAGGGGAGGTGCCGAGCGCAGGCGAGGCGGAGGGGTCGTTGCCGTTTGCTTATCAGACGATCCCTCAGTCACCTGCGCTGACAGCTCCCCTGACAAGGGGAGCTTTTTACATAGGAGGGAGACCATGTTCAAAGAGAAAGTCATCGTGATCACAGGCGGCGCACACGGCATCGGCCGGTGCATGGCAGAGGCGTTCCAAAGAGAAGGCGGCAGAGTGGAGGTCATCGATATCGCACAGGGCGGTCACTATGTGGGCGACCTTTCAAAAAAAGAGGTGCTGGAGGACTTCTGCGCCTATGTGATCGAAAAGCACGGGCATATCGATGTGCTGGTCAATAACGCGCTGCCCATCATGCGGGGCATCGACGATTGCACCTATGAGGAATTTGAGTATGCCCTCAAGGTGGGCGTGACTGCGCCCTTTTACCTTTCGAAGCTCTTTGCGCCCCATTTCCGTGAGGGCGGCAGTATCCTCAATATCTCCTCCTCCCGCGATCGGCAGAGCCAGCCCCAGTCGGAGAGCTACACCGCCGCAAAGGGCGGCATCCATGCCCTGACCCATGCTCTGGCTGTCTCTCTCGGACCGAAGGTAAGAGTCAACTCCATCTCTCCCGGCTGGATCGAAACAGGCGATGCCATGTGGGATGGTCCCGATGCCGCCCAACAGCCTGTGGGCCGTGTGGGATGCCCCATGGATATCGCGGAGATGGCCCTGTTCCTTTGCTCTGAAAAGGCGGGCTTTATCACCGGCGAGAACATCTGCATCGACGGCGGACAGACCCGGCTCATGATCTACCACGGCGACCACGGGTGGAGATTGGAGAGATCGTGAATAAGATCGCCCCGACTTGTGTTTCACAAGTCGGGGCGATCTTATCAGGCTCCCTCTCCTCCGGCCTAAGAGCCGCCCTACGGGCGGTTGGCCTATGTACGCCCGCCTGCGGGCGGGTGTGACGAGGGAGCTGTCAGCGAAGCTGACTGAGGGAGAGACTGTTTAACAGCAAGATCGATGTATTCACACACGCCGCAGAAGTTTTTATCGACATCCACATTGCAGATCCTCAAGACCTTTAGATTCATGGTTTCCAGATCGGCGGTTCGAACGGAATCTTTTTCTGCTTGCTCCGGTGTATAGTGACCACCGCCGTCAAGTTCGATCGCAAGCTGTGCTTTTGCACAGTAAAGATCCACGATATAATTGCCGATCGCTTTTTGTCTTTGAAAGCGTACCGGATAGTTTCTTAAATACTGATACCAGAGCTTTTGCTCCCACGGTGTCATATTTTTTCGCAAAGCCTTTGCCAGAGGGATATTTGCTTTGTTATATGCTTTCATATCTCTCCCTCCGTCTCTTGCCTGCGGCAAGATCCACCTCCCTCGTCAGAGGGAGGTTTTGTGCAGAGCCTTTCGCTTATTCTCCCGGGTCGGGGGAAGTGACCTTGCCTAAGTTCCAGGTGTAAGCCGCGCTCTCGGCGGCCTTGACCCGATCTTCGGGCTTCATATAGGTGGCAGGGGCTGTCTGCGCGCCGCAGTCACAGCACTGGATGGTGAACGCCCAGCCGCCTTCTTCAAACATGGCGGCCGCACCGCCGCAGATGGGGCAGTCCTGCAAAGAGATGTGTTCCAGATCCATGATAAGTCCTCCTTGTGTTTGCTTCAATGTATCATGTGGGATGCCGGGTGTCAATAGAGATCTGCGCTTCAAATTTCGGCCGGCAAGGGTCTGCCGGCCCTACGGTCTGTAGGGCGGCCGGACCCTCGGCCGCCGATGTATCCATAAAGGCGGCATGGCGATCATCCGTTTATCTTCTCCGCCAGCTCGTTGAGATATACCCACCGATCCATCTTTTCCTCCAGCTTTTTCTCCAGAGCCTCTTTCTCTGCCATGGCTTCCTGTAAGGCCACGAAGTCCGCGCCGGAGGCGGCGATCTTCTCCTCCGCACGGGCAAGCTGTTCCTCCAGCTTGGCGATGTCCGCATCGATGGTGTCGTACTCCCGCTGTTCCTTGTAGGAGAACTTCAGCTTCTGGCTCTTGGGCTTTGGCTGCGCCTTGGGGGCGGCGGTCTTGGGCTTCTCCTCCATGATGGGCAGGCGCTTTTCCAGATAGTCGCCGTAGTTTCCTGTGTAGCGCACCACCTCGCCGCCGGGACGCACCTCAAAGATCTGCGCCGCGATCCGGTCGAGGAAGTAGCGGTCATGGCTCACGGCGATCACAGGTCCGGGGAAGCCCTCCAGATAGTCCTCCAAAATGGAGAGGGTGGTGATGTCCAGATCGTTGGTGGGCTCGTCCAAAAGCAGTACATTGGGCGCCGCCATCAAAATGCTCAGAAGATACAGCCTTCTGCGTTCACCGCCGGACAGCCGCCCGATGGGGGTGTGCTGCATGGCGGGGGTGAATAAGAACCGCTCCAGCATCTGGGATGCGGAGAAGGTGCCCTCGTCGGTCCTGACCTCCGAGGCGATGCCGGAGATCAGCTTATACACCGTCTCGTCCGGATCCAGCTCCCGCCCCTCCTGCGTAAAATAACCGATCTTGACCGTAGAGCCTGTGACGATCGTGCCGCTGTCCGGCGCGAAGCGGCCTGCGATCAGGTTCAACAGGGTGGATTTGCCTGCGCCGTTTTGACCCACGATGCCGATTCGGTCCTCTCTTTGCAGGCGGTAGGAGAAGTCGCGAAGCACCGTCTTTTCGCCAAAGACCTTGCCGATATGCTCCAGCTCGATCAGCTGTTTCCCGAGGCGGGATGCCGCCGCAGAGACCTGCACCTTGTCGTCATACTGAGGCGCTTCCCGGTTTTTCAGGGCCTCATAGCGGTCGATGCGCTCCTTGCTCTTGGTGGTGCGGGCCTTACAGCCGCGAATGATCCATTGATATTCATGGCGCAAGATCGCCTGCCGCTTGCGCTCCGATGCCTCCGCCATCTCCTCCCGCTGGGCCTTCAGCTCCAGATATTTGGAGTAGTTGGCTTCAAAATAGCTGACCTTGGCACGGCTCAGCTCGGCGATGCGGGTGGCAACACGCTCGAGGAAGTAGCGGTCGTGTGTCACCATGATGATGCCGCCGGGGAAGGCGATCAGCTTCTGCTCCAGCCATGCGGTCATCTCGCTGTCCAGATGGTTGGTGGGCTCGTCCAGGATCAGCACATCGGCAGGCTGCAGCAATGCCGCCGCCAAGGCCACGCGCTTTCTCTGGCCGCCGGAGAGGACGGCGATATCCGCATAGGGGTCGTGGATCCCCAGCTTGCTCAGCATGGAGATGGCTTCGTATTCATGGACCTCCCGGAAGAGGTCGCTCTGGGCGGCAAAGACCTGCTCCAGCACCGTGTTTTTGGGATCCATGGGAGGATCCTGGGGCAGGAACACCACCTGCACATTGGGGAAATGGGTCACAGCGCCCCGGTCGGGCTCTTCCACGCCTGCCAGACACCGCAGGAAGGTGGATTTTCCCGTGCCGTTGATGCCGATGATGCCGATCTTATCGCCGGGCTCTAAATATAAAGAGGCATCCTTCAAAAGCTCTTTGATGCCGTAGTTGATGGAAATATTCTCAGCCGATAAAAGCATGGTATCACCTCTATGGGTCATTATACCCGCATCCCCCGACAGTTGACAAGAGGGAAAACGGCAGTCATAATAATAGAAAGAGGTGATCGT
>JAFSHB010000080.1 GCA_017440525.1 Oscillospiraceae bacterium | reverse complement strand
TCCTTGGTTACGAAGGCCGCTGCGCTTTCCCCTCCAACTTCGATGCAGACTACTGCTACTCTCTGGGCTACAATGCCTGTATGCTGATCCAGTACGGCTACACCGGCTATCTGTCCAAGGTGTCCAACCTGTCCAAGCCCGCTGAAGAGTGGGTCGCAGGCGGCATGCCCATCACCAAGATGATGAACATCGAGAGAAGACATGGTGCCGACAAGCCCGTCATCCGCAAGGCTCTGGTCGAGCTGGACGGAAAGCCCTTCAAGTTCTTCGAGGCACACCGCGAAGAGTGGGCCGCTGAGACCTGCTATGTCTACCCCGGCGCGATCCAGTATTGGGGCCCCACCGAAGTTTGTGATGTGACCACCAAGACTCTGGCTCTGGAAAAGGCCTGATAAACGCATACAGAGAGCCGCTAAGGCGGCTCTCATTTTATTTTCTGAAACAAGGCGGTATTCACACTTCTGTCACATATTGGGTGTATGATCGCTTCTATACGCAAAGAGAGGATGACACAGATGCGCCCCAAAAAGGTCACAGCAGCATATCGCATCATCGCCCGACTTGTAAAATGGTCCTCCCCTAAAATGAAGTGCTATGGCACAGAAAAACTGCCGGACGAGCCGGTTTTGTTTGTGGGAAATCACTGTCAGCTCTACGGGCCGATCGCTTGTGAGTTTTATATGCCGGTCCCCCGCTACACATGGTGTGCCGGTCAGATGATGAAGCTACGCGAAGTTCCGGATTATGCGTTCCAGGATTTCTGGTCTTTTAAACCACGATCTGTCCGCTGGTTTTTCAAGCTGGCTTCCTATGTGATCGCACCGCTTAGTGTTTGCATCTTTAATGGCGCGAATACCATTCCTGTTTACCGCGACAGCAGGATCGTTGCGACATTCAAAGAGACGCTCCGCACCCTGCAAAGCGGCACCAGCGTGGTCATCTTTCCCGAGCACGATGTAAAAAACAATAATATCATCTATGAATTTGAGGATAGATTCATAGATATCGCAAAACTATATTATAAGAAGAGCGGAAGAGAAGTGTCGTTCGTGCCCATGTACATCGCGCCAAAGCTGGGAGGCATCTACTTTGGTGAGCCTACTCGTTTTTCTGCCGCCGCACCGATCGAAGAAGAGCGAAAACGCATCTGTACACACTTGACCGAGCAGATCACACAGACTGCCCGGAGCCTGCCTAGGCACACCGTCATCCCCTATCGCAATATCCCTAAGAAAGAATATCCCAGCAATATTTGAACCGAGGTGTTCTGCATGAAAAAGCCGGTCGTAGATTACAGAGACTTTCGCTTCTCCAAACTGGGTCAGCCTGAATTCTCTCATTTGAAGCTATTGCTCGGTTGGGTCGGATATTTTATCCTCTATTTTCTGACAGAGCGTTTCATCCCTGCGGAGCGCTGTTATGTCGTGCACTGCGCGCTGGATGACAAGATCCCTTTTTGCGAAGCGTTCCTGATCCCTTATGTATTCTGGTATCTGCTCGTCGCTGGTTCTTTGCTCTACTTCGCGCTCTATTCGCCTGAGAGCTTCAGAAAACTCATGACCTACATCATCGTGACTCAGATAGTCGCGATGACAGTCTATATCCTGTTCCCCAATCGCCAGGATCTGCGTCCGGCAGTATTCCCCAGAGACAATATCCTGACCAAAGGCGTGGCATTTCTCTATTCCTTTGATACCAACACCAATGTATGTCCCTCTCTGCATGTCGGATATTCACTCGGTATCGCCTCCGTTTGGCTGAAGGAAAAAACGGCATCACGAGGAGCAAAAGTATTTGTTTTGATCACTGTTATTTTCGTGTGCATGTCTGTTTCTTTTATCAAGCAGCACTCTGTTGTGGATATCTTTGCCGCGCTCCCCATGTGCCTGCTGGCAGAGTTCATCGCTTTTCATTGGCCAAAAAGGAAAAAGACAGCATAGAAGCGGATCTTCTCCGCTTCCATGCTGTCTTTTATGCTTCCAGAAAGGCGATCGCCGCAAGATATCTCTCGCACCTGTTTTTCGCATCCTCATCGACCTTGGTGAGGCGTGTCAGATCGCTGTTGTGCCGCAGATCCGCCAGCTTTACCGCGCGTGCTATGGGATCGTTTTTTATGACGGCCACATACTCCATGTATGGAACAGCCGGGTCGTGCGTCATGCTCTTCAACGCGGTCATAACATCGGAAGGGAACCCCTGTGCGGCAAGAGCTTCGATCGATATGTCGGTATCTTCGACCACATCATGCAGAAGCGCTACGCATACCGTCGTTTCATCCTGCATCTGCTCAGCCAAGTGGATGGGATGATAGATGTATGGCAGGCCGCTCTTGTCCACCTGATCCTTGTGGGCCTCAAATGCGATCTGCATGGCTCGCCTTGTCATTTCTGTGTAGATCATCTGTCCGACCTCCTTTTATTTATTATATCACAGTTTACAGCTTGTCACGAGCACTTATCCGTGCTATGATGAAAAAAACTACCGCTGGAGGCTTTATGGATATCTCACTTGCCCCATTGGAGGGCATCACAGGCGCTGTTTTCCGCCGTTTGCATCATACATACTTTCCCGGCGTAGACAAGTATTACACGCCATTCCTCTCCCCCACAGCCGACCGCCGCTTTACACCTCGAGAGCAGCGGGAGTTCTTCCCGGAGCATAACGAAGGGATCCCTGTCATCCCTCAGATCTTGACAAAAGATCCGCATGACTTTTTGTGGGCCGCAAACGAGCTCCATCACATGGGATATGAGGAGATCGATCTTAACCTCGGCTGTCCTTCCGGGACTGTGACTGCAAAAGGAAAGGGTGCCGGGATGCTCAGCGACCTGGAAAAGCTGGATGGCTTTCTGGACACGATCTTCTCCTCAGCACCTTGTAAGATCTCTGTAAAAACAAGACTTGGCATGGACAGTCCCGAAGAGTTCGATGATATACTGAACATATATGCCCGCTATCCGATCAGTGAGCTGATCGTCCACCCGCGTATACGGAAAGACTTTTACAGGCATCCGGTCAGACTGGACGCTTTTCAAGCCGCATATGAGACCTACGCAGGCGCTCTTACATATAATGGCAGCATCGTGACCCCGGATGACTACGAAGCATGCATCGCACGCTTTCCAAATATTCAGGGAGTCATGATCGGACAGGGACTGATCTCCGATCCATTTCTGGCCGGAAAGATCAAGGGACAGAGCATACCGGACAAGGACATCCTCAAGGAGTTCCACGACCGATCGTTTGACAGCTATGCACAGCAGTTCCAGAGCCGCAATAATGCCGCCACACGGATGAAAGAAGTGTGGCGTTATCTGATCAAAAGCTTCGATCACAGCGATGCATATGGAAAAAAACTTATGCGGTGCCGCTCCGCCGAAGAATACCTTTCCATCACTTCCTCCATTTTCCGGGAGTTAGACCTTCTGGAGGTCAGTCGCGGCGGATGGTGACACCGAGAAAACAGACTCATTCAAAAAGGAGAGCAGAATATGGACTTCACCTACCTGAAAAATTTTATGGACAGGCTGACTACTGAACATGTCCCCGGCAACAGCATCGTCGTTTACCACGAAAACAAAGAAGTGTTCCGATACAGCTCCGGCCTCAACGATGTGGAGAGCAAGACACCGATGACCGGCGATGAGCTGCTGAACATCTATTCCTGCACGAAGCCTGCTACGGTCGTTGGTGCGCTGCAGCTGTATGAAAAAGGATACTTCCTGCTGGACGATCCGCTGTACGAGTTCATGCCTGAATTCAAAGATATGTATGTCAAAGAGGAAAATGGCACAGTTCGCAAGGCTGACGGTCCGATCACCATGCGTCATCTGTTCACCATGACCTCCGGCTTTACTTACGAAAAGTACAGTCCCTCCATGCAGCAGGCCGTGATCGACACCGACGGAAAGATGCCTACGGTTCAGGCACTGCGCTATCTGGCAAAGGAGCCTCTCGCATTTGATCCGGGCGCACACTGGAAATACAGTTTGAGCCACGATGTGCTGGCCGCTGTCGTCGAAGTCATCTCCGGTAAGCGTTTCCAGGACTACATGAAAGAAGAGGTCTTTGCCCCCATCGGCATCTCAGACATCCACTTCCATCAGACAGCCGAGACGCTTGCTCGCACCGCAAGCCAGTATATGTATAAGACCGGCGAAGAGATCGAGATCTCCAAGGGGCAGATCTCCGGCGCAGGCAAAAATGGCCACTGGGAAAAACAGACCAAGGAAAACGATCTGCTCTACGGTCCTGCGTATGACAGCGGCGGTGCCGGTATCATCGTCTCCGTTCCCGACTATGCCAAATTTGCCTCCTGTCTGGCAAATGGTGGCATAGCTCCCAACGGGGAGCAGATCATCTCCGCAGGTACGATCGAGCTCCTGCGTACGAACCAGCTCAACGATGTGCAGAAAAAAGACTTCAACTGGTCACAGCTCAGCGGCTACGGCTATGGACTTGGCGTCCGCACTATGATCGACCGCAAGACAGCCGGCTTCAACGGTCCCGCCAGCGAGTTCGGTTGGGGCGGTGCCGCCGGTGCGACCCTCTCTGCAGATCCCGACAGCAGATTCGCGTACTTCTACGCGCACCATATGCTCATCCCCAAAGAGGAATACTATCAGCCCAGGCTCCGCAATGTGGCATACAGCTGTCTGTACCGCTGAACGACTGCGCTCCATCACCGGGGCGCAGTGTTTTTTCTTGAAGTTCCCCGAAAGGTGTGCTATAGTTATGGCATACTCATGAAAGGTGTTTATTGGGATGGAAGGAATACCCGTCAGACATAAGATCTTATGGAATATCATTCGCCCTCTGGCTGCTGTTTTCTTGTTCGTCAAGTTCGGTTATCGGTACAAGATCGCGAAAGAGCTTCCAAAAAACTATATCGTCCTTGCAAATCACACGACGGATTTCGATCCGATCTTCACCGCTGTCAGCTTCCCAAAGCAGATGTATTTCGTCGGCAGCGAGCATATCTCCAGATGGAAGATCGCCTACCCACTCTTAAAATGGGCGTTCCGGCCTATCCTGCGCTACAAGGGCACCTCTGCCGCGTCTACCGTCATGGAGATGATGCGAGTGCTTCGAAAGGGCGGCAATGTATGCATGTTCCCTGAGGGTGCCAGAAGCTGGAACGGCATCACAGCACCGATCCTTCCCTCTACAGGAAAGGTCGTCAAAAGTGCAAAATGCGGCCTTGTTACATACAAGATCAAAGGCGGCTACTTCGTCAGCCCCAATTGGAGCGAGAAAGGCACGAGACGCGGCCGCATCACAGGCGCTGTGGTCAATGTTTACACCTCTGAGCAGTTGGCTCAGATGAATGTCGATCAGATCAATGAGGCTATCGGCCGCGATCTGTATGAAGATGCTTACGAAAGGCAGCTGGAAGCACCTGCCGCATACCGAGGCAAGCAGCTCGCCTACCGCATCGAAAATATGCTCTCTCATTGCCCCAACTGTTTGAGCATGGACACTGTTCACTCCGAAAAGGATACCGTATCTTGCTCTCATTGCGGGCATCAGTTCCGCTATACCGATCACGGCTTCCTGGAGGGGATCGCGCAGAAAACAGCAAAGGAACTGTTTGCATGGCAGAAAAACCAAACGCTCGATGATGCAAAAAACGATGTCCCCTATCGCGCAATGTCTGCGACGCTGTATACCATTGCAGACCATCAGCAGACGGAACTGGCTCATGATGCTGTTGTGATGGATAAGGAAACGCTCTGCTGCGGTGATGTGGCGATCAGACTGCGCGATATCACCGACATGGCCATGCACGGCCGCCATGCATTGGTGTTCTCCGTCGGCGAGACCTACTATGAGCTCTTGATGGACGGTTCAGACAATGCATTGAAATTCCATCTGCTCTATCAGGCACATATGTTTGGCGCGATCACAAAATATAACTGACAAGGTATATCTCCCATGCCGCTGTCCAAAATATTCTTAAGTCTATATGCCTGACCTTATGAAAAGGCAGACAAATATAAAAATGGAGGAATCACAATGAGCAAGAATCCTTACGCAGGCACCAAGACCGAGAAGAACCTGTGGGAAGCCTTTGCAGGCGAATCTCAGGCCCGCAACAAGTACACCTATTTCGCCTCTGTTGCCAAAAAAGCCGGATATGAGCAGATCGCTGCCATCTTCCTGCAGACCGCAGAGAACGAAAAAGAGCACGCCAAGCTGTGGTTCAAAGCGCTCGGTGAACTGGGCGATACCGCTGAGAACCTGCAGCACGCCGCAGAGGGCGAGAACTACGAGTGGACCGACATGTATGACCGCATGGCAAAGGAAGCCGAAGAAGAAGGCTTTAAGGAGCTGGCAGCTAAGTTCCGTGGTGTGGCCGCTATCGAAAAGTCCCACGAGGAACGCTATCGCGCTCTGCTGAAGAATGTCGAGACCAAGGCCGTGTTCGAGAAGGCCGGCATCGTCATGTGGGAGTGCCGCAACTGCGGTCATCTGGTCACCGGCACCAAGGCACCTCAGCTTTGCCCCGTGTGCGCCCATCCTCAGAGCTTCTTCGAGATCCGCAAGGAGAATTACTGATATCTGATAAAAAAAGAACTGTCCGTAAGGACAGTTCTTTTTTATCAGATGAGATCGATCAGGCCGCTCTCACGGGTGATGCGAGCCACATCATCGAACTTATTGAGTGCATACAGGTGGATGCCATCGATGCCACAGGCGCGGTACTCATCGATCTGGCGGATGGTGTACTCGATACCGGCCTCCTTGAAGTCAGCCTTCTTCTGTGCAGCCTGTGCGTCGAAGGGCTCTTTGTCGAAGGGGTTGGGGAAGATCCAGTACTTGGAGATCAGTTCGCACAGAGCTCTGGGCATCACGCAGGCATTACGGCTCAGAGCCATGTTGATCGTAGCGGCCATATCCAGGATCGGCATGATGCCCACATCGACAGGCATCCAGATGCCTGCTGCACGGATGGCATCGAGCCAATAACGGAACTGGTCCATGTCCCAGCAAAGCTGTGTCATGATGTAATCGGCGCCATTGTCCTGCTTCTGCTTCAGGAACGCGATATCAGCCTCCAGGCTGCGGCAGGAGATGTGACCCTCCGGAGAGCCTGCGACTGCGATGCAGAACTTATCGCCGAACTCCTGACGGACGAACTTGACCAGCTCTGTTGCATAGTGCAGATCGCCGCCGGTGCCGGTCCAGCCAAAGGGAAGATCGCCGCGCAGAGCCAGCATATGGTCGATACCGTGATCCAGATATGTCTGCAGCTGCTCCTTGATGCCTTCCTTGGTGTTGCCGATGCAGGTAAAGTGGGTAACGCCCGCACACTTGCCATCCTTCTGGATCTTGTCCAGAACTTCCAGATTCTTGCCCACATTGGTACCACCGGCACCGTAGGTGCAGGAGATATAGTCAGGGTTCAGCGTATAGAGCTGCTCCAGAACGCCGCCCTCACCGCAAAGCTTTTCCATGCCAACATCAGTCTTGGGAGGAAATACCTCGAAAGAAAACGCAGCACGCTTTTCAAAAATTTCAGAAACACGCATGGTTTGATGACCCTCCAAATTATTTTACGCACGCATCAGTTGCGCTCGTATAATTTAATACTTTTTTTATCGATCGTCAAGCATCGATCGCTAATTTTGTCGAAAAAAGTTTTGTTTTTTCCATGTAGAATATACAAAACAACCCATTCCACACAAACAAAAAGGAATTTCTGCTGATTCCACATATTACAACAAAAAACAGCCTCCGCACCGGAGGCTGTTTTTGAGTTCGATATGATCACTTTGCCAGAGCGGCAGTATCCTTTGCGATCATCAGTTCTTCGTTGGTGGGGATAACGAAGATCTTGACGCGGGAGTCGTCAGCCTGCACTTCGGCCTCGACACCGCGAGTTTTATTCTTGGCGGGATCGATCTTAGCACCCATGTATTCCAGACCCTCGACCAGCTTCTCGCGCATGTCGATGGAATTCTCGCCAACACCGGCAGTAAAGACGATAGCATCACAGCCGCCCATGGCTGCAGCATAGGCGCCGATGAACTTCTTGACTTCGTAAACAAACTTGTCCAGAGCCAGCTGTGCACGCTCGTTGCCCTCGGCAGCGGCATTGTCCAGATCGCGGAAGTCGGAAGAAACGCCGGACAGACCCAGCACACCGGACTTCTTGTTCAGGATGTTCATCATGGTCTTGATGTCATAGCCATAACGGTCCATCAGATACTCCATGATGGTGGGATCGATATCACCGGAGCGAGTGCCCATAGGAACACCGGCCAGAGGGCCAAGGCCCATGGTGGTATCAACGACCTTGCCGTCTACGCAGGCGGACAGAGAGGAGCCGTTGCCCAGAT
>JAFSHB010000079.1 GCA_017440525.1 Oscillospiraceae bacterium | reverse complement strand
TCAAGGCCATCGAGGCTGCCGCTGTGACCTCCGGTCAGTACAGCTTTGAAGAGCGCATGGGCTGCGGCTTCGGTGCCTGCATGGGCTGTACCTGCAAGACCAAGTACGGCAACAAGCGCATCTGCAAGGATGGTCCTGTTCTGGAGAGGGAGGAGATCGTATGGTGAATACAAAGGTAACGCTCTGCGGCATCGAGCTGGACAATCCTGTGATCCCTGCCTCCGGCACCTTCGGCTTTGGGCAGGAGTTCCACGAGCTGTATGATATCAACTGCCTCGGCAGCTTCTCCTTCAAGGGCACGACCAGAGAGCCTCGCTTCGGCAATCCTACGCCCAGAATCGCGGAGTGCCCCAGCGGCATGCTCAATGCCGTGGGTCTGCAGAACCCCGGCGTGGATCATGTGATCGCCCACGAGCTGCCGGAGCTCCGCAAGATCTTCCACAAGCCTGTCATGGCCAACATCTCCGGTTTCTCCGTGGATGAGTATGTGGAAGTTTGCGAAAAGCTGGATAAGGAAGAGGGCATCGGCTGGCTGGAGGTCAATATTTCCTGCCCCAATGTCCATGGCGGCGGCATGAGCTTCGGCACCGATCCCAAGGCGGCGGCGGAAGTGACCAAGGCGGTCCGCAAGGTGACGAAAAAGCCGATCATCATCAAGCTCAGCCCCAATGTGACCGATATCGTGGCGATCGCCAAGGCCTGCGAGGGCGAAGGCGCCGACGGTGTCAGCCTGATTAATACCCTTATGGGCATGCGCCTGAACTTGCGTACGAGAAAGCCCATCATCGCCAATGTCACCGGCGGCTATTCCGGCCCTGCCGTGTTCCCGGTAGCGGTGCGGATGGTCTATCAGGTGTCCAAGGCTGTGTCCATCCCTGTGGTCGGCATGGGCGGCGTATCCACGGCCAAGGATGTGATCGAGATGATGATGGCAGGTGCGACCGCTGTAGAAGTGGGTGCCGCCAATCTGGTGGATCCCTACGCATCCAAGACCATCGTTGAGGACCTGCCCAAGGTCATGGAAGAATATAAGATCGAAAGCCTCACCGACATCATCGGCGCGGCACATTAACATACAGGAGGTACTACCATGGGAAAAGATGTCATCATCGCTTGTGATTTTGCAAGCAGAGAAGCTACCTTGAACTTCCTCGATAAGTTCACCGGAAAGAAGCCCTTTATCAAGATCGGCATGGAGCTGTACTACGCCGAAGGCCCTCAGATCGTTCGCGATCTGAAAGAAAGAGGTCATAAGATCTTCCTGGATCTGAAGCTCCACGATATCCCCAATACGGTCAAGAAGTCCATGGCGGTCCTGTCCCGTCTGGATGTGGATATGACCAACCTCCACGCAGGCGGCACCAAGGCTATGATGGAAGCCGCGCTGGAGGGTCTGACCCGTCCCGATGGCACCCGCCCCATCCTGATCGCTGTGACCCAGCTGACCTCCACAAGCCCCGAGGCCATGAAGGAGGATCTTTTGATCGATGCCCCCATGGCGGATGTGGTCATGCACTACGCCCACAATGCCAAGGAAGCCGGTCTTGACGGCGTGGTCTGCTCTCCTCTGGAGGCAGAAGCTGTCCACGGCCGCTGCGGCAGGGATTTCGTCACCGTCACTCCCGGTGTCCGCTTTGCTGACGGCGAAAAGGGCGATCAGGTCCGTGTCATGACCCCTGAGCAGGCCAAGAAGATCGGCTCTGACTACATCGTGGTGGGCCGTCCCATCACCGCCGCCGAAGATCCCGTTGCCGCCTACGAGCGCTGCGTGAGAGAATTTGTCGATTAAAAACTTGGCTCCCCCTTTGGGGGAGCTGGCATGCGAAGCATGACGGAGAGGGCCCTCTCCGTCACGGCTTCGCCGTGCCACCTCTCCCGGAGGGAGAGGCAG
>JAFSHB010000078.1 GCA_017440525.1 Oscillospiraceae bacterium | reverse complement strand
TGGGGTAAGATGCTGAACGTGGAGAAGGCTCGTGTGGACAAGGTCTACGGCAACGATAAGCTCTCTCCCCTGATTGTGGCACTGGGTGGCGGCATCGGCGAGGACTTCGACATCGAAAAGCTCCGTTACCACAAGGTCATCATCATGTCCGATGCGGACGTGGACGGTGCCCATATCCGTACCCTGCTTCTGACCTTCTTCTTCCGGTATATGCGTCCTATGATTGAAAATGGCTATGTGTATTCGGCGGTGCCGCCGCTATATAAGATTAAGCGTGGCAAACAGGAGCGTGTGGCCTACTCCGATGAGGAGCGTGACCTTGTTTCCGCTGAGATGCGTGGCGAGAGCAATGCCAAGGTGGAGATTTCCCGTTTCAAGGGCTTGGGCGAAATGGATGCCCACGAGCTGTGGGACACCACCATGGACCCCGAAAAGCGTACCCTCCGGCGAATCACGCTGGATGATGCCATGCGGGCTGATTCCATCTTCACCGTCCTCATGGGCGAGCAGGTGGAGCCTCGTAAGGAATGGATCGAACGCAACGCCAAGTACGCTATCAATATTGACATTTAAGCGCCGTAGGCGCATACCTTCCCCCGAGGGGAAGGTGGCGCGAAGCGCCGGAAGGGGAATGGCGACCGGTAACGACTGGTAAAACCTGTAAATAAATAGGAGAAAGGTATGGAGCGGAACAAAGAGCTTACCAAGCGAGCGCAGCATCTGCGTAAAGCCCAGACCAAAGAAGAAGCACGGCTATGGTATCAGTTTCTGTGTCGCTATCCTCTGCGTTTTCATAGACAATATGTGATTGGGAATTACATTGTAGATTTTTACTGCCATAAAGCCAGATTGGTGGTAGAATTGGATGGTTCTCAGCACTTTTCTATCGAAGAAATAGAGTACGACAGTAAAAGAACAGACTATCTGGAATCGCAGGGATTACAGGTACTGCGGTTCAGTAATTTGGATGTTTTACGACAATTTCAAAATGTATGTACTGCCATTGATATGGCAGTAAAGGAACGGACAATGCAAAAGTTTTAAAGTTTCGCCGTTCCCCTTCCGCCCCCTTCGGGGGCACCTTCCCCCCGGGGGAAGGGATGCGCCTGGGGCGCAAATCTTATTTGGTGGTGTGTTAATTGGCACACAATCGTAGTTATAAGCCTGAGGACATTCTGTTTCCGGACCAGCATATCACCGAATCGTTTCTGGTGGACGAGATGGAGAAGTCCTACATCGAATACGCTATGTCCGTCATCGTCGGACGTGCGTTGCCGGATGTTCGTGACGGCCTGAAGCCCGTCCACCGCCGCATCCTGTACACCATGTACGAAAGCGGCCTGACCTCCGACAAGCCCTTCAAAAAGTCCGCCACCTGCGTCGGTGACGTGCTGGGTAAGTACCACCCCCATGGCGACGCCTCCGTTTACGATGCCATGGTGCGTCTGGCCCAGAATTTCTCCATGCGCTATCGGCTGGTATTCGGTCAGGGCAACTTCGGTGATGTGGACGGCAACCCCGCCGCCGCTTACCGTTATACCGAAGCCAAGCTCTCCAAGATCGCCGATGAGATGCTCCGTGACATCGATAAGGAGACCGTCAACTGGGATCCCAACTTCGACGAGAGCACCAGGGAGCCCAGAGTCCTGCCCAGCCGCTTCCCCAATCTGCTGGTCAACGGCTCCTCCGGCATCGCTGTCGGTATGGCGACCAACATCCCGCCCCACAATCTCAAAGAGGTCATCAATGCCTGCATCTGTGTGCTGGACGATCCCGAGGCCACCGTCACGGATCTGATGGAGCATGTCAAGGGCCCCGACTTCCCCACCAGGGGCATCATCATGGGCCGAAGCGGTATCCGTGCCGCCTATGCTACAGGCCGCGGCAAGGTGGTCGTCCGTGCAAGGACCAATATCGAAGAATACGGCAAGGACCGTCAGCGCATCATCGTGACGGAGCTGCCCTATCAGGTCAATAAGAATCAGCTCGTCAAGCATATCGCCGATCTGATCAAGGATAAGAAGATCGAAGGGATCTCGGATCTTCGTGACGAGACCGACCGCAACGGTATGCGTATCGTCATCGAGCTGAAAAAGGATGCCAACGCGCAGGTGGTGCAGAATCATCTGTTCAAGCAGACTGCATTGCAGTCCAGCTTTTCCATCATCATGCTGGCGCTGGTCAACGACCAGACCCAGCCTCGCATCCTGAGCCTGCGTCAGGTGCTGGATGAGTATCTGGCCCATCAGATCGAAGTCATCACCCGCAGAACGCAGTACGACCTTCGCAAGGCTGAGGAGCGTGCCCATCTGCTGGAAGGCTTGCTGATCGCGCAGGATCATATCGATGAGGTCATCTCCATCATCCGCTCCGCCTATGATGATGCGAAGCAGCGTCTGATGGACCGCTTCTCCCTGTCCGATGTGCAGGCGCAGGCGATCTGCGATATGCGTCTGATCGCTTTGCAGGGCCTCAACCGCGAAAAACTGCAGAACGAATTTGACGAGCTGCAGGTGAAGATCGCCTACTTCAAGGAGCTGCTGGCAGATCCCGCAAAGATCCGGGGCGTCCTCAAGGACGAGCTGATCGAGATCCGCGACAAGTACG
Organism: Oscillospiraceae bacterium; assembly: GCA_017440525.1. GTDB lineage: Bacteria > Bacillota > Clostridia > Oscillospirales > Oscillospiraceae > Avoscillospira. Next base: position 1,564 of record JAFSHB010000078.1, on the reverse strand, counting down.
GCGACGACCGCGTGACGGAGATCCAGGAGGTCCTCGATGAGATCGATATCGAGGATCTGATCGAAGAAGAGGATTGCTGCTATACCCTCAGTAACCTCGGCTATGTCAAGCGCATGCCCACCTCTGTCTACCGCGCCCAGAAGCGCGGCGGACGCGGCATCAGCGCCCAGAATCTGAAGGAAGAGGACTTCGTGAAGAACCTCTATGTGGCATCGACCCACGACCTTCTGCTGTTCTTCTCCAACACGGGCAGGCTCCACCGCAGAAAGGGCTATCAGATCCCCGAGGCAGGCCGTACTGCAAGAGGCACTGCCATCGTCAATATCCTGCCTTTGGAGCCTGAGGAGAAGATCACCGCTGTGGTGCTGACACGGGATATGGATGAAGATTCCTATCTCGTCATGGTCACGAAGAACGGCACGGTCAAGCGCATCGCCATGCAGACCCTCCAGACCAACCGCAAGGGCGGCATCCGCGCCCTGACGCTGGATGAGGGCGACGAGCTGATCTCCGTCATGAAGACCACAGGCTCCGACCGCATCATCCTCGCCACACGGCAGGGCATGGCGATCTGCTTCGATGAGAACGATGTGCGTCCCATGGGCCGTGAGGCCGCCGGTGTCCGCGGCATCAAGCTCATGGAGGATGACTGTGTGGTGGGCGCCAATGTTGCCACCGAGGGCAAGGAGCTGCTGACCGTCACCGAGCACGGCTTCGGCAAGCGCACCAAGCTCACCGAGTACCGTACCCAGACCAGAGGCGGTAAGGGCATGCGGAACTACGGCCTGACAGAAAAGACCGGCCTCGTTGCTGCCGCACAGGTGGTGGATGAGAATGACGATATCATGCTGATCGAGAATTCCGGCGTGATCATCCGTATGGCCGCCTCCGATATCAATGTCTACGGAAGAAGCGCCAAGGGCGTCATCGTCATGCGTCTGGATCCCGAGAACCGCGTCATCGCGCTGCAGAGGACAGACAAAGAAGAGGCGGAAGAAGAGCCCACAGAAGAATAAAATTAAAGGCTCCCCTTCCTCCGGCCTAAGAGCCGCGCTTAGCGCGGTTGGCCTATGTACGCCCGCCTGCGGGCGGGTGTGTCAGGGGAGCTGTCATGGCAAAGCCATGACTGAGGGGTAGTTTTCTCTCCCTCAGTCTCGCTTCGCTCGACAGCTCCCTCATCAGAGGGAGCCTTTGGTTTAGGTGAAATACTTGGCATTGCCAAATGTGAGATAATGACCTTCGGTCATTGTGAGATTTGATGCTTTACATCAAGTGATATGAGATCCATTATTTTAATGGATCTCGTTGAAAAAAGAAGACCATTCCAAAAGGAATGGTCTTCTTTTTTCTGGAGCGGGTGACGAGGCTCGAACTCGCTACCTCCACCTTGGCAAGGTGGCGCTCTACCTGATGAGCTACACCCGCATCTCAAATGCTCCACTATTATATCAAAGATGGAGCATTTGTCAAGAGGATCATAAAAAATTTTTTAGAATTTTTTGCTCTCCGCTACGGCCAGCTGGTCGCAGCGATTATTTTTTTCATTTTCCGCATGGCCCTTGAC
>JAFSHB010000077.1 GCA_017440525.1 Oscillospiraceae bacterium | reverse complement strand
TTCGTCCACGATGACGAAGTTGTGTCCGCGCTGGACCATCTCCTGCTTGTACAGCGCCATATTGTCGCGCAGGTAATCAAAGCCCAGCTCGTTGTTGGTGCAGTAGGTGATGTCTGCCGCATAGGCGGCTCGGCGCTGATCGGGGCTCAGGTCGTGGACGATCAGACCGACCGTCAGACCAAGGAAACGATAGACCTTGCCCATCCATTCGGAGTCGCGCTTGGCAAGATAGTCGTTGACAGTGACGATGTGCACGCCCTTCCCGGACAGCGCATTGAGGTAGGCGGGCAGGATCGCGACCAGCGTTTTGCCTTCACCGGTCTTCATCTCTGCGATACGGCCCTGATGCAGTACGATGCCGCCGATCAGCTGCACACGGTACGGACGCATGCCCAGCACACGGTCTGCCGCCTCACGGCAGGTGGCAAAGGCCTCTACGAGGATATCGTCCAGCGTCTCGCCGGTGGCGAGCCTGTTCTTGAACTCCTGTGTTTTTTCCTTCAGCTCCTCGTCGGTCAGCTGCTTGTAGGTCTCCTCCAATGCGAGGATCGCATCTACCTGCTTGATGAATCTCTTGATCTGCCGCTCAGAGCGGGTGCCGAAGATCTTGTCAAATGCTCCCATATATCGTTGTCCTTTCAAAGGTTCATGTCATAACGCTCATTATAGCATAAACTGCCCTGTAAAAAAAGGATAAATTGTGAACTTTTCCTTGACCTTTACAACGATTTGAAATTGTGTTAGCATAGGGGAGAGACATGAAGCAAAGGAGCGATGAACGATGAAGAAATGGCTGAGGAACGCAGGAGGTCTGATCCTTGCAGTACATATGCTGGCGACCAGCGCCCTCGGTGCGAATGTACTGCAGATGAGCCGCCTTCCATTGGCGGACAGTCTGGAGCTCAATGAGTATTTTCTGGTCAATGAAGGTTCCCAGAAGGAGCACATCCTGACCTATGAGCCCGGCGGCGATGTGACGCCCATGGTGGTCTACGGGGATACGCTCTATGGCCGCAGCACTATGGACTATATGCGCCAGTACATGAAGGAGAAGGGCTACACCGTTGTCGGTGCTGTCAATGCGGCCTTTTTCGACCTGAAGAACGGTCTGCCCATGGGCATGGTGGTCACGGATGGTGTCCTTCGTGCCAGTGGCAGCGGTGTGACGCTGGGCATCCAAAAAGACGGCGCGATCCAGCTTGGCGATGTGACCCTGGAGGTCCGCGGTGCGTGGAAAGGGGAGGATATCCTCCTGCACTACAACCAGCTGCTGACCGATGGCAACGGCATGGTCCTGTATTCCGGCGATTATGATACCAAGATCAAGGGCGGCACGGAAGGCTACCATGTTTTGCTCAAGGCGGAAGAGAAAGCATCTTTGACATTGGGCGGTGAAGTAGAATGTGAAGTGGTCAAGATCGCAGAGAAGACCACGACCTGCTCTATCCCAAAGGGGTGTTTCGTTCTGTCGCTGGCGGAGGCTTTTGCTTATGAGCCTTATCAAAACGCGATCCGCAAGCTGGCTGTTGGCGATACAGTCACGCTCTGTGCGAAGATCGATAAGGGCTGGGAAGATGTGCAGTATGCAGTCGGCGCGGGAGATATGCTGATCAGTGACGGCGAAGTCTGTACGAGCTTTTCCTTCGCGGGTGCCGGGCAGAAAGCTGCCAGAACTGCTGTGGGCATAAAGGCCAACGGCGAAGTGGTCTGCTATACCATAGATGAAGACAACGCCGATCCTTCAAAGGGCATCACCCTGGCGGCGTTGGCAGACCGCATGGCAGAGCTTGGCTGCGTAGAGGCTGTCAATCTCGATGGCGGCGGTTCTACCTGTCTTGGTATGACAAGGCCCGGTGAGACAGTATTCACCACGGCGAATACGCCCTCCGACGGACAGCAGCGCGGCTGTGCCAACTATCTGTTCTTCGTTCGTAAGACGAAGCCTGCACAGGCGGCCACACAGATCTTCGTCTATCCCTATAACAGCGCGGCGCTGCCCGGCGGCAAGATCACCATGACTGCCAAGGCGGCAGACAGCAGCTATATGGCGGCGGCCTTGCCCGGTGAGGTGAGCTGGTCTGCTTCCGGCGGCACGGTCTCCGGCGATGTATTTACGGCGGGCGATGTGGGCGTTGCAGAGATCACGGCAGCTTCAGGTGCGTGCACCGGCAGTGCAGTGGTGCAGATCGTGGAAACACCTACGGATATGACCATCCTCCGTGAGCAGTGGGAGAAGCCTGTGGAAGAGATCCTGATGGAAACAGGCACGCAGATCGACCTGACTGCCACCGCAGAGTATCGCGGGCTCGATTTGGCGGCGACAGACAGTTCTTTCCGCTGGGAGCTGCCGGAAGAGCTCGGCACAGCCTCTGCAGACGGTGTCCTGACGGCAGCAGAGCAGGAGGGCAGCGGCAGCCTGACCATCCGCTGCGGCCAGATGTCTGTGGAGATCCCGGTATCGCTTCGGACCAACCCTATGACAGACATTGAAGGTCACTGGGCAAGAGAATTCATCTCGCAGCTCTACTTTGACGACATCCTCAAAGGTTCTGAGAATGCGGCAGGGGAGCTGGTCTACCGCCCCGACGCATCCATGACGCGGCAGGAATTCGTCGTAGCGCTGATGCGCTGGCTCGGTGTGGATGTGGAGAAGTATGCGTCCGGGCAGTCTCCTTTTGCTGACAGCAGCAAGATCGCATCCTGGGCATCCAATGCCATGAAGGCGGCTTACGAGCTGGAATACTTCACCGGCAGTAAGGAAAACGGCAAGCTCTATGCCCAGCCCGATGCGACTATCACCAGAGAAGCAGCCATGACGATCCTGGCCAGAACGCAGAAGGCACTTTCCGACTCTGATGCGCTGGAGGAGTTCGAGGATGCTTCCAAGGTCTCCGATTGGGCCGTGGAATCTCTCACCGCTATGGTGGAGCAGGGCGTGATCAACGGTATTGGCGGCAAGCTCCAGCCTCAGGGCAGCGTCACTCGCTCTCAGGTGGCCAAGATGCTGTTCATGATGCAGTAAGACGAACGAGGAACGACCCTTCATGGGGCGTTCCTCGTTTGATATTGTTGATTATCCCGGATGGTTTTGGTATAATGAAGCAAAGGATCTGCAAGGAGGAAGTGTATGAGTAAAAGTCGATATTGCTTTCTGCTTGTGTTCACACTGCTCCTGACCGCAGTCAGTCTTGCGGCAGGGTCTTTGCTGAGACCTTCGACAGACATGCTGACATTCTCTGTTTCGTCACAGGGGCAGACCTTTTCGATCAAGCCCTTTATCGATGCCGACGGTGCGTATCATGTGTTCCTGCCGTCTCATTGTAGTTTGGAGGATGTAGGATTTGCTGCACGAGCTTCGCTGACGGTCGATGGTGTGCCGATCGAAGATGGCAGCACTGTGGCTCAGTTCGAATCTCAAACGGCCTATCCGATGCAGCTCGGTGATGTGAGCACTACGGTCTCCTTTTACCAGGCGGCCGATATGGCGACTATGCACATCAGCACGCGCTCCGGCAGTATGGAGCACATCCACAGCGATAAAGCGCATAAAGAAACGGTGTCGATCACACTGTTCGATGAAAATGGGCAGATCGATCACATCGGGCAGATGGACGAATTGAAGGGGCGCGGCAATGCCACATGGGCGTGCCGGAAAAAGCCGTATTCTCTGACCCTATCTGCAGCGGATGATCTTTTGGGGATGGGCAGCGGGGAAAAATGGATCCTGCTGGCCAATGCCCTCGATGAATCGAACCTGCATAACTATCTGGCTTTTGAACTGTCACGGCAGACAGACCTTGGCTGGACGCCCGAATGCGCCTATGTGGAGCTTTATCTCAATGGAGAGTACAATGGCTTGTATCTGCTGACCGAGCGGGTGGAGGTTGGACAGGAGCGCCTGCCGATCGATCCGGAGGCGGGCGATATCTTAGCTGCGGTAGAGCCAAATATGCGGCTCGGCGTATTGGAGGCTCCAATACGCACACGGCAAGGCCGTGTGATCGATCTTGCTGAGCCGAAGCTGCCCTCGACGCAGGAGTTGGAGCGGGCAGAGCATCTGATCGGAGCATTGGAGGATGCGATCGTATCTGCGCCCGATGGTGCATTTCCGGCGCTGCTGGATATGGATTCCTGGGCGAAACGCTATCTGATCGATGAGATCTGTGCCAATGTGGATGCAGATCTGGCTTCCAGCTATTTCTATTATACGCAGGACCGCTTCTTTGCCGGGCCTGTGTGGGACTATGATATGAGCTTCGGCAACCAGCCGACAAACGAGAATCCCGCGGCTTTCGTGGCAAAGAACGGCATGCGCTCTCAGCGCTTCGCGACACCGTATGACACCGCTCTTCTTCAAAATGAGGCGTTCTACACCAGAGTGACGGAGCTTTACCGGGAGAGGTTCTTGCCCATTTTGCAGGATCTTTTGCAAAACGGGATCATGCGGACTGCGGAGCAGATCCGTGCGGCAGCGCAGATGAACAGCATCCGCTGGAAAGAGATGTTTAAAAAGAATCCCTTTTCCACGACCTCTGCCGAAGAGATCTGTGCCTATCTGGAAGAACGCGTGCAGTTCCTCAGCAGTGTCTGGATCGATGGTGCTGACCTGTGTACGGTCCAGTTCGAGCTTGTGCCCAATGGCGGTGCCTGTTGGGCAGTGCAGGTCGTGCGGGGCGAATACCTGGATCCGGATGTGATCGAACTTAGTGAGAAGTTCTCCTATCTGGATCTGAGCGGCGTTCATGCGGCAGATACGCTTTGGCGCGATGTCTATACAGGCGAGCTGTTCGATATCACCGCGCCTGTCACAGAGGATCTGTTCCTTGTGCAGGAGCAGCCGTCGCAGGCGGAGCCTCAGCAGCAGACGCAGGCGTCCTCAGATGGGGTGCGTGCGGTCTTCGTACTGGGGTGTTTCGTCGTGTGCTTTGCCGGGGCGGTCATCATCGCCGTCCGTCGCGGTGTCAGAAAAGGAGGGATGCCTCGTGAATGAGCGTGAGCTCTCTTACCGCAATGAGCTGAAATATGCGGTCAGTGCCGGGCAGATCCTGCTTTTGAAGAGCCGTGTACAGCCGCTCCTGAAGCCGGATCGGCATGCCGATAAGGATGGCAGTTATCAGATCAGGAGCCTGTATTTTGATGACTGCTATGACTCTGCGTTTTACGACAATGAAAACGGTGTCGCACCCAGAGAAAAATTCCGTATCCGGATCTACAACGGATCTGCTGACCGCATCATGCTGGAATGTAAGCGGAAGGAGCGAGGCAAGACCCACAAGGATGCCTGCGCTGTTTCCAGAGAGTTGACCATGGCTCTGATCGCAGGCCAGATCCCTGCTGTCACAGAGGAACAGCCGCCGCTCCTGCGAAAGCTGCTGTGCCTGATGCTGACGCGAAGACTGCGCCCGGTCGTGATCGTGGAGTACGACAGAGCGGCTTTCGTGTGTAAAAATGGGAATGTCCGCGTGACATTCGATACGAATATCACATCTTCTACAGACCTGGATCGGTTCTTTGAGCCGGGATCGCACAGGCGTCCTGTCATGCCTGCTGGTCAGCATCTGCTCGAAGTGAAGTACGACGATCATCTCCCGGATCCCATCTACGGAGCGCTCAGTCTTGGCAGTCTGCGTCAGGAGACCTTCTCAAAGTACTATCTATGCAGAAAATTTATGATAAAGAAATAGGAGACCGCCCATGAATATGTCTGATATCTTCAAAAAATCGTTCCTCAATGGCTTTGAAGCTGCGGATATCAATGCTTATACCGCGCTTGCTGCCATGCTGCTGTCCTGCGTGTTGGCGCTCTACATCTTTACGGTCTACAGAGTGGTGACGCGCAAGACCTTCTACTCAAAGAGCTTCGGTGTTTCTTTGGCGGGTATCTGCCTGATCACAGCGGGCATCATCCTGACCATCCAATCCAGCATCGTGGTGAGTCTCGGTATGGTGGGTGCGCTGTCCATCGTTCGCTTCCGTACGGCGATCAAGGATCCCATGGATCTGATGTTCCTGTTCTGGTCGATCGCGGCCGGAATCATCTGCGGTGTGGGTCTTGCCGAGATCGCGCTGATCTTGAGCGTGCTGCTCACCGTTGGTATCCTCGTGCTGGATAAGCTGCCTGTGGCGAAGGCACCTCTGCTTTTGGTCATCAATGCCGATGACCGCGGCTGTGAGGCGCGTGTGATGGAGATCGTGGGACAGTTTGCCAAGTACAGCGCTGTGAAGTCCAGATCCATGACCAAGACCTCCTTTGATCTGGTGGTGGAACTGCGTACGGCTAACGGCGCGGAGCTGATCGGACGCCTTCTGGAGGACGACGGCATCACGGCAGCCAGCCTGATGTCTCACGATGGTGAAACGACTTTCTGAGCGGGATATTGATATGATGCAATTAACGAACATCAATGTGATCAGGGATGTGCTCACAAGGCATGGGTTCCATTTTTCAAAAGCGAAGGGACAGAACTTTCTGACCCAGAGCTGGGTGCCTCAGCGCATCGCGGAGGAAGCCGGGGTCGATACAGACTGCGGTGTGCTGGAGGTCGGCCCGGGCATGGGACCTCTGACGCAGCAGCTCTGCCTGCGGGCAGGGAGGGTCGTTGCGGTAGAGGTGGATAAAAAACTGCAGCCTGTGATCGCCGAGACTCTTGGGGAGCATCAGAATCTGGAAGTCATTTTCGATGATGTGCTCAAGCAGGATATCGCGGCATTGGTGGAAGATAGATTCCCCGGGCTTCGGAAGAAGGCCTGCGCCAATCTGCCTTATTACATCACCTCCGACATCTTGGCGGCCCTTTTGGAGGCCAAGTGCTTTGAGACTGTTACCGTCATGGTGCAAAAGGAAGTGGCGCAGCGGATCTGCGCCAAGCCGGGCACGGAAGCCTATGGTGCATTTACAGTGTTTTGCCAGTATCATGCCGAGCCTGAGATCTTGTTCGATGTGCCTGCCGGCTGCTTTATCCCGCAGCCGAAGGTGACTTCGGCAGTGCTCCATCTGACTGTGCGGAAAGAGCCTGTTTGTCCCATCCGTGATGAAAAACTTTTCTTCCGTGTGGTACGGGCTTCCTTTGCGGCGCGGCGCAAGACCTTGGTAAACGGCCTTATGAGCGCCTTCGGTCATCCGGGGAAAGAAGTTCTGACCGACTGTATCACCTCCTGCGGCCTGCCTGCCAATGTTCGCGGCGAGACGCTGTCGATCCAGCAGTTTGCAGCCCTTTCCGATGCGATCGGGAGTAAATTGGGCTGATCGCGCATGATAGACACATTTACAAGGGACTCGATTTGTTGAAAATTGCCTTTGGAACAAGGACTGCCTTTTTGATATAATAAAGACGCAAAAAGCTGTTTGCCTACCGGGAAAGGGGTGCTTATGTTCCAAATTGGCGAAGTTGTTGTATATGGTTCAACGGGAGTTTGCACAGTTGAGGATATCGCGGTCATGTCTTTGCCACGGGCTGGTGGAGGGAAGCAGGAGTATTATATCCTGCGTCCTATATCGGTGCCGACCTGCAAGACCTATGTTCCGACTTCCAATATGGAACTGGCAGCTAGGATACGGCCTGTGAGCACAGCAGAGCAGATCGACTGGATGATCGAGTCTGTTCGCGGCGAGCGGCTGGAGTGGATAGCGGATACACGCCGCAGGATGGATACTTTTGGACAGATCGTGTCAGAAGGCGTTACGACGGAATTGCTGAAATTGATCGGCTGTTTGTATTTGGAGAAGAAAGCGCGAACGGAAGCGGGAAAGAAATTTTGCTTGACTGATGAGAAACTGCTCAGAGCGGCAGAACGAATCGTGGACGAAGAATTCGCTTATGTGCTGGGGATCCCGAAAACAGAGGTCAGTGCCTATATCGCGGAAAAAATAAAATGAGAGCATCGTTACGATGCTCTCATTTTATTTATCTCAGCTTTTTCAGCACTTCTTCGAAATATTCGGGAAGGGGACAGGATACTGTTACGGCTTCGCCCGTCCTGGGGTGCCGGAAGGTCAGCTCTTTTGCGTGCAGGCATTGGCTGTCCAGTCCCAGCTCCGGCTTTTTATGTCCGTAGACCATGTCGCCCACGATGGGGTGGTTGCGCCATGACAGATGCACTCTGATCTGGTGCGTGCGGCCTGTTTCCAGCTTACACTGCACTCTGGTATAGCGGTCGAAACGCTCCAGCACTTGCCAGTGTGTCACGGCGTTTCGGCTGTTCTTTTCGGTCACGGCCATCTTCTTTCGGTCGGCAGGATGCCGCCCGATGGGGGCATCGATCGTGCCTTCGTCATCTTTGATCTTACCGCAGACGATACACTCATATGTGCGAGCCAGAGAATGGTCCTGGAGCTGTTCGGCAAGGCTTTGATGTGCGAAGTCATTTTTCGCCACGATCAAAAGACCGGAGGTGTCCATGTCGATGCGGTGGACGATACCGGGGCGCAGCTCACCGTTGATGCCGGAGAGAGAAGCCTTACAGTGATGCATCAGGGCATTGACCAGCGTTCCCGACCAGTGTCCTGCGGCAGGGTGGACGACCATGCCCTTTGGCTTGTTGATCACGATCACATCATCATCTTCATAGACCACATCCAGCGGGATGTCCTCCGCTTCGATGCTGACCTCCTGCACATCCGGGAGCTCAAATTCCAACACATCGCCGGCCTGCAATTTATCGTTTTTTTTCAGAGCTCTGCCGCCGCAAAGCACAGCGCCCTGCTCCAGCAGTTTTTGGGCGGCACTTCTCGTAAGCGCGGGACAGAGCCGGGCCAAGGCTGCGTCGGCCCGCTCACCGGACTTATCCAGCGTCAGAAGCATGAGGATCCTCCTTTTTCGGCTTATCAAAGAAAAACACATAGATCACCAGCAGGATCGCACCGCAGACCACGAAGCTGTCGGCCACATTGAATACGGCGAACTCCATGAACTCCACTTCGATCATATCGATCACATAGCCAAAGCGGATCCTGTCGATCAGATTGCCGACTGCACCTCCGGCGATGGATGCCAGAGCCCACAGTCCGGTGGGATGCCCCACCCATTTTTTCACGACAGCCAGCACCATCAGGACCAGAGCCACAGCGGTCAGGACAAGGAAGAACCAGCGGCCGCCCTCCAAAAGAGAAAAAGCCATGCCGGTATTTCTGAAGTAGGTGAAGTGGAACACACCGTCCCAGACAGGGATGACTTCACCCAGTGCGATGTGGGCGACAGTCAGATATTTGGTGATCTGATCGGTGCATACGATCAGAAGGGAGAATACTGCAAGGATGAAATAAAGCATAGAGACCTCCGGGAATGATACTTGCCTACAGTATATCAGACACCGCCGCCCTTGACAACCGAGAATAGGGCGCTCGTTCATAAAAAATTTTCATCCTGTTGTCAAATTGACATGAATTTGTCATAGCCCTGTTGTTGCGTCATCGTGGCTGCATGGGATATACTATATGTGTATTTTTATGCCTTAAGGAGGGATCTGTATCAGTACCGGTAAGAGATCGAAGAAGATACTGCCGATCTGCGGGATCTGCGTCGCCGCGGCGGCGTTGCTGATCGTCCTTGGTTCGTATGTGTGGGGCGTGTCGCTGAAAAACAGCGATACAGTCTTTCCCAATGTTTGCGTTTCCGGTGTGAATATCGGCGGGATGACGAAGGAAGATGCTGTCACAGCCTTGGAGGATAGCTTAGCCAAGACCTATGCCGAGCGGACTCTCACAGTCCGTCTGCCCGACAGGACGCTGACCTTTGAACCGGAGAAAGCTAATGTGCCGGTGGATACCGCCGCATTGGTGGAGCTTGCCATGGACTACGGTCGGCAGGATGGTGCGTTCACAGCGCTGAGGACATATCGTGCATGCAAACAGTCCGGCTACATCGTCAATGCTGAGGATCTGCAGCAAGTCGATACCGACTATATCCGCGGTGTGATCGAAGAGACAGCCGCAAAGGTCAGGAAAGAAAAGATCCAGTCTGAGATCACGATGGATGAAGAGGCGCAGCTGCTGACGATCACCCTTGGCTATAACGGCAGATCTCTGGACACCGAGAGGCTCTATGAGACTGTGATGGAGGCCTACAGCACAGGCGACCTTTCCGATATCACCTTCTCCTACGATATCGATCCCTATGATATCGTAGATCTGCAGCCCTATTATGACAAGTATTGCAAGCCTGCCCGCAATGCGTATTACAACCCCGCGGAGCAGAAGCTGATGCCTGAGGTCGTGGGCTATGGGTTCGATATCTACGCTGTCAACGCCCAGATCGCGCTGGCCTCTGAGGGCGAGGTCCTGGAGATACAGTTGGCTGTCATGGAGCCGACCGTGACGATGGAACAGTATAACAACAAAAACTATCCTGATGTTCTTAGCTCCTATCGAAGCGCCCACACCTACAATGCCGACCGCACCACCAATCTGACCCTGGCCTGCAATGCCATCGACGGTACGGTGCTGGCGCCCGGAGAAGTATTCTCCTTCAATGCTATCGTTGGTGAGCGCACGGTGGAGAAAGGCTACAAGGAAGGCATCGTCTATGCCAAGGACGGCAAGAGCGAGATGGAAGAGGGCGGCGGCATCTGTCAGATCGTGTCCTCTGTGTATATGTGCGCTCTGACGGCAGATCTGCAGATCATAGAGCGTCAGCCTCATATGTATCCTGTCAGCTATGTCAAGCCCGGCTGTGATGCCACGGTCTATTGGGGCGTCATGGATTTCAAGTTCAAAAATACCAATTCAACGCCGATCAAGATCAATGCATCTGTCTCCGGCGGCTATGTGAATGTCAGCTTTGTCGGCACCAACGAGCACGACTATACGGTATCCATGACCAGTCAGCTGGTGGAGACGATCCCCTACGAGGAAGTTGAGATCGTGGATGCTTCCAAGCCAGCGGGCTACCGGGAATTGACGCAGGCACCGCACACAGGCTATGTGTATTGGAGCTATAAGAATTTCTACGATCTGAACGGAGGCTTCCTGCGGACCGAGAAATGTGCCATCAGCGAATATACCAAGTATGATGCGGAATATACGGTCGGTCCCGGCGGCGCTGAGGAAGAAAAGGAAAAAGAAGATGACGATGTGATCGATCTGGAGGATCTCATCACAGACCGCAGCGAAGCGGATCGCGATGACGATCGCGGGCCGGATCGGGAGATGAAGCCTTCCGGCGGCCGCGGCGGTGTTACCCCTAATTTCGGCGGCACGACCAGTTATCGCAACTAAAACACAAGGAGCAGTTCAAAAGAACTGCTCCTTGTGTTTTACAGTTGGATCTCTTCAAGTCCGTGCCTGCGAAGTCGAACGACGGAATCGAACCCACAGGCGAGGAGATACTGTCTGGCCTCTTCATAGCTGCAGGCAAGATAGGCGGCGTCGTGGCAGTCGCTGTTGACCATGACCCTGGCGCCCAGCTCCTTCAGCCGTTTCAGGAATACAGGCGCAGGATAGGGCGTGGTGCGGTATCCTCTGGCGATCGCGCCGGTGTTGATCTCAAACACCAGCCCCTTCTTTACACCGGCTTCCAGCGCCGCCATGGCAGGCTCCAGATAGCGGGGGTCTGTCTCATCGATGACAGGGTGGCGCTCATTGAACTTCGTCACAAGATCGAAATGTCCTGCGATCTGCGCGGGGGTATCCCGGTAGGCTTTCTCACAGGTCTGGAAATACTTTTCACAGTACTTGTATACATCACCGCAGCCCTCTGCGGCTTCCACCATGTGATCGAAGTCGTAGTCGATGTAATACTGCTTGCCGTCCTTGAGGATGCTGTGTACCGATTCGATCATGAATGCATAAGGGAAGTCCGGATAAGGCGCGATCGCCTCATGCTCGATACCGAGGATGATCTCCAATCGGTCGGCGTAGACATCCTGCAGGCGCAGGACTTCCTGGCGGTACAGCAGCTCGTTTTCTTTTGACATACACACGGGGTCGTAAACGGAGTTGCCGTGGCCGGAGAAACCAAGGGAAACGAAGCCAAGCTCGATGGCACGAAGGACCATCTCCTCCGGTGTGTTTTTGCCATCGCAGAAAGAAGTGTGGATGTGTGCGCTGGAGCGGAATATGTCAGACATGGGAAGACCTCCAAAAGTTTACAGTTCATTCAAAACTGTGTTACGGGAAATTCATGGTTTCTTATTTCTTTTGTGCTATGATGATACCACAGGAGGTGAAAAAAAGAAAGCGATATCATAGTCTCTCGCATGGAGCGATGCCGCGGAAGTATTCGCGGATAGCCGACGCTCCCTTGCGTTCACATGTAGCCGCCCGGTGTGACAGACCGGGCGGCGTTTTTTATCATCTTGTCGTGAGATAGAGATTGGTCGATACGGCAAAGCGCATGATCGCGGCATAAAGAGGGGAAGCGGTGGCGGTCTCTGCCCGCTTGACATAGCTTTCGATGGAGTCTTGGCAAGAACCGAACAGTTCCCCGTCTTCGTCATATACCAGCACAGTCACCATCTGCCGCGCATCACCGACATTGAGCGCATCTATGACGATCTTGTAGATATCCCTGGAAGTGCCGTGTGGCAGGAAGCTACTTCCGGGGACCGTGATGTGGATGTCCTTTCCGTACTGATCGGTGGACCGGACCTCTGCGTACATGGCCTGTACATCGCGGCGTTTCATACCGCTGAAGAATACATTCAGTTGGATGCTGCTCTCCAAAGAGAGATTGGAGCCGTAGAAATTACTGCCCTTCAGCTGCTTGTTTTCGCAGACCACATCCTCCGAAGCCAGTGCCAGCAGCTCCTCAGTCAAAAGGCTGTCGGCGAGTTGAGAGGTCTCATGCTTGAACTGCACCTGTGCCTCTGCGCCGTAGAGGAGCATATCCACCATCATGGTGGCGGCCTGCGGCGTCAATGTGCCGCTGTTCAGGGCGCGCATGGCATAGCCCCGGATGCTGTCGGAGTAGTTCTCGGAAAGCACCCTGCCGTCCTTGTCGAATACCTCCACATAGACCGTACTGCACATCTCCTTGGCCGCCAGCGGGAAGGGGATCATGCGGTACTTTTTGTTGGCCTTCCAGTCGTTCGCGGGGATCGTGACGGTCTCGGCGATCTCCTCGCCTGCCATCTTCGTCACCACGGCGGTGCATCCGTCGGCGTCGGGAAGGTCTGCCAACTGCACGATGAAATTCAGGTGCAAGGTGCTGCCGAGGGTCATGTTCGCACCCACGAGGCTGAATTTTTCGCTTTGTGCCAGCTCTTCTTCTGCGGCGGTCAGGACGCTGTAGTTGGTCACAAACTGCTTCTGCCATGCAGAAAGCGTGTCATAGGAAGCTCTTGCGCGTTCAGCAGCCACAGTAGACAGGGGGACGGATGTTGCGATCAACGCGCTCGTCTCTTCTGCGGCAAGGCTCTGTACTGTTCCGGCGGACATCCGCAGGTTGCCTGTATTTCCTGTGCAGTCGCCGCCAACGATCAGCAGGGAAGCATCATTTTGGGAGAACACACACTTGGGTCCCACAAGGGCCAGATCGCCGCCGATGTTCGTCGTGCCGTAGTTGGAGATGGTGGCGTTGTAGTTTTTGCCGCTTTGGGGATATGTCATGGAAAGGTCGCCGTCCACTGACAATGTGCCGTTATTTCTTATAACTTCGTAGCTGCTGTAGTTCCAGCCATTGGAGACTTCCATATCGCCCTTCACCCGGAGCGTTCCGTCGATGACCAAAATGCCGTAGGACTGCGTCATATCGCTCGTCACCGTACAAACGGCATCCTTATCGATGTCGAACCGCGCCTTTTGCGTCAATGTGCGGAAGGTCGCTGTTTTGGAAAGTGTGAAGTACTGCTCGATACTGACATCGCCGTAGTTTTGACCGGCTGCGAGGGTGATGTTATTTCCCATGATTCGGAGCGTATGTCCGTTTTGTTCCATGGGGTGGCCGTTGGGGTCAAAGAGACCACCGAGGAGCTGCAGATCGGAGCCGTAGCGGATGCCTTCGGGGTTCTCCACAGTCAGGTCACTGACCTTCAAATTGGTGATCGTCTGCTGCCGATCGCCGTCAAGGATCAGCTGACCGACGGTCATATTGGTCCAGCGGTCGTGATCGCAGGCATAGACATCGCCGCCGACCTTCAGCACAGCTTCCTCGGAATTGGGCTTATAGTTGGTCTTGGAGCCGACCAAGGAGAGATCGCCCCGCACATCGACTGTGCCGCAGTTGGTGAGTGTGGCGTTGTAGTATTTACCGCTTGAGGAATATGTCATGGAGAGGTCGCCGTCTACCGTCAATGTACCGTTATTTATCACGACTTCATAGCTGGTGAAGTTCCAACCGGAGGAGACTTCCATATCGCCCTTCACGCGGAGCGTTCCGTCGATGACCAAAATGCCGTAGGACTGCGTCATATCTTGCAGCACCGTACAAACGGCATCCTTGTCGATGTCGAACCGCGCCTTTTGCGTCAATGTGCGGAAGGTCGCTGTTTTGGAAAGTGTGAAGTACTGCTCGATACTGACATCGCCATAGTCATAGCCATCTCCGACAAAAGAAGCCGAGGAGGAGCAGATCTGTAGAAAATGGGTATTGCAGTCGATGGGGGCATCCTGAGGATCAAAAGCTCCATGGAGCTTCACATCGCTGAGATATTTGACGCCCTCTTCATTCTCGATGGTCAGATCGTGGACGGCCAGATTGGTCACTTGCTGCCGCGTACTGCCGTCAAGGATGATAGTGCCTTGATGGGAATTGTCCCACGAGGTGAAGGCATAAGCGGAAAGGTCGCCGGAGACTGTCAGGACAGCATTTGCGTCCTCCATGGAAAAGAAGCACCTAGGGCCGACCAGAGAAATGTCACCATTTACATCCACAATGCCATGATTGTTGAAATAGGAGCTGTAGCTGCTTCCGTTCCCGGTATAAGTCATGGAAAGGTCGCCGTCTACCTGCATGGTGCCGGTGTTCAAGACGGTCTCATAATCAGAGAAGCCCCAACCGGAAGAGACCTCCAGATCTCCTTTTACATGAAGATCGCCGTTGACGGTCAATCGATCCTTACTGTGATAGAGCTTCCCCTTTACAGTACAGCAGCTACCTTCTGTGATAGTGGTGCCGGCAACGGTGTCGAGCGTGTCAAAAACCGCATTGCCGGAGAAAGTCCAACTGGTCACAACGCGGATGCGCCCATAGTTGTAGCCGTCTCCTACAAAAGAAGCCGAGGAGGAGCAGACCTGCAGCAAATGGGTGTTGCAGTCGATGGGGGCGTCCTGAGGATCAAAGGCTCCATGGAGCTTCACATCGCTGAGATACTTGATGCCCTCTTCATTTTCAACAGTCAGATCGTGAACGGCCAGATTGGTCACTTGCTGCTGCGTACTGCCGTCAAGGATGATAGCACCTTGATGGGAATTGTACCACGAGGTGAAGGCATAAGCGGAAAGGTCGCCGGAGACTGTCAGGACAGCATTCGCGTCCTCCATGGAAAAGAAGCACTTAGGGCCGACCAAAGAAATATCACCATTCACATCCACTGTGCCGTGATTATTGAAATAGGAGCTGTAGCTGCTTCCGTTTCCGGTATAAGTCATGGAAAGGTCGCCGTCCACCTGCATGGTGCCGGTGTTCAGAACTGCGATATAATCGGAGAAGCCCCAGCCGGAGGAGACTTCCATATCGCCCTTCACATGAAGCGTACCTTTGTTCGTCAATCGGCCTTTGGTGTGATCAAGGTCACCCTCGATCACGCAGACCTCATCCTCTCCGATGGTCAGGCCGTCCGATACGACCAGATCGCCGTGGATCGCGCCCTGGAATTCGTAGATATAGCCTTCCTTCAGGGAATTGGAGGCTTGCTCCACCCGAAGCTCACCGGTGGGCTTCCATGTGAAATACTTCATCACCCGACGCTCCGGCTCGATCGTATAGAGCTCCTCTATGATCTCGTTGACATAGGCTTCGTAATTGTAATTCCCGTATCTTTCCTGCACGGCTTCGAAGTCTGCGCGGTTTTCATCCAGCGTCAGCCGCTCGGTGGCTTCCAGACCTGCTGTGACGGCGGCGCTGAATGCGGCATAGAGCTGTTCGAACGCTACTACATCGGCAGAGGAGAAGGGCTGTTCAAAAACATCCAGCTTGTCTCTTGTGATGGTGTGCAGGTCGATCGCATAGTGCGTCAGCACCGTTTGCAGCATAAAATCATCCACAGAGGGAACATCGAAGATCACATCAAAAAGCACCGTGTTGGCAAGGTCGATCAGACCGACAGCAAGGGCTGCGGGAGGGCAGGCCCCTGCAAGATAGTTCTTGCCCAAGGTGGTCGCAATATCCAGCCCTTCATTGACCACATAGTTGTCGAAAAAGTAGGTGGCAAAGCCGCCTCTGAGCTGACTGTCCAGCAGAGAGAGCCCGTCGTGGAGCGTCGTCCCCTCATCTGCCAGAGGGAGGATCGTATCGAGCATCAGAAGTCTCGCATCCTCCACCACCAGCGACATATACAGGCCACCCATCAGATCGATGATCGAAGTCACCGCAGTGGTCAAATTGCCGATGTACTGCAGATCGTCCAGGATGATGGTACGCACCTGCTCCAACTGGGCGGAAGTCAGGGACTTCATGGTGTCGTTATTGATCATGTAGTCGAAAAGTCTGTCGATGGCTTCGATATCGGTCAAACTCTCCAAGTCGCAGTCCTGATAGATCACTGACAGCAGATCGCCCATGGCGTTGACACGGTCCACGATGGCAGAGGCCGTGCTGGTCAGGTCGGTCTGATTGGAGGTCATCTGCAGCAGGCCCAGTGCCAGCTTTTCATTGGCGGCTGTCAAGGCGCTGTTGTATGTAAATTCTGTTTCGATAAAAGCGTCGGAGACGATCTGGAACATTTGCTTCGGTGAGGTCACGGCGGTCAGAGAACCGCTCACTTTTGTCCAGACAAAGCTGGGGCTGTTGATAAAATCCTCATAGACATCCGCCATGATCTGGGTCGTGGCGATGCTGTAATTGCCCAAGGGCACGCTCATATAGGCTGTATGATAACCATAGTAAAGGTCGGAGACATAGATCGTGTCGTCTGCCGCCTCCGCTCCGGCAGGCAATGCGATCGCCATACAGAACAGGAGCAGCAAGCTTACCGCGCATCGAAGCGTTCTTTTTTTCATAACAGGCACTCCTTTCCATATAACTATTCGAGCCTATCATATCATAGAAATACCTGTAAAAAAAGCGTTCTTTCAAAAAAATACCACATGGGAACGCTCCCATGCGGTATTTTAGGGTCTACTTCAGCCATTCACACGCGGCCATGGCGGCCACGGTGCCGTCGGCCATGGCGGTGGTCAGCTGGCGGATAGTCTTGGCGCGGCAGTCGCCTGCCACATACAGCCCCGGTGTTTTGGTCATGCAGTCCTCTCCGGAGATCGCATAGCCTGCTTCGTCAAGATCGGCGAGGGGCTCGATCAGACTGCAGTCCGGCACTCTGCCAAGGGCCACGAACACGGCCTGTACATCCAGCTTCGTACCGTCATTCAAGATCACGCCTTCGACTTGATCTGCGCCTACCAGCTCTTTGACGGTGTAGGGCGTCATCAGCCTGATGTTGGGGGTGTTCTTCACAGCCTGCACCACAGTCTCCTCTGCGCGGAAGCTGTCGCGGCGGTGGATGATCGTCACGCTCCTGCAGATGCCTGCCAGCACCAGCGCATCGGAAAATGCAGTGTTGCCGCCGCCGATCACTGCCACATCGCGGTCGCGGAAGAAAGCGCCGTCGCACAGAGCACAATAGCTCACACCGTTGCCGATGAGTGCTTCTTCTCGATCAACGCCCAGCATCCTGGGCTTGGCGCCGCCTGCGAAGATCACGGCTCTTGCGTTTATGGGTCCGTCATCGGTCTCCACATAGAATGTGCCGTCTTCGTTCCAGTGGATGCCCACGACCTCACAGAAGGAGGTCTCCACACCGGCATCCATGGCCTGTGCGCACAGCTTATCGCCCAGCTCGATACCGGAGATCCCGGGAAGCCCCGGCAGGTTGTCTACCTGATGGGCCTGTGTGATCTGGCCGCCAAAGCCTTCCTTTTCGCACACGACCACGCTCTTACCGGCGCGCGCGGCATAGAGCCCTGCGGTAAGACCGGCAGGTCCGCCGCCTAAGATCAAAATATCGGTCATAACTGTCTCCTTTCGCTCGTCATTATGCAGTAGGGCGGCCAGACTCTGACCGCCCTACAGGTGCTTTTCAGCAACGATATCGTCGTTTTACTGCTCCTTCAGCCAGTCCTTGATCGCAGGAGCACCGGCATAGATCTTGCCGCCGACGACCAGCGTGGGAGCCTGCTTCAGCTTCAAAGCAGTAGCAAGTTCCTGATTCTCGGCCACATCCATGACCTTATACTGCACACCGGCCTGATCCAGCATGGGCTTGATGATGCGGCAGTTGGGGCAGGTCTTGGTGACGAACAGCATGGTCTCACCACAGTCACACACAGTTTCCTCCTGTGCGGCAGCAGCTTTCTTCACACAGGGGGTGCCGTTCACCTGATAGGTCTTGCGGTCCTTGAACTCCTGACTCTTGCCGTCGTTCCAGTTCTGGACGGGACGGTAGTAGCCGGTGATACGGCTGTAGACCTCGGCCTTCTTACCGCAGATGGGACAGGTGTACTGCTCACCGGTGAGATAGCCGTGATCCACACAGACAGAGTAGGTGGGAGACAGGGTGTAATAAGGCAGCTCGTAGTTCTCCGCGATCTTCTTGACCAGCGCGGCAGCAGCCTTCCAGTCAGGCAGCTTTTCACCCAGGAAGGTGTGGAACACAGTACCGGAGGTGTACAGGGGCTGCAGACGGTCCTGGATGTCCAGCGCGGTGAACACATCCTCCGTGTAGCCGACGGGCAGATGGGAAGAGTTGGTGTAGTAGGGGGTAGCGCCCTCGTGGGCGGTGATGATGTCGGGATAGCGTTCTTTGTCGTGCTTGGCCAGACGGTAGCTGGTGGACTCAGCGGGAGTGGCCTCCAGATTGTACAGGTCGCCGTACTTTTCCTGATAGTCAGAGAGCCTGTTGCGCATATGGTTCAGCACTTCCACAGCAAAGTCCTGTGCGTCCTCATGGGTCAGATCCTTACGCAGCCACTTGGCGTTGAGGCCCACTTCGTTCATGCCAAGCAATCCGATGGTGGAGAAGTGGTTGTCGAAGCCGCCGAGGTAGCGCTTGGTGTAGGGATACAGACCCTCGTTGAGGAACTTGGTGATGGTATCGCGCTTGATGGACAGGCTGCGGGCGGCGATGTCCATCAGTTTGTCCAGCCTCTGGAAGAAGTCTTCCTTGTTTGCGGCCAAATATGCGATCTTGGGCAGGTTGATAGTGACGACACCGATAGAACCGGTGCTCTCGCCGGAGCCGAAATAGCCGCCGGATTTCTTTCGCAGTTCGCGCAGGTCCAGACGCAGACGGCAGCACATGGAGCGGACATCACTGGGCTCCATGTCGGAGTTGATGTAGTTGGAGAAGTAAGGTGTGCCGTATTTGGAGGTCATCTCGAAAAGCAGCTTGTTGTTCTCGGTCTCGCTCCAGTCGAAATCCTTGGTGATGGAGTAGGTGGGGATGGGATACTGGAAGCCGCGGCCGTTGGCGTCACCTTCGATCATGACCTCGATGAAGGCGCGGTTGACCATGTCCATCTCCTTCTTGCAGTCGCCGTATGTGAAGTCCATGGGCTTGCCGCCCACGATGGCGGGCTGGTCGGCAAGGTCAGCCGGGCAGACCCAGTCAAGGGTGATGTTGGAGAAGGGTGCCTGGGTGCCCCAGCGGCTGGGGGTATTGACACCGTAGATGAAGGACTGGATGCACTGCTTGACTTCCTTCTGGGTCAGGTTGTC
>JAFSHB010000076.1 GCA_017440525.1 Oscillospiraceae bacterium | reverse complement strand
GCCCTTGTGAGTGATGAGAGCGGTATAGCCGTCCTTCAAGTCGGAAGTGTTCACCATGAAGTTCAGCTTCAGCTCGTTGCCCAGGGTCATGTTGGAGCCCACGAAGGCGAACTTCTCCGTCACTTCGGGATCGCCCTCCACAGCGGTCTTGGTGATCGTGCCGCAGGCGGGGCAGACGGTCTCGATCATGCCGCCAGCCTCATAGGTCACAGCCTTGGCATGCTTACAGACAGAAGCATCGTAGGCAGAGCCGGTATAGGCGACCACATAGATGGTGAAGGACATAGTCGTCAGCACATTGCCGTCGGCATCGATGGCCTTGACAGCAACGGGATAGCGGCCGACCTGCGTTCTGGAAGGAGTCCATGTGATGGTGCCGGTCTTGCTATCAAACTTCATACCGGTGGTAAGGCCCTCAGCCTCGTAGGTCACACCGGAGTTTGCGACACCGGCTGTGACAGAGCTCTTATTGCCGGCCTTCAGGATCTGATCGGGCACATAGCTCATGATGCCGGTGGCATCCGCAGAAGCGGACATGGGGATGGTGTAGGACTGGCCCACTGCGATGTTGTAGTAGAAGCCGCCTTCCACATTGGCAGGATCCTTCAAAGAGCGGACCAGATGCTGGTCGCCCAGATCCAGGGTCACCACATCGCCGTCGCGATAGACGCCCTTGATGAGGTATGCACCGTTCTCTTCGCCGTCGGTCTCCACATAGATCACACGGCCGACCAGCGTATCGAGGTCGATATCCTGATCCACGGTGACATCGATGTAGTTGGTGTAGCTCAGGTCACGGTTGAAGTCCAGGACACGGCCTGTGATCGCCTTGTGCTCCTGCAGCTCGCCTGCCACGATGGTGGCTTCCATGCCGTAGCGATAGCAGATATTTGCATTAGGCTCGGCGGATTCATAAGTCACGACACCGACAAAGCCGGAGAACTCGAAGCGGTCGTCCACACGCAGGACCGCATCGTAGTTGGTGCAGTAGACGATGTACTCTACCTTGCCGTCCACACGGTCGACCTTGACAGCGGCGGCGCGGTCATCGGCATAGAAGGTGCCGTCGATGACCTCCACATCCACCAGCTCCATGGAGTCCAGATATCTGTTGTACTTATAGGGCTCATGGACCGCGGTGAACAGGCTGTCATCGCTGTCCTTACGGATCAGCGCATAGGGGTAGTAGTCGGGGTTGGCTGCCTTGATGGGAGGATGGCCCTTGGCGAAGCTGACTTCGGTGAAAGGCTCGTCCTCAGTGGAGAGCATATTCAGTCTCAGGTGCAGGCCATGACCGTCTACCAGCAGCTTGTTGTGATCGTAGATGGTGTAATCCAGATAGAAGTTGTTGGCAGGATCGTGGTCGGTCTCCACATCATACAGGAAGCTGTAGCCGTTGGCCACATTGGAGCCGTAAGGCACATCTGCGCCTGCGTAGGAGCCGCCCTCCTGCTTGACCGTATGCACACCGTCACTTTCGGGGTACTCCAAAGCTGCGGCATGGTAGCTGTACAGATGGGTGGAGCCTCCGATGACATGGAAGAAGTCCACCGCATAGTAGGCATCCTCGTCACCCTGCACCGCCACGATGGTACGGCGGTATTCGTCCGCCAGACCCTCGTAGGCTTCCACAGCCTCGGCATCCATGACCTTGACACGGCCTGCATCATCAAAGTGATAGGGATCGGAGTTGGTGTACTGGGTCTGATAGGTGTAATTGGTCTGAGATTCATCGTTGATGACCACCGTGTTACGGGAGATCGTACCGCGCTCCCAGACAGCACGGATCAGGTCGGAGTTTGCCTCTCTGGGATAGCCGAGAGAGGGAGACATATTGATGTCATGGGCAAAGATGTTGATATCCAGCGCGTTCCTGTTGCCGTGACCGCCGGCGATGCGGCCGAACCACAGGGAGTACAGGCCCTGATTCTCATCGAACTTGTTGCCCCACTTCAGCAGAGCCTGACCGTAACCGGGCAGCAGCACACTGGCGTTGACATCATAAGGACCGTACTTATCGATGATGGCCTGCACCTTGGTCCCAAGGCGTTCGGCTTCAGGATCGAAGATGCTGCCGACCAGACCATCGGTGGTCTCACCGTTGATGAAGTACAGCGCCTGTGCCAGCTCCACATTGCCGGTCGCCGCAAAGGCACGGACCAGCGTATCCTGATGCAGATAGATGCGGGTACCGCCTGCATCGCCGGAGTCACCGTTCTGCAGGGTGGTATTGCCGGTGGCTGTCAGGTAGAGGTTGCCCACCAGCATCTTGATGAACTTGGGATTCTGGTACAGATCGGCGCCGGGATAGCCTTCATAGCCATCCATGGCATCGGCATAGTCGATCAGTCTGCAATACCAGGAGTAGTGATAGTTGGGAGAAACTTCGTCGCCGTGACCGTCACGGGAGATGGACTCGACGATCTTATTGAACATATTTTTCTGAGCATGAGCACCGTCTTCATACAGCCAGGCGATCATCTCGTTGGTGTTCATCTTGCGGCGCTCACCGGTGGGCAGATTCAGGGGCTCTTCCACAGGCTCGGAGAGATACTCGGTGGAGTCGAGGACCACAGCCGCCAACGCCATAGCGGCCTGCGGCAGACCGAAGTTGCCCCAAACATCACGGGTCCTGACACCCTCGGAAACTTCGTGAAGGATGCCGTCGATACCGTTCTGACGGAGCTCGGCAGGTGTGTCCTTGGGGTTCTCACCATTCACGACCAGTTCCTGCTCCACAGCCCTCTCAGAAAGATAGGCCACGACCTCGGGATCGTCGAACATGGGGAAGAAGGCATCATAGGCTTTGACCAGATCCGGTGCAACAAAGTTGCCCTCGGAGATACAGCCTAAGATCTTGCCCTGTGCGTAAGTACCGTCATTACTGCCGAAATAAGGCTTCTCCAAAGTGGCCGGTGTCACAGAGGAGATGTTGTTTCTGGGCTTTGCGAACACCTCGTCGGTCAAGCTCATGGTGGGATAGATATCAGCCAGACGGTCTGTCAGGATGGCACCTGCACGACCGTACTTGGCATCGCCGGTGTAGAGGTAGGCATCGCGCAGATGGTTGAGCATACGGCGGAAGGCATTGCTGGCATTGCCATAGAAGCCGTTCCAAAGGCCATTGGCGTGATAGTAGGCAACGAACGCAAAGATGCGGTCTTCCTCAGTACCTGCGTTATTGGTATAGGTCTCACCGGTATACCAGCCAAAGCCGTTGTCAACGCCCCAGTCGGGGCCCATCTCGGGATAGAGCTCATTGACCAGATACTGCTCGCCGCCATTTTCCATGGCGCGCTCCACAGAGAACCTGCCCTGTGCATCCAGACCGCACTCGTAGAAGCTGGCGAAGTCGTTGGAGGGGAAGGCGCTCTTACAGGCAGGGCAGCGGATCTTGAAGGGCTCGTTCAGAGGATCCGTGAGCCAGGAATAGTGGCCAAACTCTTCCAGCGTATCCACGCCGCAGATCGGGCAGGTGTTGACCAGAGGGTCTTCACGCATACCGATGGAATCAGCACGGGGGATCCCCTCAAACATCAGCATATCATAGAATGCATCCAGATTCTCTACGACCCAATCTGCATTGGTCGTAGCGGTCTTTGCCAGATCGTTTGCCCATGAATACTTCAGCGCATTGCTCTGGGCAGCTTCACGCTTTTCTTCAGTGTAATAGGTGGAGGACACCTTGCCGGCATTGACGCTGATCCAGGTCTTGGTCTCATAGACCGTGCCGTCGGGCATGGTGACGGTGACATAAACGGTGGTATCGCCCAGCGCCACAGGCAGGGCTCTGCCGTCCCTGATCTCGATGATACCGTCATCGACGATATCCCAGACGATCTCGGCATCCGTCAGATCCAGTTCGTTGCCCTCAGCATCCTGACCTGTAACGATCAGGGCGATGCCGTCTTCATCATCGGGACGCATGGACATGGTGGGCGCATCGGTGGAAACAGAGATCTTGCCGGTCTTGGCAGAAACATAAACAGGGATCGTTGCTTCTGCACTGACGCCTGCCATGGAAACGGTGATCGTCAGTTCGGCCTCGCCTTCGGAGACCGCAGTCACAAGACCGTTTTTGTCGATAGTCGCGATGCTGTCATCGGAAGAAGTGTAAGTCGCGGTCACATGCTTTGCAGACAGTTCACGACCGGTGTTGGTCTTGGCAGTAAAGCCGGTCTGGACCGTCTCCCCTGCCACCAGATGATCCAATTCCAGGAAGAAGTTCACATCGCCCACCACATCACGGTTGACCTCCACGACCTTGGTGGCGGTACGGGTCTGACCGCCATAGTTGACGGTGATGATCACTTCCGTAGAGCCGGGTGCCACAGCGGTCAGGGTATCGCCTTCCAGCTTGACCACATCGGGATCTGCCACTTCCACGGTGAAATACTGGCTCTCATAGCCGGGCAGAGGCTGGTCGATGGGCAGCTTGGACTTGTTTTCGTCCAGCGCGGTGAAGGTATAGGTGCAGTCCTCACCGACAGCCATGCTGACACGGCCCACATTCAGGACCACACGGTCCACAGGCTGATCCTTGACCTCGTCCACCTTGAAGCGGATGGCATTGAGGAAGATATAGGTGTTATCGGAGCCGGTGGGGATCACACCGAAGAAGCTCAGGCGGTAGACCTGATTGCGCTCAAGGTGCACAGTCTTGATGCTGTCCTCCGCCAGAGGCCAGTTGGTGGTGCTGTAGCCGTTGTACATGCCGATGTATTCGCCGTCGAGATAGACCTTGACATCGCCGCCCACGGTGCGGAGCACATAGCTCAGGTCGATGCGGTAGTCACCGGTGGCAGGTGCCTTAAAATCGATGCTCAGAGCATCCTTATAGGTATCCAGCTGCTTGCGGACAAGACCGATGTACTGACCGTGGAAGGTGATCTCATCCGCCCAGGAGCTGAACCATGCACCGGAGGTGCCGCCGGAGACCTCCCAGCCATGATCGTCCATGGTGATGGATGCAAGGGTGCCTGTGCCGCGATGCGCCTGATCGAAGATGAGCTCAAAATCGAAAGCATCGGGCTCGCCCTGCACCACAAGGGTCTTGGTGATGGTCTTTTCGCTGTCG
>JAFSHB010000075.1 GCA_017440525.1 Oscillospiraceae bacterium | reverse complement strand
TGTCGGCTTCGCCGACTATCTGAATTTGTGGGCGGTCACGCAGGACCGCCCCTACGAGATATTGGTCGCCCAATGCAGGTACTTCCGAGTCCTCTCCGTCATCGCCTGCGGCGATGCCCAGAGGGGAGGCAAGTAGGGCGGGCAGACCCCTGCCCGCCGCTTGCAGGCACTACCAAGCTCTCTCCGTCATCGCCCGCAGCGATGCCACCTCCCCAAAGGGGAGGCAAGCAGGGCTGTCCGTATTGTTCCTATCAGGGATATCGGGTGGTCACGGTGAAGTTATAGAACTCCGGGTCGGTGCGGTACATCTGGCGATACCAGTGGACAGTATCGTTATAATTGCCCTCCACCACGATGATGCTGTCGGTCTGCTTCTCCAGCACCATGACAGTATGACGGCCGGATTCGTCTCTGACCATATCACCGACTTTAATCCTGTCAAAATCAGAATGCACCTCGGTGATCGGCAGATCGCCGAAGATCAGGTCGCTGCAATACAGGGCAAAGCCTGCACAGCCGGAATATGTCATGTTCAGGACCGTGGAGGTATAGGACGTCTCGATATCCCACCATGTCCCCTCCGGATAGGTGCTCAGAAGCCCCTGAAGGATCTCCGAGGCATAGGACTGGGTGATACCGCCGCTGGCAGGAGCTTCCCACGAGGGCGCAGCGGTCTGAGCTTCGTTCTCCACAAAGGCGCGGTAGAGGAAGGTGACGATCTGCCCGCGGGTGCAGGTGTTTTGCGGACTGAACAGCCCATTCCCAGTGCCATTGGTGATGGCATTCCCGACCGCCCATGAGACAGCCTGCGAATAGGAGGCATAGGCCGGGACATCCGCAAAGGCCGCCGGTGCGGCATAGGGACTGCCGCTGAGCTTCCACAGGTAAGTCACCACATCGGCACGGGTACAGGGCGCGCTCCCCTCAAAGAGCATCCCCTCCACGAGACCGTTCTCATAGGCCCATGCAGCAGGCTCGCAGTAGTAGGCATCCGCCGCCACATCATAGAAGGGGCAGTACATCAAAGGCGTCGGCTCCCCTGCCGCACGCCAGAGGAAGGTGAGGATCTGGGCGCGGGTACAGGTATCATTGGGAGAAAAGGTCAGCGCGGTCGTGCCGTTGGTGATGCCATCGTCCACAGCCCACAAAACGGGCTCTGCGAACCAGTCCCCATCCCGCACATCGGTGAAGCCGCCCACAGCAAAAATGCTCACAGAGAGCAAGCTCATCAGTATGGCAAGTATGAGCAGGCAGCTTCCCGCCCGCCCGATCCGATCATATGTTTTTTTCATATCTCTCTACTCCGATCGGCATCAAAGATCCCGCTCTGCTGTGCGGAGCGGGATCGGATGCTTTTTAGATCATGCTCTCTTCCCAGCAGGAGGGAGCTTCAAAGCCCATCATCTTCACGATGGTGGGAGCAACATTGGCGAGGCCGTAGGCACCGTCCTTGAGCACATACTTGGTATCGGGATCCCAGATGATAAAGGGAACGGGATTGAGAGAGTGCGCGGTACGGACAGAGGTCTTGCCCTTTTTGGTCTCAGTCATCTGGTCGGCATTGCCGTGGTCGGCAGTGATGCAGACGGTATAGCCATACTTCTCAGCGGCTTCCAGAATGGCACCAAGGCCCTTATCCAGATGCTCCATGGATGTGACGACGGCTTCCATAGAACCGGTGTGACCGACCATATCGCCGTTGGGGAAGTTGCAGCGCAGGAAGTCGAACTTCTTAGAGGCCATGTTCTCCACCATCTTGGCGGTGATCTCAGCGGACTTCATAGCAGGAGCCTGATCGAAGGGGATCACATCGGAGGGGATCTCTTCGTAGACCTCAAGAGCCTCGTCCACCTTGCCGGAACGGTTGCCGTTCCAGAAATAGGTCACATGACCGTACTTCTGGGTCTCGGACAGGGCATATTCCTTCACGCCGTGGG
>JAFSHB010000074.1 GCA_017440525.1 Oscillospiraceae bacterium | reverse complement strand
TGGGCTTCCGGTATGTGGATACCGGTGCCATTTACCGGACCGTGGCCTACTTTTTTGACCTGTGGGGCGTTTCTCCCAAGGATATCGACGGCATCCGCCGCTACATTGACGAGCTGAACATCGACATCGAGTACGATGAGGATGGCGTTCAGCACATGATCATGAACGGCATCGACGTCACCGCCGATATCCGCACCCAGGAGATCTCCCAGAAGGCAAGTTTGATCTCTGCCCATGCCATCGTCCGGGATGCCATGATGGATATGCAGCGGGACGCGGCAAAAAAGTACAATGTGATTATGGACGGCCGTGATATCGGCTCTGTGGTGCTGCCCAAGGCCAACGTGAAGATCTTCCTCACCGCCTCTGCCGAGATCCGGGCCAAGCGCCGCACCGAAGAACTCCTGGCCAAGGGCCAGAAGGCCAACTATGCCACGGTGCTGAAGGATATCCAGCAGCGGGACTACCAGGATACCCACCGGGAGGTGGCTCCCCTGAAGATGTGCCGGGATTCCATCAAGGTGGATACCTCCGAGCTGGACATCGAGGGTGTCATTGCCGAGATGAAGCGGATCATCAGGGAGAAGATCCCGGTATGAGTGTGAGGATCGCGAAAAGCGCCGGCTTCTGCTTCGGCGTCAGCCGGGCCGTGGAGGTGGTGGAGAAGGCCGCCGCGGAAGGCAGAAATGTGGTGACCCTGGGCCCCATCATCCACAACCGCCATGTGGTCAGCCGGTTTGAAAGCCTGGGCGTGGGGGTCATCGACACCCCGGAGCAGGCAAATCCCGGTCAGACCGTCATCATCCGCTCCCACGGCGTCACCCGGGATGTGGTGCGCCGCCTGGAAGAGCGGGGCGTGGAGATCATCGACGCCACCTGCCCCTTTGTCAAGCGGATCCACGGCATTGTCAGCCGGGCCGAGGCGGAGGGCCGCCTGCCTGTGATCATCGGCACCCGCAGCCATCCGGAGGTGGAGGGCATCGCCGGCTGGTGCGAAAACTGTGAGATCTTTGAAAGCCCTGAGGAGCTTCGCTCCTGGCTGGAGGCGGATCCGGAGCGCCGCAGCATGCCGGTGACTATGGTTTCACAGACCACATCCACCGAAAAATTATGGAAGTCCTGCGAAAAAATTGTGAAAAAGGACTTGTCTAATGTAAAAATAAATGATACAATATGCAGAGCAACTGAGTTAAGGCAAACCGAAGCAGCAGAATTAAGTTCTACCTGTCAAGCAATGGTCGTTGTAGGAGATCTCAAAAGTTCCAACACGGGCCGTCTCGCTATGATTTGCCGAGAGCACTGCGATAAAGTCTATCTGGTGGACAATGCGTCCGAGTTGCGTCCGGAGGACTTTGCGGAGTGTACTGATGTTGGTATCACAGCCGGTGCATCCACACCGGCGTGGATAATAAAGGAGGTCAACAAGACAATGAGCGAAATTACTAATGTTGAGGCTGTTCAGGAGGAGAGCTTTGCTGAGCTGCTGGAACAGTCCATCAAGACTTTAAATACAGGAGATAAGGTGCTGGGCACCGTTACCGCTATCGGCAACACCGAAGTCCAGGTCGACCTGGGCACCAAGCATGCCGGCTACATCCCTTATGACGAAGTCTCTGCCGATCCTTCCGTGAAGGCTGAGGATATCCTGAACGTGGGCGACCAGATCGAAGTGTTCGTGGTTCGCGTTAACGATCAGGAGGGCACTGTTCAGCTGTCCAAGAAGAAGCTGGACTCCATGAAGATTTGGGACGATATGGCTGCCTGGGCCGAGGAGAAGGTCACTGTTGAGGGCACCATCACTGAGGAGAACAAGGGCGGCCTGGTCTGCAACGTCAAGGGCATCCGCGTGTTCATCCCCGCTTCCCAGTCCGGCATCGCCAAGGGCG
>JAFSHB010000073.1 GCA_017440525.1 Oscillospiraceae bacterium | reverse complement strand
TGGGATCGGTACGGATAACAATCTCGCCATTGATACCGTCTTCCACACTCTTGCCGTCGGAATCCACGATATCGATGCCATAACCAGGAATGGGTTTGCCCATAGCACCGGGCTTGATCTCGGAGCCGTAGAGGTTGGCGATACCCAGGGTCATCTCGGTCTGACCGAAGCCCTCGTGGATCCGCAGGCCCGTGGCCTTTTCGAACTGGTAGAAAACCTCCGGGTTCAGGGCCTCGCCGGCGGTGGTGGCGTGATGGATGGAGGAAAGGTCGTATTTGCTCAGATCCTGCTTGATCAGCATCCGGTACATGGTGGGCGGTGCGCAGAAAGTCGTGATCTTGTACTTTGCGAACATGGGCAGGATCTTCTCGGCATCGAAGCGGTCGAAGTCATAGGTAAAGACCGCGCCCTCGCACAGCCACTGACCGTAGAGCTTGCCCCACAGGGCCTTGCCCCAGCCGGTCTCGGAGATGGTGAAGTGCAGACCGTCCCGCTCGCACAGATGCCAGTATCTGGCAGTGACATAGTGGCCCAGCGCATACTTGTAGGAATGGGTGGCCATCTTGGGATAGCCGGTGGTGCCGGAGGTGAAGAGCATCAGCATGGGATCGGAGCCGCAGGGGGCATCCTCGGCACGCTCATAGCGCCGGGAGAACAGGCCGTACTCATTATTATAATCATGCCAACCCTCTCTGCTGCCGCCCACCAGGATCTTGGTCAGGCTCATACCGGCAGTCTTTTCCGCCAGCTCGACCTGCCCGGCGGTGACGCCGTCAGCCGTACACACGATCGCGCTGACATCCGCTGCCTGGAAGCGGTAGACGAAGTCATGCTCCATGAGCTGATTGGTGGCAGGGATGGCGATGGCGCCCAGCTTGTGCAGGCCAAGGATGGCGAACCAGAACTGATAATGGCGCTTGAGCACCAGCATGACGCGGTCGCCGCGCTTGATGCCCAGGCTCTTGAAATAGTTGGCGCTCTGGGAGGAAGCATCTTTCATATCCTTGAAGGTAAAGCGGCGCTCGGTCATATCGTTGGCCACATGGATCATCGCCAGCTTCTCCGGCTCACGGCGGGCAATGGCATCCACCGTATCGAAAGCGAAGTTGTAGGTCTCTTCATCCGAGAAGGAGATGCCCTGCAACTCGCCGTTCTCGTCCTCCTTGGGCTGCACGAACCTGTCGCACAGCAGAGGCTGGCTGGACTTGCCCTTGCGGCTCAGGCCGGTGTACAGAGGCTGGTCTGTGGTATCGGAAGCCATGATCATGGACAGGAACACGCAGTCCTGCCCGTCGATGGCCAGCTGCCCGTGAGGCGTGGAGGACTTGAAGAAGATGCTGTCGCCTTCGCGCAGGACCTCCTCGTGGTCGCCCACCTTGATGCGCATGGCACCCTTGATCACAAGGTTATATTCCTGACCGGCATGGGTGACGGTGTGGATCGGTTTGCCCTGCAGCTCTTCATTGTATTCATAGGTGACCCAGTAAGGAGTCGCCAGCTTCTTGCGGAACATAGGCGCAACATCCTGGATGGTGATGCCGTCCTCAGAGGCAGTCACAAGACCCTTTCCCTTGCGGGTGACTGTATAGCCGGACAGCTTGGCGCTCTGGCCCTCCAGCAGGACGGTGATCTCCACGCCAAGGACCTTGGCACACTTGTGCAGGAAGGTAAAGGGCAGGTCCACCGTACCGGTCTCATACTGATGATAGATCTCCTCGTTCACCTCCGTCAGCTCAGCCATCTTCTTCATGCTGTAGCCCAGAATCTCTCGCATACCTCTGATACGCTCTGCGATGTCCATAAGTTGTGTGGAAGAATTGGTGTTCATGGTAGATCTCCTTTCAGAAAAATAAAAACTCGCCTCAAGATCTGATCTTGAGACGA
This sequence comes from Oscillospiraceae bacterium, assembly GCA_017440525.1. Lineage (GTDB taxonomy): Bacteria > Bacillota > Clostridia > Oscillospirales > Oscillospiraceae > Avoscillospira. The sequence goes on along the minus strand of JAFSHB010000073.1, from coordinate 5,289 downwards.
GTAAAAACTATACCCGCGGTACCACTCAAATTGCGCCCTGAGACGCCGCTTCACGCTCTGACAAGCGCTATCCCTTAACGCGGGCATACGGGAGAGCCTGGCGGGGAACGCTCGGCTCACCGGCTCGGAAGTGATGGGCTTTGGGGCAACGGACCACTGACTCGCACCGACCGTCAGCTCTCTTTGCGTTCATTTACCCTGCCGTCTTCGTCACAGCCTTTTTCGATATGCACAGAATGTACCACACTTTTTTTCGGATGTCAACACTTTTTTGCATTAAACCGAAAAATTTTTTCTCTGCGCTCTCACTGCCTGACACAGTAGTCCTTGGGCGCACCATGCGCGCCAAAGATCTTCCAGTTCCCAACGCCCAGTCTGCGTAAAAGCGCCTTTCGCTCCTCCCCGCAGAGTGTCGGCTCTGTGTCCACCGATGTCATCAAAATGGGGGCATACCGGTTATACGCAGCCTGCTCGGCAGTCAGTCCGTGGGTGTTGATATAGATATCCCCGGTAAAGGCGATATCATGTGCATAGTCGATCAGGACGATCTCGCCGGGCAGATGTCCGCCCTTTCCCTCATAGACCTCGAAGTGCAGGTCTCCATGATCAAAAAAGCCGATCTGGGTCAAAGGCTCGCGAAGCTGCTCGATATGCCGCCACGGGGTCCTCAGCTTTTTAGGATCGACTGCGGCATAGGAGGTCAGGGTCTTGCAGATATCGATATAGGGCTTATGGAGCGGATTCTGCTCCCGGAACCCGTTTTCCCCACGCGCCTCATTTTCCAGGCTGTGAGCGGAACCGCAGCTGACGATCACTTCCTCAAACTCGTTCATCATCCCGCAGTGATCCACATCCGCATGGGTCAGCAGGAGCGACTTGGGCATGCTGTCATAGTCCGGGATGGCAGCGCGGAGGACCTTCAGCATCTCCTCTTTATAACAGGCATAGCCGCTGTCCACGAACAGAAGCTTGCCGAAGCTCCTGATGACGGCAGTGTTGCTGCCGCAGGCCGGCTCGATCAAAAGGATCTCGGTATCCTCCGTGATCGGGTATGTGCTTATCCTTGGCACAAAATCTTCCCCCTTGGATCTTGCCAGCAGCTCTGCAAATCTGCTGATGCTGTCAAAGGTGCGGTAGGGAGAGAGCCCCTGCTCATCCAAGGTCTGCATGGCTAGATTGGACGACACCAGAAGTGCCTGCTTCTGTTCCTCGGTCAGAGCCAGCATCTGCGAAAGGCCGCGGACAAAGGCGCTGTAAAAGATACTGTTGTCGTAGGTCCGCTCGGAGCTGTTGTAGTCGATGAGCCTGACCTTGCACAGCCGCTCTGCCTGTTCCATAAATGCTGTGAGCTGCCCGGGATCTTCCACATACAGGCCCATTTTGAAATACTGATGCGCTGTTCCGTTTTCCTGTGAGTTGATGTAGGAGATGTTGAAATGGAATGCATGGATCAGCTCCAGGACCGCCGTAACACTTCCGGGCTCATCCTTCAGGCAAAATTCGATCAGGACCACACCGGCATCATTCGTGCCGTTTTGCAGATAGCCGATCTTCTCAAGCGCGGCATCTGCCTTTTTGATCTGCTCCGGTGTCCCCTCCACATCCAGAAAAAGCATGTGGGAATCCACCGCCTTGTCATAACTGACGCGGGTGATATTGATGCCCAGCGCCGCAAAGCATCGGCTGGCCTTCAAAAAAGCGCCGATATGATCCGGCATGGAAGTCGCGTATGTTTTTTTCATGATCCTCACCATCCATGAGCTTCGGCAGTGTGGAGCGATCCACCTCACAAGGCCCCGCCCCTTCTTGCAAAGCTGTATGTAAACAAAGGTTTATCACACTTTTTCTCCTCTGTCAACACTTTTCTAATTTAAATCAAAATAGTTCTTGACAAACCGATCGTTTTGTGATTAAATGCTTGCATACAGCAAAAGACATTGACGGAAGATCCGTTCTGTTTCAAAGCTTCAGAGAGCCGGTGGTCGCTGCGAACCGGTGCGGAGGGCAGATCGGTCTGTTTCCCGAGTTGGCTCTGTGAACCCGTTTCGGACGAGCAGTAATGGAGCCCGGCTTCCCCCGTTACAGGGATAGGACTTACTTGAGTCCGATGAGTGATCCTCTTTTTGAGGATAATCAGGGTGGTACCGCGAATTTTTTCGTCCCTGAGGCTGAAGAGCCTCAGGGACTTTTATATTTTCAAAGGAGTGTAGCATATGAACACCATCAAACTGTCCGATGTGACCATGAAGCAGACCGCTGACAGCTTCAGTCTTTCCTTCAAGGAGAAGATCGAGCTGGCAAAGCTATTGGACAAGCTGGGTGTATCTGTGATCGAGCTGGAGGGCATCGAAAATGCCCGTATCGACAGCCTGAGGATCAAATCTATCGCCGCCGCTGTGAATGGCAGCACGGTCGCCGTTCCCGTACAGTTGACTCAGGAGAGCCCCGCGCAGGTCTGGGCCGCTCTGCAGGGCGCCAAGTCCCCCCGCCTGCAGGTCCCCGGTGCTGTCAGCGCCGTGCAGATGGAATATCTCTACCACAAAAAGCCCGAAGCCATGCAGAAGGCGATCGCGGATACCGTCGCCGCCTGTAAGGCCCTGTGCGCCGATGTGGAATTTTTGGCAGATGATGCCACTCGTGCCGATCCCGCGTTCCTGGCCGCTACTCTGAAGGCCGCCATCGCTGCCGGTGCCACCACCGTGACTGTCTGCGACACCGCCGGCTCCATGCTGCCCGCCGAGTTCGCCGCCTTCATCAAGGGTCTGTATGGAGCCGTGCCGGAGCTGAAGGATGTCCATGTTGGCGTCAGCTGCTGCAACGCGCTGGCCATGGCCGATGCCTGTGCCATCGCCGCTGTAGGCGAGGGCGTCACGGAGCTGAAGGCCGCAGCCTTCCCCTTTGATACCGCCTCCATCGCAGCTTTGGCGAAGCTCCTGTCCGCCAGAGGCGACAGCTTCGGTGTCGGTACTTCCGTGCAGATCACCCAGCTCAGCCGCATCATGGACCGCATCTGCCAGATCTGTCAGGCAGGCAAGACCAAGGGGACTGCCCTGACTGCCGCCCAGACCGAGACCGGCATCTATCTGACTGCCCACGATGATATGGCCGCCGTGGTCAAGGTGGCGGAGCAGCTGGGCTACGACCTCTCCGAGGACGACAGCGTCAAGGTCTACGATGCCTTCAGCCGCATCGCCGCCAAGAAGGAGCAGGTCAGCTCCAAGGAGCTGGATGCCATCATCGCCTCCGCCGCTCTGCAGGTGCCGCCCACCTATAAGCTGGACGCCTTCGTGATCACCTCCGGCAATACCATCTCCTCCACCGCTCACATTCGGCTCATGAAGAACGACCGGCTGATGGAGGGCGTCTCCATGGGCGATGGCCCCATCGACGCCGCCTTCGTTGCCATCGAGAGCATCACCGGCTGCCACTATGAGCTGGACGACTTCCAGCTCCAGGCCGTCACCGAAGGCCGCGGCGCCATGGGTCAAACGGTAGTCAAGCTCCGCAGCGGCGGCAAGGTCTATTCCGGCAAGGGCATCTCCACCGATATCGTGGCGGCCGGCATCCATGCCTACCTGAGCGCCCTGAATAAGATCGTCTACGAGGAGGAAGAAGCATGAATCTGTCATTCTCTACGAGAGGCTGGCCCGATTTGACATGGGACGAGATGGTCGATACGGCCCTCGATATGGGCTTTACCGGCATCGAAGTCTATAATCTGCCCAAATTTGAGGACATGACCGCAAAGGGCGGCCCCTTCCATCCCTATCAGACCGCCGCCACCGTGCGCGATCTTCGCGAAAAGAAGCTGACCATCCCCTGCTTTGACACCTCCTGCGACCTCTCCACCGATCCCAACGCGGTGGAGACGCTGTCCGGTCTGATCGAGACCGCAAAGTCCGCTCAGGTGAAGCATGTGGTCGCCTGCGCGCTGGAGGACCATGAGGATACGATCTATGACGCGCTGTGCGCCCTTGCGCCCCTCGCTGAGCAGTCCGGTGTCTGTCTGCTGCTCAAGACCAGCGGCATCTATGCCGACACGGCTCGCCTTCGCAATATGCTCGACCGCTTCGCCAGCGACTTCATGGGCGCCCTCTGGGATGTGCATCATCCCTACCGTGACTTTGGTGAGAGCGGCGATACCACCATCAAGAATCTGGGTGCTTATGTGCGGCATGTCCATCTGCGTGACTCCGATGACGAAGGCACTTATCAGCTGATCGGTGAAGGCACCATGCCCATCGCCGAGGTGATGCGCGCCCTGTCCTCCGTCAACTACGACGGCTTCCTCTCTCTGGAGTGGAAGCCCGAATGGCTGGAGGATCTGCAGGACCCCGAGATCATCTTCCCCTACTTCGTCAACTACATGGCCCGGTTCCATTCCACCCGCGGCATGAAGAAGAAGCTCTATCCCAACCACGACGGCACAGGCCAGTACATCTGGAAAAAGGACGAACTGATCGACCTGACCTTCCCGCAGGTCCTGGACCGTGTGGCGGAGGAGTTCCCCGATCAGTACTGCTTCAAATACACCACGCTGGACTACACCCGCACCTATGCCCAGTTCCGTGAGGATGTGGACCGCTTCGCAAGAGCGCTGGTCTCCCTCGGTGTCAAGGCAGGCTCCAAGGTCGCCATCTGGGCCACCAATGTGCCTGCGTGGTACATCACCTTCTGGGCCGCCACCAAGCTGGGCGCCGTGCTGGTCACAGTCAATACCGCCTACAAGATCCACGAGGCAGAGTATCTCCTGCGCCAGTCCGATACCCACACGCTGGTCATGATCGACAGCTGCCTCGACAGCAACTACGCTCAGATCATCAACGAGCTCTGCCCGGAGATCGCCGCCACCAAGGCAGGCGACCCTCTCCACTGCAAGAGACTGCCCTTCCTTCGCAATGTCATCACCGTGGGCTTCAAGCAGCCCGGCTGCCTGACCTTCGACGAAGCCATGGCAAGGCATGAGCTGGTCAGCCGGGAGCGTGTGGCCCAGATGGCCGCCGCCGTCCGCCCCGACGATGTTTGCAATATGCAGTATACCTCCGGCACCACCGGCTTCCCCAAGGGCGTTATGCTGACCCACTACAACGTGGTCAACAACGGCAAGTGCATCGGCGACCGCATGGATCTCTCCACTGCCGACCGCATGATGATTCAGGTGCCCATGGTCCACTGCTTCGGCATGGTACTGGCCATGACGGCCTCCATGACCCACGGTGCGACCATCCTGCCCCTGCCCTATTTCAGCCCGAAGCCTGCGCTGCACTGCATCCATCAGGAGCACATCAC
>JAFSHB010000072.1 GCA_017440525.1 Oscillospiraceae bacterium | reverse complement strand
CTCTATGGGGATTTTAAGTGAGGAAGACTACGCCAAAATTGATACCATTTTTGCCGAAAAATACGGCATATCTTCGTGCAGTTTATATCGTGGCATTGACTTGCTATACGGCAACACCAGAGGTACTATGTCACACTACCCGGAGGTGAAATGATGTCAAGAAACATAACACGCATTCAATCCCCACCCAAGTTGGATCACAAAAAATGTGTTGCCGCTTATGTGCGCGTATCAACCGGCAAGGATGCTATGCTCCATTCCCTCTCCGCTCAGATCAGCTACTACAACGCCCTCATCCAGTCACATTCAAACTGGCTTTTTATTGGTGTCTATGCGGACGAAGCAAAATCAGGCACCAAAGATGCCCGTCCGGATTTCCAACGGCTCATTACCGACTGCAAAGCCGGAAAGATCGACATGGTCATCACCAAGTCCATCTCCCGCTTTGCCAGGAACACGGTCACCTTACTGCAGACCGTAAGAGACTTAAAATCCCTTGGGGTGGATGTGTTCTTTGAAGAGCAAAAAATTCACACCATGAGTGCTGAAGGAGAACTGATGCTGACGATCCTTGCCAGCTACGCGCAGGAAGAAAGCTTATCTGTAAGTGAAAACATGAAATGGCGCATCCGCAAGAATTACGAAGAAGGCAAACCTTGGAGCAGTACTATGCTGGGCTATCGTATCACGGATGGTCAGTATGTGATCGTTCCGGAAGAAGCAGAAGTGGTCAAACGGATCTACAATGATTATCTGTCCGGCATGGGTCTGGAAGCTATCGCGAAAAGGCTGAATACCGAGGGCATCACCACCCGATGGGGATATCCCTGGCAGCACAGCTGCGTGAGAACGGTTTTGCAAAACTACACCTATACAGGAAATCTTCTGCTGCAAAAGACCTTCCGCGAAAACCACATGACCAAGCGCAAGTGTATCAACCACGGAGAGCAACCCATGTATCTCGCCGAACAGGCACATGAGGCGATCATCCCCTCGGAAATATATGATGCTGTACAGCGCAGATTGAAAAAACAGTCTGAGTCATATGGGATCAAAAACACAACGAACCGCTACCCTTTTTCCGGCAAGCTGATCTGTGCCAACTGTGGAAAGAAGTATCGCAGAAAAATCACTCGCGGAGAAGTATTCTGGATCTGCTCCACCTTCAATAGCCACGGAAAGGCATTTTGCCGATCCAAGCAGATCCCGGAGGACACCTTGATCGCTGTCACGGAAGAAGTGGTTGGAAGTTTGGATGCCCTTGACAGTAAAATAACGGCTATCAGAGTGGAGAACAACAACACCTTGGTGTTCTGCCTTGCCGATGGTACCGAAACCGTTAAACGATGGCAGACCCGCTCCAGAACAGACAGCTGGACAAAGGAAATGAGAGACACCGCACGGCAGAGGAACTTAGAAAGGAGGCACTGCGATGCCTAAAGTAACCATGATCCCCGCAACCATTGATCCGCAGACACGATTGCCTTCTGCATCTGTTCAGAAGCGCCGTGTAGCAGGGTATGCCAGAGTTTCCACCGGCAGCGAAGAGCAACTGACCAGCTATGAAGCGCAGGTGGATTACTACAGCAATTACATCCGCAGTCGGCCCGATTGGCTATTTGTGGATGTGTACACAGACGAGGGCATCTCCGCCACCAACACTAAGAAGCGCGATGGCTTCAACCGTATGATCTCCGATGCTCTCGGCGGCAAGATCGACCTGATCGTCACCAAATCCGTCAGCCGCTTCGCCAGAAACACAGTGGACAGCCTGACCACCGTCCGCAGGCTAAAAGAAAAAGGTGTAGAGGTCTACTTTGAAAAAGAGAACATCTACACCTTGGATAGTAAGGGCGAGCTGCTGATCACCATCATGTCCAGCTTGGCACAGGAGGAGAGCCGCAGCATTTCCGAGAATGTCACATGGGGCCAACGAAAACGGTTCGCGGATGGCAAGGTCAGCATGCCCTACAAGCAGTTCCTCGGCTATCGCAAGGGAGCGGACGGATTGCCGGAGATCGTACCGGAGGAAGCCGAAACAGTTCGCACCATCTACAGACTGTTTGTGGAAGGCCACTCCACCAATTCCATTGCCAAACATCTGACGCAGCATGGCATCCCTACTCCGGCAGGCAAAGAAGTCTGGCAGAGAGCAACGGTGGAGAGCATCCTTCGAAACGAAAAGTACAAAGGCTCGGCACTACTTCAAAAGAAATTCACTGTGGATTTCCTGCAGAAAAAGATGAAGGTCAACGAGGGCGAAGTGCCACAGTACTATGTAGAGCACAGCCACCCGGCCATCATCCCTCCGGAAGAATGGGAGAAAGTACAGCTGGAACTGGCACGGCGCAAGAACAGCACTCGGCGCACCAACGGCAGAAGTCCCTTTTCCGGGAAGATCGTCTGTGGCGATTGCGGTGAGATCTTCGGTGCAAAGGTCTGGCACTCCACAGACAAATACCGCCGCACCATCTGGCAGTGCAACGGTAAATTTCAGGGCGAACATAAATGTCAGACACCCCATCTGTATGAAGAGGATCTGAAACGATACTTCATCGTTGCTCTGAGTGAACTTCTGGCTGACCGTGAAGCATTACTGGAGGACGGCAGAGTCATCCTCCATGAGATGACTGACTGTGCTGCCATCGATGCCCAGATCGACACCATCCTGCAAAAGCTGGAGAGCCTATCCGCACAGCTTCGGCAGTGTGTAGATGAGAACGCATCCCATATCGTTGACCAAACCGTACATTTCGCTCGGTATGGCAATCTGGCAACAGAGTACGAAAGTCTGCAGTCACAGTACGAGAAACTGCAGGCTCAAAAAGAAAAGCGGCAGATCCAAGCCGAAGTCCTGAACAGGTTCCTGTCCGAGATCTCCAAACTTGACATTCTGCCGCTTTCCTTCAGCGATGCCCTATGGCATGCCACAGTCGATCATGTAACGGTGCATGCGGATGGGCAACTGGTGTTCCATTTCAAAAATAGTGCAAGAATAATACAGCACACATGAAGTCTACACTACAAATAATTGTACACAAGATTTATATTCGGTATATCTTTTTTGCTATCTGACTTTATGCTATAATAATATAAAGGTGGTGGCATGGATAATGAATATTTGGGATACATTTGAGATTCCTTCAATCGAAGAGCGGCAGAATTTGCCTCAAGCTGAGAATCTAAGAGATCTACATATAAAAGAAACAGAGTTGGGATTAGCACCGGACTCTTTTTGCCTAGCCCATCCACGGCTACACGAGCTAATTCGAGAGTATAATAACAAAGTCGGTGATTTGATAATTACATATACCCTTGTATACCATTATTTTCATGCAGGAATTCCAGATGAACGCTGGTGCCAATCCCCCGGTGATAATGGGCAATCTGTTCAATATATGCCAGATTTTTCGGAAGAGCACTGGTGTCGAAATATGTGGTTCGGGTATTTTTCAAATGTGTACTATATACTGATTTCCTCACTTTGGGATTCTATCCTGGAAATTATCAATCACTATTATGATTATGATTTCCCTGTTGATATGCGTTTGAGGAATACAGTATTAAAAAAATTGAAAGAAGATCATCCTAATATAAGTGCCCTTTTTCTCAACATTCAGAATGATGAGCTGTATAAAAAAGCGCAAGAGTATCGTACGGCCGCATCACACGGATCCGCCCCCAACAGCATAAAAAATACGGTTCAATACGAAAAGGATATCTTATCAACATTTCCCATCTTAGATGACCAAGGTATGCCTGTTTTAGATTCAGACGGAAAACCTATGACCAAACAGGTAAAATCCAGGAAAATATCGTTTGGTGTGGGCAAGTACACCACAACGAGCAGCATTTTTCAAAATATGCAGGACTATGCCAAACTAAGTGCAGAAAAAATACATGAAATACTGGCAATGATGAAAGAGAATAAATGACACGAGGCTGTATAACATGGGCAAAGCATATAAAAAACAGCACATTGTCCCTCAGGCATACTTGAATAGGTTCGCCACAAGGAAAAAGGATCACTTCACAATCGGAACTAGATTAAACCCCTCTACAAAAAGCAGGCCCAAACTGTTTATGCGTCCAGTTGAAGAAGTAGGATACATTGTAGAATACTATGATGTCTGTAAGCGAGAAGATCCCAAATTTTGGGAACATTATTTAGACAAGAATTTTGATGCTTTATGTGGAAAACCGCTAGAGAACATTATTGCCAAAATTACATTGTGTCCTCCAAACACACTAGTTCTAACAGATGATGACAAGGAATTGCTTGCACGCATTATCCTTTCACAAACATTTCGCGTACCTGCATTTCTTGATGATAGTGTTGCTAAATCGGAAGAAATCTTAAAAATACATAAACAGGAGATCCTCCAGACTCTTCCAACTGTCTTTGAGCCTCAGCGAGATTTGATTGCACAAATCTCTTTTGATCCGGACGACCGAAAAGATATAATACTGGAAGGTATTTTCAGCGAAGATCGCTTCCAAAATTTTTGTGGTGTTTTGCAAGAAAAGGACTGGTTCATTTTTTATAATGGAGTTCGTAACACAATGCCCTTTATAACGAGTGACAATCCTGTTGTGATTGCAGATACCAAGCGCGGTGCCGGGAAAGTGACAAAAATTGGATTGGGCAATGATACAACTGTCATCCTTTACCCTTTGACCCCTTCAATTTTAATTGGCATATACTCAAGCGGCTTTTTGTTGGGCGGAGCTCGCAAATTCAAGAATATACGAATACCAATTGATGATACGAAGTTCATTTTCAATGTAAACCGCCTGATTATGCATCAAAGTCATATTCACTCATTTATTCCAGAGCCTTTATTTTCAGAAGCAATTGAGTGGGATCGCCCAAAAGAAAACGGCAGCAAATAGTTTTTGCTGTCGTTTCTTTTGCTTTTATTGTTCACTTTCTCCTGTTCCATGCTCTATGTAATTTCTTTCGCAAACTGAGCACCATACCTGAACCCATCGATGAATGCCTTGTACTCGTAGGCCAAGCAGATGTCGCAGCACAGATTAAACACAGCGTTGTTATCATCCAGCGGCAAATTTTCCAGAAAGGACTCTAGGGCTCTGAACCCCTCTCGGATCTCCGGTGGGTCTTTCTCATGGGACTCGACATAAGCCCGGTACAGCTGATCCAATACAGTTTTGCAATCTGGATCGCCAGAGTCAAAGACATGGTTTTCGACACATCGTTTTAGCAGTTCCAGGAAAGTCTGCATTTCATCACCTCCCAATGTGGGTGTGATATTAACTCTGCTATCTCTGGTTTGCAAGTGGATAGGTTTCACAAATGTTCCGGAACGGTTTTATCAATCTCGCTCCGTTTAAACAAACTCAATACCGCCACAGTCTCTTACAAGCAAGAAGCGGATCCCTGCATTGCGAATTCGCCTACTGCGTGACCATTCTCTAGCCAATTCTTCGCTTTTAGCAGAATGTGGAACAGCAACAACCGGAATAACATTGCTGTCATCGGGACAACCGGTCATCAATTGACCAATTGCCTCACGCATGGCAGGATACTCTCCGCCGCTTCCGCTTTTAAACTTCTTGCTCTCTATATACAATGTTTTTCCTTCTTTCAGGTGGATTGTTACATCGCCGATCCCCGGCTTAGAAGAAACAATAATTCTCGGTGCATTTTCAGATGTTTTGTAAATCCCTTGCCAGTGAGCACAGCCATCACACTTTGAATAGCCATTTTCACGCATGAACTTCATGAGTTCAAAATGGACTACATCTTTTGTTTTAATATGCGCCCTATCAATCGAGACGGCAATATCTTCGCTTGTCATACCCTCTTTAATGTATCTCATGGCAATTCTAAGGCTCACTTCAGGTTCCTGCATATGCACCGCCCCCTTTTATTAAGACTGTTTTGAATGTATATTTCAAGGCAACCTCTCATCGTGATCACAAATCTTCAAAACACAATCAAGAAGAGTATATTCTGCTTTGTTTTCCCAATCACAAATGTAAGCATCCACCATGCTGAATTCAGGAGCTGTGCCAAGTTTAACCAAATAGACATTATCAAATCCATACAGAGCAACTTCTGAATACAAAATGCCATCTTTGCAAAAGAATGTTGCAGAATGATATTTTTCTCCCAGGTTCAGCTGCTCAAACTTGGATAATATTGTTTTGAGTGTATTTGAGCCCTCTGGTATGCATACATGCTCTTGAATATTCTCTCCAGTAAGAATTGCTGATTTAATATCATTGAATGACTCATTCATCACATATTCGTGACCTTTGAGTCTTGCCAAACAGTTGACAGCTATCTTTGCATATGCTCTCAAAACTTCATAAAGATTTGTCTGCATTGAGAATCTTGCCTGAACTTGATGCTTGTCTCTGCCAACCGTCCCCATTTTAATCAGGTCGTCCACTGTTTGTGTGGTGATCATTTTTCTTATAAGCGCATTTACAGAAGCACTTGCCTGTTCTTCGTTTTGGTTTTTTGACATTCCTAAATACCATCTAGTATCTTGATACCCCAACAATAACATATTCAAAGGGATCGTTTCGTCCTTTATAACACACATTTTTCCGTCAAACAAACATAACTGTTCCCATAATTCAGTAATCTGAGTTGTGTGATCTTTAGTATCACTAGGCGGGACTATCACCTTCAGAGGCACTACAGATCCTTCAGCTATAGGAATATCTGCAGTAATACATACCTGATTTATCGAGTATGGGACACCATCGCTGATGTATCCCAATGCAAAATCTTCAGGGTTATTCGTGTTTTTAAATACTCCTATCAAATTTCTATTTTTATGCTTCTTTCGTCCCATTTTGCGAAAAAACATTCTCGAAAGTGCAACTGTAGGATTATCTCGTGCAAAGCAGCGCTCGACACCAGATAACGAATTATTGACTGAATCACACACCCACCCCTTAGGTAATGTGTGTACGCCGCCAATGCATTTGGGGAAAATATGTTCCTCCGATTCAAATGTTCCTGTACTTTCGTCCACCCCAGTATAAATACATTTTGACACAGTCACCCCTCCACTACAATTCTATTTCCTCGCACTTATCTGCTTGCTCCTTCTATGTCTATAGTATTATTATATCACGCCGATTAACCGGCTTCAATCTCTCGAGCATATGTGCTCGTTGTCCTTTGGTCTTTTAACGAATTGCGGTTGTTTAACGATAGCAGACCACAAAATATAGTGGTTTCTATTTTGAGACACGCAAGCACACCACAATATACTGTGGTGTGCTTTACATTTTGCGTTGCAAAGTTTGGAAAACAACCTTGTTTCTGGGTAAAAGTGGGCATAAAAAGACCTACCGCAGATGATACCCATTGTATCAACTTGCGGTAGGTTATTTGGAGCGGGATACGGGAGTCGAACCCGCCTATGCAGCTTGGGAAGCTGCCGTTCTACCGATGAACTAATCCCGCAGAGGGTGACACTATTCTATCACGACTTTTTGGCAAATGCAACCGTTTTTTGGGACATGGGTTGCTTTATCATCACGATGTGGTAAAATAAAAGGAACAACACAAAGGAGACACCGTATGCAGCACCGATTTTTTGCCCTCATCTCCCGCATGCGATACATTGGCCGCTGGGGTCTGATGCGGAACACTTTTCAAGAGAACATCCAGGAGCACAGCCACATGGTGGCGGTGCTGGCTCATGGTCTGGCGGTCATCGACCGCGACATCCTCGGCGGCACTGCCGATCCCGACCGCTGTGCATCGGCGGCGCTGTTCCACGATGCTTCGGAGATCCTGACGGGAGATCTCCCTACCCCTATCAAATACTACAACCCCTCCATCAAGCAGGCTTATAAGGAGATCGAGTCCGTCTCCTGTGAGAAGCTCCTGGGGATGCTCCCGGAGGAGGTCCGCAGGACCTACTCTCCCCTGCTCCATGAGAGCGACAAAGCTGTCCGCACCATCGTCAAGGCGGCGGACAAGCTCTCTGCCTATATCAAATGTGTGGAGGAGCTGAAGGCCGGCAACACGGAATTTGAGCCTGCCGCCCGGCAGACGGAGGAAGCCCTCCGCGCCATGAAGCTGCCCTGCCTCGACTGGTTCATGGCCCACTGCCTCGACAGCTTCCGTCTGACCCTGGACGAGCTGGAAGCATGAAGAAGATCTTAGTTGCCATGTCCGGCGGCGTGGACAGCGCCGTGACGGCACTTCTTTTGCAGGAGCAGGGCTTTGAGGTCGGCGGCGCCACCATGCTGCTGCAGCCCTGCGGTCTTGCAGAAGCCGAAGGCGCCAAGCTGAGCGCGGCCCATATGGGCATCGATTTTTATCTGCTGGATCGGCAGGCGGAGTTCCGCCGTGCGGTCATCGAGCCCTTCAAGACCGTGTACCGACAGGGCGGCACGCCCAATCCCTGCATCTTCTGCAACAAGGCCCTGAAATTCGGCGCGTTTCTGGATGAGGCGCTGCGCCTTGGCTATGACGGCATCGCCACAGGCCACTATGCCAGAGTGCGTGAAGAGAACGGCCGATATCTCCTCTGCACCGCAGAGGACAAGACCAAGGACCAGACCTATATGCTCTATCATCTGTCGCAGGAGCAGCTCGGCCGCGTGAAGTTCCCCATGGGGGAGATGACCAAGGAGCAGGCGCGAGCCAAGGCGCTGGACGCCAAGCTCCCTGCCGCGAAAAAGAGTGACAGTCAGGACATCTGCTTCATCCCCGACGGCGATTATCTCAGCTTCCTCATCCGTGACGGTCTCGTGCCGCAGACAGGCCGTTTTCTCGGCCCCAAGGGTGAGGATCTGGGCCCTCACAAGGGGCTGGAAGCCTACACCATGGGTCAGCGCAGAGGCCTGGATGTGGCCTACGGTGAGCGGATCTATGTGGTGGGCAAGCAGGGCACGGATGTCCTGCTCGGCTCTAATGAGGATCTGATGCGGAGCCGTGTGTTCGTGGAGGATGTGAACTTTATCCCCTTCGACAGTTTGACCGCTCCCATCCGTGGGCAGGCCAAGCTCCGCTACACCCCCACTGCCGCACCCTGCACCATCTATCCTGCGAAAGGCGGCGTGATCTTGGAGTTCGATGCTCCTCAACGGGCCGTCACCCCCGGGCAGGCCGCCGTATTTTACGATGGCGGGCTGGTCCTCGGCGGCGGCACGATCTCAAGCAAAGACGAGGACACCCTATGACGAAGCTGTATGCTTTAGACCTTCGATATTACGAAAACGGCCGCTGGCAGGACCTGCTGGCTCAGCTCCCGCCCGAACGGCGGCACAGAGCCCTCGCCTGCCGTTTTGAACCCGACAAGATGCGGATCGCCTGTGCAGGTCATCTTCTGCAAAGGGCATTGGAGAAGGCGGGCATCCCGGCAGAAGCGCAGATCTTTGCAGAGAATCAGTGGGGAAAGCCTTATCTGAAAGACCGCAAAGATATCCACTTTTCCCTGAGCCACAGCGGCGTATGGGCCGTATGTGCCGTCTCGGACGAGAATGTGGGCGTGGATGTGGAGCTGCCCCGGTGCAATATGGCAGTCGCCAAGCGCTTTTTCCGCCCCGAAGAGCTGGAAGGGCTGGATGCCCTCGACCGCTACCACCAGTCCGATGCGCTCAATCGTCTCTGGACCGCCAAGGAGGCCTTCCTCAAGATGCTGGGCAAGGGCCTGACCCTGCCGCTGGACAGCTTCACCGTACGCCTTGGCGAAAAGGCCGAGCTGATACAGGACTACACCGACCTGCCCTACCGGCTCCACGAATACCGAAGGGGTCTTTACCGCATCTGCCTTTGCACCACCGACGACAGACCGGAAGTGGAACTGATCTGACAGCACATCCCCTCCCCTCGAAAAAGGGGCGGCTCTTTAGGAGACAGCATATGGATCATATGTACGACCCCAGGCTCATCCCTTTTGCAAAAAAGCTCAGAAAGGCTATGACCAAAGAGGAATGCCATCTATGGTATGACTTTCTTCGGGACTATCCTGTTCGTTTTTACCGCCAAAAGGTGATCGGTCATTATATCGCCGATTTTTATTGCTCACAGGCAAAGCTCGTCATCGAATTGGACGGCTCACAGCACTTTGAAGCATCGGAACAGCTTGCCGACAAACAGCGTACCGCGTTTCTCAATACCTTCGGCTTAGAGGTCTTTCGCATCGCAAACAACGATGTGATGCAAAACTTTTCCGGTGTCTGCGAAGCCATCGATCATTTGGTAAAAGAAAGGCTCCCCTTGTAAACAAGGGGAGCTGGCACAGCGCAGCTGTGACTGAGGGGATCATCCCCTCCGGTCTCGCGTTGTTCGACCACCTCCCCTTTAAAAAGGGGAGGCTTTTTAGCCTTAAGTCGAGAAAAGACGGCACACAAGGTGCCGTCTTTTTACAGTTCCTGCTCCTTCAGCCAGAGCAGGAATTTATTTGCAAATATCAATTGTTTCTCATTCATGCCGCGAAGTTGCTCTGCCACACTGCGCCATTGCTCATCCTCATATCGGGCACTGCCAACCAAAAACTCGTCGGGTGTGGTATCCAACGCCACCGCCAGTCGCATAATGACTTCTGTAGAAGGGATAGAAAACCCGCGTTCGATGCTGGACAAATATTTGTATCCGATCCCGGCCTTTTCCTCCACCGCATTCTGTTTCAAACCCAACTGCTTCCTGCGGCCTGCAATTCGTTTGCCGATCAATTTATAATCCAGTTCCATGACCTCACCTCCGTATGCAATTAGCATACGAAAAATCAGCCATCAATAAACATATGTCAAGCAAGATTATTGCTTGACATATTACTTTTTCTTGTTTATAATACGAATATAAGCTGTCAAATTGAATAAGGAGGAAAGCAAATGACAGAAATGGAATTAAAGCAAAAATTTGAGTACAAGTGGAAGCAGCAACATCCTATCTGGGTCATCATGCATATCGTATTATGGTGTGCATCCTGTCTATTCGCCATTCTGGCCGTAGTGTCCTTTTTTAAGGGAGAACCCACCACCGGTCTTGTTTTCGTTGTATTCTTTTTGATTCTTGAAGTGGCAGCCTGTGCTATGAGCGGATCAAAAGGTGCTCATTGGATGAAGTATAAAAACGAACATACAGACAACCCCACAACCTAAGTTCTCGTTTTTCTCGCCTCCCCTTGAAAAAGGGGAGGCTTTTTTATGATTCTGTGCTATAATAGAAGAAAGGAGGGATACTATGAAGCTGATGTTTTTAGGTGCGGCCCATGAAGTGACAGGCTCATGTACACTTTTGCAGGCAGCAGGGAAGAACATCCTGATCGACTGCGGCATGGAGCAGGGACAGGATATGTACGAAAACTGTGAGCTCCCCATTGCCGCCCATGAGATCGACGCGGTATTTCTGACCCACGCCCACATCGACCACTCCGGCAAGCTGCCCGCACTGGTCGCGCAGGGCTACAAAGGCCCGATCTATGCTACGGAAGCCACCAAGCGCCTTTGCCAGATCATGCTCCGGGATTCTGCCCACATCCAGGAGGCCGAAGCCCAATGGCGAAACCGTAAAGCCGAGCGCTCCGGTGGGCCGAGATACATCCCGCCCTATACCATGGCTGATGCCGAGGCCGCGCTGCAGTTGTTCATGGCTCACCCCTATGAGCAGACGATCTCCGCCTTCCCCGGCATCTGTGTCACCTTCCGTGACGCAGGTCATCTGCTGGGCTCTGCGAGCATTTACTTTGAATTGGAGGAGGACGGCGAAAAATGTTCCATCGTTTTCTCCGGAGACCTTGGAAATCGGGACCGCCCGCTGATCAATGATCCTCAGCCTGCACAAGACTGCGACTTTGCAGTGATCGAAAGCACCTACGGTACGAGGCTCCACGGCGCAAGACCAGATTATGTAAATCAATTGACAGACATCCTGCAGCAGACCTTCGACCGCGGCGGCAATGTGGTGATACCTTCCTTTGCCGTAGGACGAACGCAGGAGCTTTTGTATCTGATCCGCACGATCAAGGAGCAGGGTCTGATTCATGGTCACGACGGTTTCCCCGTTTATGTAGATTCTCCCATGGCGGTAGAAGCCACCCGTATCTATGCCGCGGGGCTGACCGATTTTTACGATGAACAGACGCTTGAGCTTCTCAGCCGCGGGATCGATCCCATCTGCTTCAAAGATCTGCGGCTGTCGGTGACAGCGGATGAGAGCAAGCTCATCAACGACGATCCCACGCCCAAGGTCATCCTCTCCGCTTCCGGCATGTGTGAAGCAGGCCGCATCCGTCACCATCTGAAGCACAATCTGTGGCGAAAGGATTCCACCATCCTGTTCGTGGGCTACCAGTCACAGGGGACCATCGGACGCAAGCTGCAAGACGGCACAAGCTCCGTACAGCTTTTCGGCGAGACCATCGCCGTCCACGCCGCGATCGAGACCATGGCAGGCATCAGCGGTCACGCCGACCAAAAAATACTTTTGGACTGGCTGGGCAGCATGGATACGCCGCCACGACAGGTATTCGTGAATCACGGCGACGACGAAGGCTGCGAGGGCCTTGCAAAGAAGATCGAAGGATCCCTCGGCTCCCCCGCCTTTGCACCCTACAGCGGCGATACCTACGATCTTCTCGCAGAGCAATGGATCGCCAAGGGCAAGATCGTCAGGCTCAAGTCCCGCTCGGCAAGAGCCAACGATCTTTACGAGCGGCTGCTTGCCGCAGGCAGAAGACTGGCTGTAGTGATCAAAGACAGCCGCGGGCTTTCCAACAAAATGCTCAGCCAATTCACCGACCAGATCCATCATCTGTGCGATAAATATGAAAAAAAGTAGGGGCGACCCATGTGTCGCCCCATGTGCAGACGATATCGACATTCAAAAAAACGGAAGCATCCTTTTGGGATGCTTCCGTTTTTTCAGATCTCCGTGATGACGGGTAAGATCATGGGGTTGCGCTTGGTGGTCTTGAAGAGGTAGCCGGACAGGTCCGATTTGATACCGGCCTTCAGAGAGCTCCAGTCACGGACACCGTCGCGGACACAGCGGTCGATGGCGTGGGCGGCGATGATCCGTAGCTCTTCCATCAGGTCCTCGGATTCCTTGACATACACGAAGCCTCTGGTGATGATATCGGGGCCGGAGATGACACTGCCATCCTCGGAGGACAGGTTCACCACCACGACCAGCATGCCGTCCTGCGCCAGATGCTTGCGGTCACGCAGGACCACGCTGCCCACATCGCCCACGCCGGTGCCGTCCACAAGGATGCGGCCCGCGGGCACGGTGCCTGTCAGCTTACAGGTGGTCTTGGTCAGCTCGATCACACGGCCGATATCGGAGATAAAGATATTCTTGGGATCCATGCCCATGGACTGGGCCAGTCTGGAATGGGCCTGCAGATGGCGCTGTTCGCCGTGGACGGGGATAAAGAACTTGGGCTTCAGCAGCGCATGGAGGATCTTCAGCTCCTCCTGCCCGGCATGGCCGGAGGCATGGAGCTCGGCGTGCTTATCGCACACCACATCCGCACCCTTGCGGTAGAGCTCGTTGATGATCTTGCTGACCGCCTTCTCGTTGCCGGGGATGGCAGAGGCAGAGATGATCACACGGTCGCCGGGCTGGACCTCCACCTGCTTATGCCCGGTGAAGGCCATACGGTAGAGGGCGGACATATTCTCGCCCTGAGAGCCGGTGGAGACGACCACCACCTTATTCTTGGGCAGGCTCTTGATGGTGGAGATGTCCACCAGGGTCCTGGGAGGCAGCTTCAGATAGCCAAGCTCCGTGGAGACCTTGATGACATTTTCCATGCTGCGGCCTGTGACAGCGACCTTTCTGCCGTATTTATGGGCCACATTGATGATGTTCTGCAGACGGTCTGCATTGGAAGCAAAGGTGGTGATGATGATGCGCTGGTCGCAGTCCTTGAACTGGCGGTCCAGCCCCTGCATCACGGTGTTTTCGGAGGTGGCATAGCCGGGACGCTCCACATTGGTGGAATCGCACAGCAGCGCCAGCACGCCCTCCTTGCCCAGCTCGCCCATGCGGCCAAGATCCATGATGCCCCGCTCGGCCATGGAGTCGATCTTAAAGTCGCCTGTCATGACCACGGTGCCAACAGGGGTCCTGATCGCAAAGGCAACGGCATCGGCGATGGAATGGTTCACATGGATGAACTCCACCTGGAAGTTGCCTGCCTTGACCACATCGCCGGCCTTGTGGGTGATCATTTTGACCTTCTGCTCAAGGCCGAATTCCTCCAGCTTGCGCTTGACGAGGCCCAGCGTCAGACCGGTGCCGTGGATGGTGGTGCGGAAGTTCTGCAGGGCATAGGGGATGCCGCCGATATGGTCCTCATGACCGTGGGTGATGAACATACCGCGGATGCGCTCTTTGTTTTTCACAAGATAGGTGGTATCGGCAATGACAGAGTCGATACCGTACATGTCATCTTCCGGGAAACCCATGCCGCAGTCCACGATGATGATGTCTCTGCCGTATTCCAGAACGGTCAGATTCTTGCCGATCTCATTGAGGCCGCCCAGAGAGATAATCTTCAGTTTTTCGCTCAATTTTTTCACTCCTATTACGATAGATACTAAAAAAGACAACAACGACCAAGGCCCACGAGATCTGTCGAAAGAAAGCCCCGTCTCGCCTCTTTGTAAGATCTGTGTGCCGCCTATGAACTTGTCTGTTTTCCTGCCTCTGACACAGAAAAAATGCTTCTCATCCGGCCAAGCTCCGGATGGGGTCTATTTTATTATATCACAGAAAACCGGATTTGTATACAAATTTCTTCCGACCCTAAGTCTCCTGTTTCTCCAAGGGGAAGCTGCGGGGCGGCGGATAGACCGAGGTGGGCGCGCGGTCCACGGCCCAATCCTGCATCTCACACAGCCAGCGGTAGGGGGAAAAGCCCGTCTCCTTTTTGAAGAGCTTGGAGAAATTGGCGGTATCGTTGAAGCCGCAGAGCAGGGCCGTCTCCTTGACCGAATAGCCCCGGACCAGATGGTTCTTGGCATTGGAGATCCGGATCGTCAGCAGATACTGGCGGATGCTGCATCCCATCTTTTTGGTGAACAGGCGGCTCAGATGGCAGCTGTTGATGCCCATCTCCCTTGCCATCTCCTCCACAGAGAGCTTGAACATATAGGAGGATAGGATCCTGTCCACCACACGCTGTACATGATCTGTGCGGTCAGGCTTGGGCTTCGTCAGCACAGAATGGATCAGAAGCAGATCGCTGCTGACCCGGGAGCCGATATTCTCGCAGGGATCTTGCAGATCGTAGAGCTGTGCCGCGACCCCTTCCGGCAGGGTGAACACCGTGGGGAGCTGGAGAAAATCATAGGCCAGCGCCCCATTGAAGCCGATCCATTGGAAGGTCCAGCCGTCCGCACCTGCGAAGATATCCGCCAGCTGTCCCACAGGGACCAGAAAGAACTCCCCCTCGCGCACGGGATAGTCCACATTCTTGATCCGCACCGTACCGCTGCCTTGGCGGATGCGGTAGAGCACAGAGCAATTCCTGGCGCTGGCGATCTCACGCACACCTGCCGGACAGTACGCTTCACCGATAAATAACGGATTCAGATCCTGCAGGTTCTGCTTGAGCATGATCTGGTAATTGAGCCCCATAGGATCACCTCCTCAAAACAGTCATATTATACCATGATAACATCAAGTTATACAATAGCAACAGCAAATTTTTTCCTGTATCCTATAGGCAGAAAAACCTACAGAAAAGGAGCAGTACTATGAAACATACATGGAAAGGGATCCTCTGCCTGCTGTTGGCCCTCGTGCTCTGCATGGGCTGTGTCACACCGGCTCTGGCAGAGGAAGGACTGTTCACGCTGGCAGGCGCCAATATGACGCTGGGCAACGAGCTGTCCATCAATTTCTTTATCAAAAAGACCGACCTGAAGGTCACAGACGGCTGTACCGCAACGATCGTCCACAACGGCACTGCTGCCACAGCCGCCATCGAGCCTTTCAACAGCATCTACCATAAGGTCACCTGCCATGTAGCTGCAAAGCAGATGGCAGATGAGCTGGCGGTGCAGATCTTCGATGCAGACGGCAACGCCCTGAGCAAGGTCTACACCGACAGTGTCCGCGGCTATGCCATGCGTGCGCTGGACGCAGACACCTCCACCGATCTGGTCAAGACCATGGTGGTGGATATGCTGAACTACGGCGCGGCGGCACAGGCTCACTTCCGCTACAATACCGCAGATCCCGCCAACGGCCTGCTGACCGAAGCGCAGAAGGCGCTGGCCACCGACACCGTCTCCTGCATCAACGGTCAGATCAAGGGCGAGAACTGCTACGGCTCCAACCTGTCCCTGGAGGACCGCATCTTGTTCAATATGTTCTTCAGCGGCATGAAGGGCAAGGATGTCTCCTCCATGTATGCCACCGTTTCCTTCACCGGCTATGATGGAAAGAAGCATGATATCCGTGTAGAGGGCAGTGCGATCCTTCGCTATACCGCCGATATCTACCGCGTGGTGGTGGATGATATCGTTCTGGCAGATTCCGACTGTCCTGTGACCGTCACGGTGTATAACGCCGACGGCTCCATCCACGGCTCTGCCACCGACTCCGTGGAGAGCTACAATGCTCGTGCGGCAGCCTCTGACACCCACGGTCTGTACGACAGCATCATGCGGTTCTTCCGCTCCGCCTATCTCTACCTGACCGACAAAAACGGGATCGAGACCCATGACTGGAACACCGGCGAGCTGACCAAGGCCGCCACTGATACAGAGATCGGCACGATCGTCTACACCTGTCTTGACGAAAACTGCGGCGCGACCAGGGAAAAGACCGTGGCGGCAGGCGTGGAGCTTTTGACAAGAGCCGATCTGGAAGCGGCATTAGAAGAAGTCTCCTGGGACTATCTCCTCAAAAAAGATAAGATCCAGTATGACTCCATGGAGCTGGGTGCTGTGGGCAAATACTACGGCGGCAAGTTCCTCGTGACGGAGGACGGCTCTCTGGAAAAAGGCACCTCCCACACCGAGATCAACTCCGTCTGCTCCGACTATGTGTGGAAGGTCTATGAGGAGGCCCTCGACCACCATATCTTCTATGCGGAGAGCTCTCTGGAGGTCGTCACGCTGGATATGTGGCTCCATGCAGAGGATCAGATCCGGCTCTCCGATGAGGAGGACATCGACTCCTGCCTCGTCCGCTGGCAGAGCCTTGCCTTCACAGACGAGGAGCGGCAGTTCGGCGTGCCCGATTCTCCCCACTTCGTGGATACCAAGGAAGAGGTCTTTGAATATTTCCTCAACTGGGAGACCATGCTCCGCCCCGGCGATGTGCTGGTGGACAAGGGCCACGCGCTGATCTATGCCGGCAACGGCAAGGTGCTCCACTGCAACGGCACCAAGTACCAGCCCACCACCGGTGTGCTGAACCACGAGGACTCCGGTGCTGTCTATGGCGTATCCCCTCTGAACTGTGAAGATACCTCCTGGCTCAAGACGAGAGCCAATACAGGCCGCTTGATCGTGTTCCGCCCCAATGAGTTCCTTGTGACCAGGGACACCGACGGCGATCTTTCCAACGACCTTGTCCGCGATCTGAGCTTCACCATGCCGGAAGATACCATCAGCCGACTGGCGTACCCCGGCATGGAGATCGACCGCACGGTGGACATCACCCCCTTCGGCACGGCTTCCGTGGGACAGGCACTGACCTACAGCGTCAAGATCTCCAATATGTCCAGCAACACCAAATACATGGTCGCCAAACAGGTGGCAGATCCCGCCTATACAGGGGTCTCCTATGAAGCTCTGGTCGTCACTGAGACTGTCCCTGCGGGAACACAGTTCGTTTCCGCCACCGAGGGCGGTGTATATGACGAAGCCACCGGTACGATCCGTTGGACCCTGGATCTGGCCGCAGGCAAGACGGTAACGCCCTCCTACACCGTGAAGGTCACAGCCCAGATCGGCGATCTGATCGTCAATGGCGGCGGCTTCGTGGCGGATATCCCCTCCAACACCATCTCCAACCGGGTGGGCGGCGAAAAGATGAATGAATTTGCCGCCATGACCCTGAAGGAGCTCGCCAAGAGCACTGCGAGCTGGGACTTCGGCACCGGTCTGGCCTTCGCAGAAAAGATCTATGAGGCGGCAGAGACCAAGCTGGAGCTGCCTGCTGTTTCCGATGCGGTGGAGGAGCTGTTCGTCTGGACCAAGGCCATCGGCGCGATCCGCAACCCCAGCACCCGCTATGAGGAAATGGATCCCATCGATGTATTCATGCGGAAGCAGAGCGATTCTCCCATCAGCAGGATGCTGATCGACACCTACTACGGCGGCTACCTGTTCTTCACAGGCGATGACGCCATCGGCTCCACCATCTCCGAGTTCCGCTTCGACTATCTGGAGCCCGGCGATATCATCGTCAACTGTGATACTGCAAACGGAGCAGTCACCGGCGCACAGGTCATGGTCTATGCAGGAGATGACACGCTCCTGATCTGCAATGCAGACGGCAGCTACCAGATCCTTAAGGGGAGCGCCGCCAAGCAGCAGCTTTGGAACAGCTTCCTGCAGACCAACGAGCTGTTCTTCGCCCTGCGCCCCTCTCAGGCCGCCGATCTGAAGGCTGCCCACACTTGGGATGACGGCACCCTCACCAAGGCACCCACCTGCGCAGAAGAGGGCGAGATGACCTATATTTGTCTGGATGACGGCTGCGGAGCCACCAAGATCAAGGTCCTGGACAAGACGACCGACCATAGCTGGAATGAAAACGCTGCCGACAACGGCAACGGCACCCACACGCTGACCTGCGGCCTTTGCGGTACGACCAGGCAGGAGGCCCATACATGGGATGACGGCGAAGGCGACAGCACCGAGATGGTCTACACCTGCACCGCCTGCGGCGCATCGAAAACAGAGGTAGGCGGTCTGACTGCGGAGCAGACCGCGCTCCTGCAGAGCTTCACCTACAAGAAGGGCAATATGTCCGCCGCGGCCAACAATCGCCAGACACCGCCCTACTATGCCGATACGATCTATGCCGCCATCTGCATGGACGGCCTGATCGAAAACTTCAACAGCTACACGGCAGCCGGTGTACTGGCGCAGGCCTTCAAGCTGACCAGTGACAGCACCGACTATGGCAACTATGACCGTACATATGTCCTGCGAACGGAAGCCAACGGCTATCTCACCGATGGCAGCACGGCCTATCAGGTGGCATCCATGGTGGTGGACGGCTTCTACGGCGGTCCCTGGATCGTGGATGCGGACGGCATCCGTCTGACCGACAGAGGCAGCACCATGGATATCGCCAGACTGCAGCCCGGCGATGTGATCCTCATGGGTGAGAACAGCGCCAAATTTGAAGCGGTCCTGTGGACGCTGGTCTATCAGGGCGTGATCGATGGTACACACAGCTTCCTCTTCGGCAGCTCCTACTATGGTGGCACCTACACCAATGTGGCGGCAAGCTCCATCTCCTATCGCGGCCATCTGCGCTTTGACGCCCGGACCCAGCTCCTGACCGAGGTGCTGTTCGATGCTTCGCTGACCGGCGCAGGCTCGGTGGTGGAGCTGACCATGGAAAAGGGCGTGGGCGCATGCTCCTTCAACGACCTTCTGCTGAACGATCCCGTCTCCGGCATCCAGTGGGAATACTTCTACGCCATCCGCCCCTGCAAGGTCATGGGCCACGGCTCCCACACATGGGACGGCGACACCTGTTCTGTCTGCGGCACGGTCCGATCCGATGATCCCCACACCTGCGAAGGCGCTTATACCGACAACAGCGACGGCACCCACACCTTCACCTGCGCCCAGTGCGGTGAAAGGACGGTCTCCGAGCATACCTGGGATGCGGGTACTGTGAGCCCCGATGCCGTGACCTACACCTGCACCCTGTGCGGTGCCGCCAGAACAGAGGTGACGGAGCCCGAAACGCGTGCGCTGACAGATGCACAGATCAGCGATCTGCAGGCTCTGACCTATCACAAAGGCTCCATGACGGCAGCTGCCAACAGCCGCCAGCGCCCGGTACACTTTGCCGATACCATTTATGCCGCCATCGGTCTGGACGGCCTTGTGGAAAAGTTCAACGGCGGTCTGACCGCGGCATCTGTGCTGGCCCAGCCCTTCCAGAGACTGGACTCCAACGGCTCCGTCTTTACCCCGACAGGAAGAAGCTATATGCTGCGCACGGCGGAAAACGGCTACCTTACAGTAAACGGTGTGACCTATGAAACGGCGCTGATGATGGTGGATGGCTTCTACGGCGGCAGTTGGATCGTGGATGCAGACGGTGACCGCCTGACCGACGCGGCAGACACCATGGACATTGCGGAGCTCCAGCCCGGTGATGTGCTGATCATGGGCGAGAACACCGGCTCCTACGATGCCCTGCTTTGGGTCCTGGTCTATCAGGGCGTGTTGGACGGACAGCACACCTTCATTTTCGGCAACACCTACTACGGCAGCAACTATACCAATGTGTCTGCCACGACCAGCTACCGCGGCAAGCTGTGCTTTGATGCCAAGACCGGCATTCTGGAAAGAGCGGCGTTTAACAACAGCATTTCCTCTACGGGCACAGAGGTGACCCTGACCACCGAAGGCACGGTGGGGACCTTTACCTTCAATGACTGGCTCAGAAAAGACCTTGTTTCCGGCGTCGCATGGGAATACTTCTACGCCCTGCGTCCCGGTAAGGTCCTTCAGTAACAAAAACAGTCCCCGGCTTGGAGCTTCCAAGCCGGGGCTGTTTCGCTATTTCTCTTCGGAATGACAGCGGCATCCGCTTTGGGCAGAAGGACAGCTTCCGCTATGCGGGCAGCCGATGCATTTTTGTCCCTTCTTTTTGGCGCGGATCACATAAGCGGCAGCCGCCGCCACAATGACCGCAAGGATGACGATGAGGATGATATCTGTCATAGGCTCAATCCCTCAGGGCGTACTCTGTTTTCAGGTCCTTATCGGCCTTGGTGATCAGAGAAAGGATGACGGCGGCAAACACCAGCACGGCGATCAGACCGCCGAAGAAGCCTGCGCCCAACGCACCGGTGGTGATCAGTGTGCCGATCTGATAGACGAAGAAGCCCACCGTAAAGCCTACAGCCAGCTGCAGCGCGATGCCGCCCCACAGCCATTTTTTATTCTCGATCTCGGCATTCATGGCGCCGATCGCCGCAAAGCAGGGCGGCGTGAACAGGTTGAACATCAGGTAAGCCAGGGCCGCCACCTTGGTGATGGCGAACACGGCGGCGACCTCGGTGCCTGCACCCTCGGCCAATGCCAGCTCCTCGGTGTTGATCAGGTTGGAGATGCCGTAGCACACAGCCAGCGTGCCGACCACATTCTCCTTGGCGATGAAGCCGGTGACAGCGGCGGCAGCCATCTGCCATGCCCGGATGCCGATCACAGGCACCAGCAGCACAGCGATGGGATCGGCGATGGAAGCCAGGATGGAGCCGTGCTCCATGCCCTCCTCCACCAGACGGAAGCTCCAGTCAAAGGACTGCATGACAAAGACCACCGCA
Organism: Oscillospiraceae bacterium; assembly: GCA_017440525.1. Classification (GTDB taxonomy): domain Bacteria; phylum Bacillota; class Clostridia; order Oscillospirales; family Oscillospiraceae; genus Avoscillospira. Next base: position 13,177 of record JAFSHB010000072.1, on the reverse strand, counting down.
TTGCACAGCAGGATGATGGTGCCGGCCTTGACGATATACGCCCAGCCGCGGGAGCACATATCCAGGAACGCGCGCTTGAGGGAGGGTGCCTTGTATTCGGGCAGCTCGATGATGAAGAAGGACTTGCGGTTCTTGTGGCCTGCGATCTTGCCCACCAGAAGGGCGCACAGCAGGATCAGCAAGATGCCCACGAAGTACATCAAAGTGCCCACCCAGGAGGCATCGCCGAAGAATGCGCCTGCGAACAGGGCGATCACAGGGAGCTTGGCGCCGCAGGGCATAAAGGGCGTCAGCATGGCGGTGGCATTGCGCTCACGCTCGTTGCGGATCGTCCGGGCAGCCATGACACCGGGGATCGCACAGCCTGTACCGACGATGAAAGGGATCACGGACTTGCCGGAAAGACCCACCTTCTTGAAGATGGGATCGAGGACCACGGTGGCACGGGCCATATAGCCGCAATCCTCCAGCAGAGAGATCAGGAAATACATGACCATGACCAGCGGCAGGAAGCCGATGACCGCGCTGACACCGCCGATGATGCCCTCGGTGAGCAGTGCCACAAGGAAGTCGTTGCCGCCCTCCAGCGCACCTGCGACCCATTCCTTGAAGGCATCGATCCAGCCGACCATCCAGTCTGCGATCCAGGGGCCGACCCATGCCTGTGAGATCTGGAACACCAGGAACATGACCACTGCGAAGATCCCAAGTCCCACGATGGGGTTGGTCAAAACAGCATCGACCCTGTCCTGTCGGTTGCGCTCGCGGGTCCTGACCCTGCGGCTCTCCACCTTGGAGACGATCGCGTTGACAAATTCAAACCGCTTGCGGTCGGCAGCCTCCACGACCTTTTTATCGCTCAGGTCGATGTCCCCCTGCACATAGGGAGCATCCTGCCCCCTGCCTGCCAGAGAGATGGCTGTCTCCACAGCCTCCTTCAGACCCTCGCCGGTGGTGGATACCGTCTCCACCACCGGGCAGCCCAGCTTTTCGGAAAGGCGCACGGCATCGATCACCGTTTTCTTTTTCTCATTCACATCCGCCTTATTCAGTGCCACGACCACAGGGATGCCCAGCTCCAGAAGCTGTGTGGTGAAAAACAGGCTGCGGCTGAGGTTGGTGGCATCGACGATATTGACGATCGCATCGGGGGCCTCATCCCTCACATAGGTGCTGGTGATGGATTCCTCCGAGGTGAATGGGCTCATGGAATATGCGCCGGGCAGATCGACAGCCACGATGCCCTCGGCACCGCCGCAATAGACCTTTTTGATGGGATGCTCTTTCTTTTCAACGGTGACACCGGCCCAGTTGCCGACCTTCTCATTCTGACCGGTCAGCGCATTGTACATGGTAGTCTTGCCGCTGTTGGGATTGCCTGTCAAAGCGATTCTCATTGGAAGTGCCTCCTGCTTACATAGTTTTGATCATATCAGGGCATCCGCCCCTGAAATGCGTTGTCGTTAGTCCCGACTAACTCCCAGTGAAAAAAAGACGGTCCGCAGACCATCTTCCTGCGCGCATATGTTCATGCAACGATGATAGCATCGGACAACTGGCAGTCGATGTTATAGCGTCCGTCCTTGATGGATACGGTACAGCCGCCTCTGCGGCGGGCGATCACCGTGATGGGCTCACCGGAGTAGCAGCCAAGGGAGAACAGGAACGCGTCGAGCTCTTCATCATCCGTTTCGATTCGCTGAACGACATATTCCTGCCCCACGAGAGCATCTGTCAGCTTCATTTGGTCTCACCTGCTTGTTGGTTAGTCTTAACTAATTCACACAGATCTTACCACCAATTCCAATGTTTGTCAAGAGGGATCTTTTGCAAAAAAAGATCCCTCCGGCTTTTTCAAGGCAAGCCGGAGGAGATGCGTTATCAGTCTTTGGGGTATCTTTCCGGGATGAGCCTTGCCTTCATCAGGGCAAACACCACCGTAGGGATCAAGATCAGCTGGATGATGATACCGGGCAGGCTCGTGACAAAGGAGCCTGTGATCCACAGCGCCATGGAATACTCCCCTGCGGAGAAGATCAGGGCCTTGGCGATGCCGGACAGCACACGGCCCGCCAGCATAGCGACGATCAGACTCAGATACAGGTCTCCGTACAGACGCCCGGTCTTGAGCTTCATCATGAGCCCTGCGGCCAGACCGTAGACGGCGCACTCCACCAGCATGGACGGCAGCATCCCCACAGGCGGCATACCGGTGAACAGGTGGGAGAGGGCCGGGCCCGCCAGACCGCACAAAAGACCGTAGGGCGCACCGCAGATCAGGCCGCACAGAAGCACCGGGATATGCATGGGAAGGTACACCGCACCTGCATTGGGGATGGCGTGGAAGGCCTGCGGCAGCACCACGCAAAGGGCGATGCACACCGCCGTGAGGATCGACTTTTTCACATTGGACATTTTCATAAAAATCCCTCCTTTTTTACAGCATAGCACAAGACCCGCTCCTGCGGAAGCCCATAGGGGGGATAAAATTTTTGCCCCCGGGGTCCTCCCCCGGGGGCGTATGTCCTATCTTCCGAAAATACGGTCAGCAGCAGCCGCAGTTGTTGGTGCTGCCGCAGCCCCAGCCGCCATTGCCGCAAACGATCAGGATGAGGATGATGATCCACCACCAGTTGTTGCCGCCAAAGCCGCACATACCGCCAGAGTTACAATTCATATACCATGACCTCCTAGATGAGATCGGGGTCGTGCCCCGTTCATTCCATGATATGTCACGGCATCGAATCGGTTACTCAAAAAGCGCGGAGATGGGCGCGAAGGTATATCCCATATCTTTCCACTTCGTCAAAAGCTCATCCAAGATCGCGGCGTTGGTCTTGGAGGTGGAGTGGAGCAGCACCACGGCCCCCGGATGCACACGCCCCAGCAGCTTGGAGAAGGCCTCCTCGGCTGTTGGCTGGGCGCTGTTGTCCCAGTCGGCATAGGCAAGGCTCCAGAACACGGTCTTGTAGCCCAGCGCCTGCGCCATCTCCAGATTCTCCTCACTGTAGACGCCCTGCGGCGGGCGGTAGAATCTGGGAAGTTCCGCCCCTGTGATCTCACGGAATTTGTCCTCCACCTTCCGCAGTTCCTCCGAAAAGGCTTCCTTTTCCCGGAGCTGTGACATATCCGGGTGATCCCATGTGTGGTTTCCCACCGTATGTCCCTCCCGGACCATGCGCCGCACCAGCTCCGGCTGTGTTTCCAGATAGTTCCCCACAAGGAAGAAGGCCGCCGGCACCTCATGCTTTTTCAGGACATCCAAGATCCCCTCTGTAAAGCCATTCTCATAGCCTGCGTCAAAGGTCAGATAGAGCACATTTTCTCCGGCATCTCCCACATAGGCCGCATCATAGGCATCCAGCACCGTCTGTCCCACCGTGCCCACCGGTGTCCTGCCTTCTGCCTGAAAGCTCAGGCCCCACGAGCCTGTCTGCACCGCCGCCATATCGGAGAATGCCACGCACAGCACCAGCACCACCCCGACACACACCGAAAAGACCACCCATGCCCGATCGTTTTTCATCCCCATCACCTCGAGACAGCTTATGGGACAAGAGGCAAAAAAAGAACGCCTGTGCGCTGCACAAGCGTTCTTTTGTATTTTAACTCAACCTCTTCTTGCTGCGAAGCAGTCGCTGCAGTAGATGGGACGGTCGCCGGAGGGCTGGAAGGGGACCTTGCACTCGGCACCGCACTCGGAGCAGACGGCATCATACATCACGCGCTCGGGGCGGGAAGCACCCTTGCGGGCAGCACGGCAGGCCTTGCAGCGCTGGGGCTCATTCTCAAAGCCGCGCTCTGCGTAGAATTCCTGCTCACCTGCGGAGAAGACGAATTCCTGGCCGCAGTCCTTGCAAACTAAAGTCTTGTCAGTATACATATCGTACCTCTTTTCTTTTCCCCTCTTGGTCGGGGGTATTTTTTGATTATATGCCAAGAGCCGGGAAAAGTCAAGGATCAACCGATCAGGCCGACCGCCACATCGTTGACATTGGTGCCGGTAGGTCCGGTGACGATCAGACCGTCCACCTTCTGCAGGGCATGGTAGGCATCATTGTCCGCCAAGACCTCATGCAGCTCCAGACCTGCCGCCTTGAGTGCCGCCAGAGTCTCGCCGTCGGCATAGCCGCCTGCCGCGTCGGTGGGACCGTCGGTGCCGTCGGAGCCCACGGAGATCACGCAGGCATTGGAGAGCCCCGCAAGCCCTGCCGCCGCGCTGAGGGCCAGCTCCTGATTTCTGCCGCCGAGGCCCTTGCCTGTCAGATGTACCACGGTCTCGCCGCCTGCTAAGTAAGCAAGCTTCTTTCCGTCGTCCGCATGGGAGCGCAGGATGGATGCAAGGAAGGAGCCTGCGTCTCTTGCCTCACAGGTGAGCAGGTCTGTCAGGTAGACCGGCTCATAGCCAAGCTTCTTGGCTTCCTCTGCCGCCGCGCGGCACAGTTCCCGAACACTGCCGATGATCTGGGAACGCACATTATCCAGCACCTTGGGCGTCTCCTTTCCAAGGCACGCCATGGCGGGATCGGACAGCTTCAGGCCATATTTCTTCACGATCGCCGCAGCATCGGCACAAGTGGACACATCCACCGCCGCAGGGCCGGAGGCGATCATATCCAAGGGGTCGCCCAGAATATCGGAGAGCACCACGGCCTCTACCTTGGCAGGTGCGCACCATTCGGCGAAGCGACCGCCCTTGACCTGAGACAACCGCTTGCGGATGGTGTTCATCTCCGTGATCTCCGCACCGCAGGCCAAAAGCTGCTTCGTCACATCCTGCAGCTCCTCGCCGCTGACGAAAGGCTTTTCAAACAGTGCGCTGCCACCGCCGGAGAGCAGGAACAGGACCGTATCCTCCGCCGTCAGCTCTTCGGTCAGCTCCAAGGCGGCCTGTGTGCCGCGGAAGCTGTTCTCATCGGGCACAGGATGACCGGCCTCATAGCAGGTCACACCGGGCAGCTCGCCCATGACATGGTCGTATTTGGTGACTACCACACCGCCTGCGATCTTCACCGGCAGGCAGTCCAGCGCGGCCTTTGCCATCTGCCAGGCGGCCTTGCCTGCCGCCACCAGATAGACCCGCCCGGAGAAGGTCATAGCCTCCACCGCGCGGCGCACGGCCGCATCGGGCTTGACCGCATCCACAGCGGCTCTTGCGATCGTTTCTGCATCTTTGCGAAGTGTCTTGTTCATAAGCGTCTCCCTTCTTTATGCTCCGCCTTGCCTCACGGCTCAGGGAACAGCAGTTGTTCCATATAATGCTCCTGAAAGCTCCGGCTGCCGCTCAGGGTCACATGGCGGCTGCGCGAAGCGATATCCCGTGCGCTCGATACGCTCTCCCGATCCAAAAGCATCCTTGCCGCCCCGGCCAACGCTCCATTGCCCAGCACGCAGATCTTATCCGTCAGCTCGCCGGGGAACAGGCCGATCCGCGCGCCATTGGAAGCATCCATCCGGCTCCCGAAGCCGCCTGCCAGATAGAAGGTCCCGATCTCGGCACAGTCCGTATGGGAGGTCTCCAGCAGTACCGCGATCCCGGCTGCGATGGCGGCCTTTGCCAGCTGCACGGCACGGATGTCCTTTTGCTGTAAGCACACTCCGGGCGCAAGGACCACATCTCCGTCCTCCAGCGCACCGGTCTCATCCAGCCGCTCTGTCTGCAAGAGCGCTGCCACGGCATCGATCAGACCGCTGCCGCACAGCCCAACAGGCGGCTGTTCTCCAATGGTATGTATCCGGAGCGCTCCATCCTCCACCCACACACGGTCGATCGCACCTGCGATGCTGCTGCAGCCGCAGGAGATCCCGGCCCCCTCAAAGGCAGGGCCAGCCGCAGTGGAGGTCACGAACAAGGTACCGTCCTTCCAGAGCGCGAGCTCACCATTGGTGCCAAGATCGCACAGCAGTGCCGTCTCAGCCCTTTCACACATCCCGCTGTCCAGCACGGCGCAGGTGATATCCGCACCCACGAAGGCATGCAGGCAAGGCGGCAGATATGCGCCCTCCCACAGAGTATCGAACAGCGTGTCTGCTTCAAAGGGCGCTTTTGCCAAAGGCGAGGGATCGCGCCCTGTCAGCAGATACAGCATGGTGGTATTTCCGGTGATGACCGCCGTATCCGCCGGACCGCCTGCCTGCAAAAGCAAGGCAGTGACCGCTTCCCGGATCTGCGCGGACAGCGCATCCAGCTTCCCATGGACAGCGACATCGATCCGCCCCATCACATCCGCAGCCGTAGCGATCTGGGGATCGACCATGGCCGCCTGCCCCAGAAGCTGTCCGGTGGTCAGGTCATAGCGCCGCAGCACCACCGTGGTCGTCCCGATATCCACGGCCGCGCCGATCCTGCCCTCCATCGGCCGCCCCAGGGGGATCTTGCCCGTATCGGTCTGGATCTGCTCCTGTGCAGGAGCCGGTAAAAACACCTGTGCATCCCCCAGGATCTCGGCTTGACAGGCCAGCCGTGTGCCGGCCGCAGTCTCTGCGGCATTGCGCCGCGACACCGCGCCTGTGACCGTCACCGCGCATTTGCCGCATAGACCTCTGCCGCCGCAGGGACGGCGCGCATAGGCTCCCGCCCGCTCCAGCAGTTCCCAAAGCGGTGCGGGGGCTTCAAACGAAAGAGGCGTGCAATGCCCATCTTTCCAGATCTGTAAGACCGCCATCAAGCTCTCTCCTTAAATAGGACCATCCCAAAATAGGTAACGGTATTTTGACCGTTGATGTACTTCAGTCGCGTGGCCTTCGCCGTGTTATACACATCCACCCCATAGGCAGAAAGAGACCCCAGTGCCTCTTCCGGATGCCGACAGGGCAGATCGTCCGCCTTGGCGCACCGCTCACACAGCTTACAGCCGCCGCCCGCCATATGGAGGACCTCTCCAAGCTCCGGCGGCAATGCGGCGTGGATCGCCCGGCTCACGAGCGCGTGCTGTCTGCCGCCCTCGGTCATGCCCTCAAAGTCAAAGCTGTCCTCCAGCGGTGCCACGGTCTGGTATAAGAGGGCGCAGTCATAGCCGCGCACCTGCTCCATCAGTTCCTCGATCGTGCCGATATAGGGCGGACACATATAAGTCTTTCCGTAGTTCCCACAGCTGTTTTGTTCGCACAGCGCGCGGAATCCGCCGTTCAGTACGATCTTGTCCACAGGCAGAAGCTCTGCCCCATATGCACCGCAGTCCAACGCAAGCTGTGTCAGCTCCATTGCTTCACAGCCTCAAAAAAACCATGGATATTTTCCCAAGCCGCATGGGCCGGGATATCACAGCCGGAGGACAGCACGAAGTTGGGATATTTTCCGCATCGGTCCAAAAGTGTCTTGACCGCGGCCCGCATCGTCTCGGGCGTGCCCTGCACGAACTGACCGGCAGGATCGATATTGCCCATGCACAGCACATCCGCCGGTGCGGCCTTCATGACCGCTTCCATATCCACAGCATTGCCGAAATGACAGCCATCGGCACCGATGGCAAAGATATCGTCCAGCATACAGGCGACAGAGTTGCCGCAGTTATGATAGATCACGGAGAAGTCCGCATCCTGCAGCGCCTCCACGATCTGCTTCACATAGCCATGAGAGAACTCCCTTGCCATATCGGGGCTGAGAAGCCCTGCCAGAGGCTCTGCCATCATCAGGCCGTCCGCTCCGGCATCCTTCATGGCCTGTCCGTAGGCGATCAGAAGCTCCGTGGCCTTCTCCAGCACGGTATGTACCATGTCCGGCTCATCGAAGCACAGATACATGATCTCTGTCACATCGCACAGGCGGCCTGCCAGAGAGTATGGGCCGATGCAGCCTGCCAGCACAGGCTTATCTGCGATCCTCTCCCTGGCAAGACGGACGCCCGCCACACAGACGGACAGACGCCCGGCTGTAAGGGGCGGCACTTCCAATGCTTCCGCCTCGTCCTCATCCGATACGAGCTGCCCAACAACGGCAGGCACTTCGTCAGGGAAAAAGCGGACAGCCGCACCGAAGGCCTCAGCCTCCACGGAAAGATCCATCAAGCTGACCGCCGCCACCGCATCTGTCTCGGCGGCGATGCAGGCCATGGCCGCCGCCTGCAGCTCGGCGCTTTTGACCAGCTCCTCAACGCTGACCCCCAGCTTTTGCGCCGCAGGGAAGGATAAGATCGGCAGAGCGGCTCTGTGTCCGGCTGAGGCCGCCTGCCACAGCAGATCTTTGACTCGCATAGGCAGCTCCTCTTATCGGCAGAAGCCCACAGCCACTTCCGCAGCGGAAGCGGCATCGGGGGTGAAGGCATCGGCGCCGATCTTCTGCGCGAATGCCTCGGTAACGGGCGCACCGCCCACCATGATCTTGACGCTGTCACGGATACCGGCAGCCTCAGCGGCCTTCACCACATCCTCCATAGCGCCCATGGTCGTGGTCAGCAGAGCAGAGACACCGATGACCTGACAGCCTTCCTTCTTCGCAGTCTCGATAAAGGTCTCGGCAGAGACATCCGTGCCAAGATCGATGACTTCCAGGCCCTTGCTCTCCATCATCATCCTGACAAGGTTCTTGCCGATGTCATGCAGGTCGCCTGCGATGGTGCCGAGGCAGACCCTTCCGGCAGCCTTGGTGCCCTCTTCCGCCAGAAGCGGCTTCAGCAGGGCTGCACCCTGATTCATGGCGCGGGCCGAAACAAGGACTTCCGGCACGAATACTTCATTGTTCTTGAACTTTTCACCGATAACGCTCATACCGCTGAGCAGTCCCTCATTGAGGATGGTCTGGGCAGGGATGCCCTCCTCGATCGCCTGCTTCACCAGTTCTTTGACGATCTTCGCTTTTCCGGCCTGCAGCTGCAGGGAGATATCTTCTAAGATCATGAGAAAGCCTCCGTTCCATCGTTTTTCCTATAGTATAATCGAGAAATGTTTTTTTGTAAAGGAAGCGAACGCATCTTATCCGCCGTCCTTTTGGTTAATCGTTTCAATTTATTTTTATAAAATGCGGCTCCGGGCATTGACAACTCTACCGTTTTTTACTAAACTCAGTATAGAAACCTGCCGCTTATTGTGCAGAATGTGCAAGATGCAAATACAGGAAGGAGGTCTTTTATGGCGACCATTCGTTTCGGTCAGCTGGGAAAGCTGAAGAAGGACAAGATCGATGAATACTGCGAGCTCCATGCAAACTCCTGGCCCGGTGTTCTCAAGACCATCACCGAATGCAATCTGAAGAACTACTCCATCTTTATCCACGGCGATCTGGTGTTCTCCTATTTTGAATATGTGGGCGAGGACTTCGACGCCGACATGGCAAAAATGGCCGAGGACCCCATCACACAGGACTGGTGGACCCATACCCATCCGTGCTTTGAGGAATTCGCGATCTCCCCGGAAAGCGAGTTCTATCATGATATGAAGCCTATTTTCTACCACGAATAAGTTTTCAAAAACAAGGAGGAAACATCTATGAACTATGGTAAGAAAGTCTGGATCTTCCCCGATGCCGAACTTCCCCCCGAGGGCGTGAACATCATCCCCGGCCACGAGTCCGTCATCATCACCAATGTGACCGATGAGGTCGCCAAGGTCAAATTCACCCTGCTGTACGAAGTCGATGAGCCCGTCACCTTCATGGCAGAGGTCCAGCCCATGCGTGTGCGCTGCCTGCGCTCCAACCGCGAGGAGGACTTCGGCGCTTACACCGCCGAGTTCGGCAAGCAGTACGCCATCATGCTCGAGAGCAATGTGCCCATCGTTGCTCAGTACGGCCGTGCCGAGACCCGTGAAGTGGCATTCTACACCACCCCCGGCTATTGCGAATAATTAATTCACATATATTTATTAGGAGGAAATCAAAATGGCAAGAATTTGCATCCCCGATCACGAGTATAAAGAAAGAGTTGCCCGTTGCTCCAAGATCCTGCAGCGCGAAAAGCTGGACGTTCTGATCGTCAACGGCAACGAGGCTGACTACGCCAACCCCCGTTATTTCTCCGGCTTCTGGCCCCTGTTCGAGCGCTCCGGCGTGGCCATCGCCGCCAATGGCGAAGCCGCTCTGATGGTCGGTCCCGAGTCCGCCATCTTCGGCGCAGACCGCAACAAGCTGGACAAGATCTTCGTCCTGCTGGCATACCGTGAGGGCGCAGACCCCGCTTACCCCGAACTGAAGCCCGACACCTTCGATGATGTCTTCAAAGCCATCGGCGTCACCGGCAAGAAGATCCGCATCGGTGTTGCTTCCTATCTGGACACCTCCGTCACCATCTTCAACGCCATCCGCGATGCTTTCCCCGAAGCTGAGATCGTGGATGCCGGCAAGGTCATGGTCGAGCTGCGCTCCATCAAGTCCGAAAACGAGCTGGCTTGCCTGCGTGAGGGCTACCGCATCGCCAACATCGCAACCGAAGAAGTCATCAAGGCGATCAAGCCCGGCATGACCGAGCTGCAGATGGTCGGTGTCGCTCAGAAGGCTGTCTATGAGCATGGTGCTGAGTATGAAGGTCTGCCCATGTATGTCTTCTCCGAAGCTTCCACCCGTCATGCGATCTCCCGTTCCTCCTACCGTGTGTTCGAGAAGAACGACATCGTTCAGCTGAACCTGTCCGCTAAGATCGACGGCTACTCCGCTGCCATCGGCTATCCCATCTGCCTGGGCAAGCTGGAAGGCGAGCGCCGCGATATCGTCCAGTTCTGCCGCGAAGCACACGCATGGTCCGAAAAGCAGGTCAAGGCAGGCGTCTTCGGCGCAGACATCGCCAAGGGCTTCTATCAGTACTATGTGGATCATGGCTTTGAGAAGAACTATGTCTACGGTCCTCTCCATGGCACCGGCATGATCGAAGTTGAGGCTCCCTGGTGCGAGACCAGCTCCGACTACTACCTGAAGGAGAATATGTGCTATCAGGTCGACACCTACATCTCCGCCGACACCTTCGGCGTCCGCTGGGAGAAGGGCATCGCTGTCAAGGAAGGCGGCTTCGAGCTGCTGAGCCCCGAGATCCCCGAGATCTGCCCCGAACTGCACTTCTAATATCACAAACAATGCCCGCAGGGATCTCCCTGCGGGCTTTCCTTTTTTCACGGCAATTTTCACAAGATCAGTTCTTTCAAATCGGACACTGTTCCAAAAAGAGAGGGCTCATCTTGCGAGGACTTCGGAAATATGGTAGTATGCACCTGTAAAGCTCTTACAAAAAGGAGTGCCTGTATGAATAGTATCGAACGCTTCTATGCGACTTTGAATCGCGAGCCTGTTGACCGTCCTGCCTGCTGGCTGGGCGATCCCACCCCTGCCGCAGCGGAAAAGCTTTGCGCCTATTACGGTGTCAAGGACATCGATGAACTGAAAAAGATCTGCGGCGATGACTTCTACGCCGTGGAGATCCCCTATCACTCCCCCACCTGCAACGCCATCTTTGCCGCCTTCGACTGGTATCGGAACGGCTCCAATGTGGATGTGGAGCACCGGACCCTGACCGCAGACGGCTGCTTCTGCGACTGTGAGGATGTGGAGGATGCCGAAGCCCTCGACTTCCCCTGGCCCGACCCGGAGAAGTACATCGACCCCGCACTTTGCAGGAAGCTGGTGGACGAAGCCCCCGAAGGCAAGACCGTTTTGGGCATGATGTGGGCCTGCCATTTTCAGGACACCTGCGCCGCCTTCGGTATGCAGACTGCCCTGATGAACATGGTCTCCGAGCCGGAGCTGGTCCACTATGTGGACGATCATATCGTGGCGTTTTATCTGAAGGCGCTGAAGATCTTTTTGGAAGCCACCAAGGGCAAGGTCCATGCCATTTTGATCGGGGATGATATCGGCGGTCAGAACAGCCTGATGATCAGTCCCAAGCTGGTGGCGGAGTTCGTCATCCCCGGCGCGAAGAAGCTGATCGAGCTGGCCCACAGCTACGGTGTCAAGGTGATCTACCACTCCTGCGGCGCCATTGCCGACGCGATCGACCAGATCATTGAGGCAGGTGCCGACATCATCCATCCCATCCAGGCGCTGGCTGCCGGGATGCAGCCGGAGATCCTCAAAGAGAAGTTTGCGGATCAGGTCTCCTTCTGCGGCGGCGTGGATACCCAGGAGCTTCTGCCCAATGGCACACCGGACGATGTTCGTGCCAAGGTCCGGGAGCTGCGTACCATCTTTCCCACGGGCCTGATCATCTCCCCCAGCCACGAGGCCCTGCAGTCCGATGTGCCCCCGGAGAATATCAAAGCCATGTTTGACGAGACCAATATGGTCTATTAAGGAGGCGCTGCCATGAAACGCATCGGTCAAATGATCAAAGTCAAGCCCGAAGGCAAGGAGGCCTACATCAAATGGCACGCAGATCCCCTGCCCGGCGTCAATGAGATGATCAAGGAATGCAACATCCGGAATTACTCCATCTACTCCCGCGGTGACTACCTGTTCGCCTACTTTGAGTATGTGGGCGAGGACTTCGAAGCCGATATGGCCAAGATGGCCGCCGACCCCACGACACAGCAGTGGTGGGACATCGTCAAGCCTCTGATGGAGCCGCTGGCAGACCGCGCCGAAGGGGATTTCTGGTCGGATATGGACGAGGTCTATCATCTCGATTGAGCCTATCGGAAAACTGTCCAAAGGGGATGCTCCAAATTTGGCATATGCTCCAAAAATGGCCTGTCGCCCCTTGACGACCTTGACTTTTCCTAGTAATTTGTTATAATTAGACAAAGCTATTCCGTAACATTTTAGACAAAATGTTGCAGATCAGCGCCCGGACCCGTTAATTTCCGCAATACGGCGGAGGTTATAAAAACACATCATTTTTAGGAGGAAAACAAAAATGAAAAAGATCATTGCTCTGCTTCTGGCACTCATGATGATCGTCGGCCTGGTCGCCTGCGGCGCTCAGGAAGAAGTCGTCGAAGAGACTGAAGAGGTCGTCGAGGAAGTCGTCGAAGAGACCGAAGAAGTCGTCGAAGAGACTGAGGAAGTCGTCGAAGATGGCGCTCCCGTCATCGCTTTCGTTCCCAAGGTCATCGGCCAGGCTTGGTGGGACTATGTCCACACCGGTGTTGATGCATGGGCCGCTGAGACCGGTTACGATGTCATCTACAAGGGCCCCGCAGAAGTTGACGCTGCTGCTCAGGTCCAGATCATGACCGACATGGTCAACCAGGGTGTTGACATCCTGTGCTTCTCCCCCAACGACCCCGCTGCTTGCGAAGAAATCTGCAAGCAGGCTCG
>JAFSHB010000071.1 GCA_017440525.1 Oscillospiraceae bacterium | reverse complement strand
GTTGGCAAGATCGGCTTCGTTATACTCGAAGTAGGTCTGTGCCGCCGCGCCGTAGTTCAGCATATCCACCACCATGGTCTTGACCTCGGCGGAGGAGCTTGCGGCAGTCAGCGCCTTCATAGCGTAGTCTCTCACGGAAGCGGTATAGACCTCGGAGACTTCGTTACCGTCTGCATCCACGACCACCACTTCGATGGCATCTGCCATCTCCTTGGCGGCAACGGACTGGCTCACGAAGCTGTAGGTGTTGTTATACTTGGCGAAGCTCGCTTCCACGGTCTCGCCCTTGTGAGTGATGAGGGCGGTATGACCGTCCTTCAGATCGGCGGTATCCACCATGAAGTTCAGCTTCAGCTCGTTGCCCAAAGTCATGTTGGAGCCGACGAACTTGAACTTTTCGGTCACTTCGGGCGCATCCTCCACGGCGGTCTTGGTGACCGTGCCGCAGGCGGGACAGACAGTCTCGAGCATACCGTCAGCCTCATAGGTCACAGCCTTGGCATGCTTACAGACAGAAGCATCATAGGCAGAGCCGGTATAGCTGACCACATAGATCACGAAGGACATCTCGGCAACAGTCTCGCCATCACAGACAGCCTTGACTGTCACAGGATAGCGGCCTGTCTGCGTTCTGGAGGGCGTCCATGTGACGGTGCCGGTCTTGCCGTCGATCTTGGCGGTGGTGGGCAGGCCCTCGATCTCATAGGCCGCGCCGCTGCCTGCCTTGCCGAGGATCAAAGTCTGCTTGCTGCCGGCCTTCACGACCTGATCGGTGGTATGGGTGAAGTAAGCACCGATGTCAGAGGATGCGCTCATAGGGATGGTGAAGCGATCCCCTACTGTCAGATTATGGACATAGCCGCGGCTCATATCCGCAGGATCGGCGCACGCACGGATCAGGCACTGATGCTGCAGATCCAGCACCGCCGTATCGCCCCGGATCTCTGCCTTGAAGATCTGATAGGCCGCATTCTCCTTGCCGTCGTTCTCCACATAGATCCAGCGGTCTTTCAATTCCTCGGCGGCGATCGGCGTATCCAGCTTGACGGTCATCTCATAGCTCTGGGCCAGATCTTCCGTAAAGCTCTCTACTGTGCCGGTCACTCTGGGCAATGCATCTACTACCAGATCGCCCACCAGCTCTGCCTCGTTGCCATAGGCATAGACCTGCTGACCGCCCTTGTAGGAGCATACACCGATTGCGCCGCGGAAGCGGAACAGGCCATCGATCTCATAGGTGCAGTTGGGGTTCGTGGCATAGATCACATAGTCCACACGGCCCCCGACCAAAGTATTCTTGATGACCGCGATCTTATCCGTGGGCGTTTCTACGCCTTCGACCAGACTGGTCTCGACCAATTCGGAGCGCAGGATCTGCGCGGTCCCCTTATAGGGCTCGATCACAGCAGTAAAGAGCGTATCCATCCCCTCATCGCCGCTGCGGCGAATCAGTACATATTCCACATGGTCAGGCGCTCTGCCATCCTGCGCAGGCTGACCGTCAGCCAGCGCCACTTCGGTCATAGGCTCCTCGGAGAGCATGGTCAGTCTCATGTGGATGCCATTGGAGGTGACCAGCTGATGCTGATAGTCCTCGATCTGCCAATCGATGGAGAAGGTCGCCTCCGGGGTCTCATCGCGGGAGACATTATACAGCCAGCTGTAGCCGCTGCCCATATTGGTGGAAGCATCACCGGTACCGGAGATATCGTGGTCGCCAAAGGGGATATCCGCACCGGCGTAAGTACCCATAGGCTGTTCGGTCATATCCAGACCTTCTACTGTGGGGTCGATTCTGGTCGCACCGTGGAAAGAATAGACATGCTCGGAGCCGCCAAGGACACGGAAGAAGTCCACAGCGTAGTGCTGACCATCCTCCGCCGCCACGGAAACGACTGTACGGCGGTAGACATCAGCCTCGGGATAGGCATTGGGTGCCTCCGCATCCATGACCTTGACAGCACCTGCATCATCGAAGTGCAGAGGGAAGCCGCCTTCTGCCATCTCCATCTGGGGCTTATCGTCCACCACGACAGTATTGTTGGAAACAGTATTGGCGATCCACTGCATACGGGTGGGATCGGAGGCGTTGACATTTCTGGGATAGCCCATGTTGCCGTCAAGCGGCAGTCCGAAGGCTTCCACACCGATGCCAAGCACTTCACGCTGATGATGCGCGCTGTTGGTATAGCCAAAATACATCCAGTAGTCAGAGAACTGGTCGCCGTTGACATTCTTACCAAGATATCTCTGAGGACCTTCCCGCAAGATCGCGATGCCGTAGCCGGGCAGCATGGAGCTCTGAGACATATCCCACTCGCCGTCCTCCAGTACGATCTGCTGGATCTGGCTGCGGATACCATACTCGGGATCCTTGGTGAAGATATCGCCGTGGAGACCATCGACCTTGTTGCCATTCCTTGCATAGATGGCACGGGCCAGTACACGGTCCCCGGTCTTGACGAAAGCCGTCAGCATGCGCTCCAGATTTGCCGTGGAGGAGATATTCTGGAACGCGCCGGAGGTCTCATGGAGGTTGGGAGACTTATCGCCCAAGGTGGTCATGCGGATGCCGCCGGTGAAGAGCCCGATAAACTTGGAGTTCTCCCAAAGGTCGAAGCCCTCGATACCTTCCAGAGCATCTGCCACATCCAGCATATAGATGGGCCACAGGGAGTTGTAGGACAAAGAGCCCTCATTGCCGAAGCCGTCGCGGGAGACTTCATCGATGAGCATATACATCACATCGCCGCCCGCATTGCTGGATACACCGTTGACAGTGCGCTGCTCTTCCTTGTTAAAGATCCATTCCAGCATCTCGGTCCTCAGCGGCTCTTTGCCATAGGCCGCGGCGGCATAACCGACTGCGGACTGGTGCATACCGAAGTTGCCGTTATAGAGGTTCGCCTTGGCGCCCTCGTAGATCTCGATCAGGATGTTCTGCTCCGTATGATCGCGGACCTGCTCAGGCGTGATCGCTTCTGCATCCATGCCCTTGTAGACAGCATTGTTTCGCAGATACTCGATCACATCGGGGTTGTCCATGGCAGGCCAGAAGGTATCCACTGCTCTTGCAAAGCAGTTGCCGATGATGGGCTCCCAAATGATGCCCATGATCTTGCCGCGACCGGAATATCCATCGGATTCGCCGTAGTCGTAGATGGGATAGTTGCTGGTCAGGAAGTCGGGATAGACATCGGCGATGCGGTCGATCAAGATCGCGCCGGCAGAGCCATACTTCTCATCGCCGGTGTAAAGATAGGCATGGCCGATCGCATCCAGGATCTCCAGGATGGAGTGCTGGTCGTATTCGCCGAGGCCATACATGACAGCGGCCACATAGTGGGCGATGAAGGTCCAGACCACCTCGGTGCCGTTATCGGCAAACTCACCGGGCTTATAGCCGAAGCCGTCATCGACGCCCCAGCCCTCGCCCATCTCGGGATACAGCTCGTTGACCAGATACTGCTCACCGCCATTGGCCATGGCACGCTCCACAGAGAAGCGGCCCTGTTCATCGATGCCGCACTTGTAGAAGCTCTCAAAGTCATTGGAGGGGAAATCTCTGTCACAGATGGGACAGGTGATCTTCCACGGATTCTCGATGGTGTTGATGACCCAGGGCTGATGGGAATAGATGGACTGCAGATCGGTATCACAGTAGGGGCAGTGCGCTCTGGAATAAGTGTCCAGAGGGCGGGCCACACCGGAGTTTCTGGGGAGGCCTTCCTGGGTGATCATGTAGTAGATCTGATCGAAGTGCTCCAGATAGTAATCCGCCAGCTTCACGGCGCTGTTCATCTCTTCCCATGCCCAGGTGTACTTTTTCACATTCTCCTGGGCATTGGCACGCTCTTCTTCGGTGTAGAGCGTGGGAGCGGTCTTACCGGAGGTGACTGTGATCCACAGCTTGGCGGTGACGGTCCGCTCCCCTTCCGTTACAGTCAGACGCAGTTCCACAGAGCCTTCCTTGCCGGTCAGATGCACAAGTCCCTCCTGCGTAACGGTGGCGATAGAAGTATCACCGCTCTCCAGAATGGTCTGCACACCTTCGGGAAGCTCTCCGATCGTGCCTTCCAGACCGTTGACCGCGGCATAGACGGAGAAGTCCTCCGCATCAGGACGGACCGTCGTGCTGTCGGCAGAAAGCTCCACCGAAGTCACAAGGCCGGGCTTGACTGTGACCGTCAGCTCATCTGCGGCAGGCTCGCGCAGGATCTCACAGACGGCCTTCACCTTCGCTGTGCCGCCCGTTCCCTTGGCGCCTTCCGCACCTATGGGGACAAAGGACATATTTGTAAGAAGGAAAGAGCGGTCGGCATTGGTAGTCTTGCCGGACTTATCAGAATGGACATGGATCAGAACTGTATTCTCACCTGCGTGGAGCTG
The DNA here is from genome assembly GCA_017440525.1 of Oscillospiraceae bacterium. Taxonomy (GTDB): domain Bacteria; phylum Bacillota; class Clostridia; order Oscillospirales; family Oscillospiraceae; genus Avoscillospira. The sequence goes on along the minus strand of JAFSHB010000071.1, from coordinate 29,172 downwards.
GACCTGTCCAAGCTCCAGACTGACGAGCTGGGTCGCACCCCAGGTATTCAGGTCATCCTTGACCAGAACATCGTTGACATAGATATCCACTGTACCGCCGGGGCCGCGTCCGTTGACATACAGAGAATTGCTCTGCACATAGTCAAGGACCATATCGTAGAGCCCGGCCTCCGCCACATCCACGGTCAGATACAGACCGGAGACCTTGGGGTTGGAATCGAGCAAAGTGGGATAGAAGAACATACCGAAGAGCCGCTCCGGATCGCCGTTGACGAACAGACGCTTTCTGTAATAGGTATTTTCCACCAGGGTCTTCTCTTCGTCGATCGTCCAGCCGTAGGTATCCTTCAGCCACTGTACCATATCAAGATAGGCGGCAAATTCTGTTTCCGTGGCATAGGTACCGTCGCTGCCTGCCATCTTCACATCCGTGGTATCCGTATTGCGGAGATCTGCCCAGAAGTCCTGCCCGGATGCTTCCGCCATGGCTTCGGCCACATTGACCGTGATGCCGTTCTTGGGAGTGAAGGTCATGGCACACAGGTTCAGCGTGCGGTCGCCGTTGGTCGTGCCGCCGACCTTATCGGAATGGACGACCAGCGTCACCGTGTTCTCTCCTTTGGACAGAGACACCGTGCCAAGCTCCAGCTCGATGCGCTTGGTCTCGCCCCAGGTGTTCACATTGCTCTTGATCAGCTGATCGTTGACATACAGATCGAAGGTCGCGCCGGAGCCGCGCCCATTGGTGTAGATCTTGGTATCCTGCAGATACGCAAAGGACATATCATACAGCCCGCTCGTCTCCGCGTTGACGGTAAGATACAGGGCGGTCTGCTGCAAATTATCGCTGAGGAAGGTGGGATAGAAGCGCATACCGTAGCCCTGCTCAGGATCGCAGTTGATGAACAGGCGCTTCATCAGGCCCTCGTGCTCCACCATAGAGCGCTTCTCATTGATGGTCCAGCCGTAGGTGTCGCTGAGCCACTGCAGCATCTGACGGTAGGCCGCCGTCTCCTCAGCCGTGACCGTATCGCTGTAGCCGCTGCGGCCGTAGATCTTTACATTTTTGGTATCGGTATCGCGGAGGGCAGACCACCAGCTTTGACTGCTGGCCTGCAGAGCGGCGTCGATAAAGTCCACCTCGATAGTGCCCTCCAGTTTGCCCTCCTTGCCGGTAAGTGTACTGCCGGAGATGCTCACCACATCAGGGTCCGTGCTTTCCAGCATATAGTAGTTGGTGTATGCCGGGATCTTTGCTACCCGCTTGAGATAGAAGGGAGCGCCGTTGGCATCAGTCAGGACCACCTGCGTCTCGGTGGTCTCACCGATGATCAGCTCCGTCTTATCCGCAGACAGCGCCACATCCACCACTCTGGGGTCTTCTGTGGGATAGAAGTTGACCTTACCAAGCTGGATATAGCGGCTGTTGTCCTGCGAGACCATGCTCACACTATGGACGCCGGCATCCAGCCAAACGGTATTGAGGAAGCCGCCGCCATTGTAGTTCTCACTGCGGATGCCCTCAAAGTCGATCATGCCCATGTAGCTGGCATCATCCACGAACACATCCACATGCGCACCGCGTCCCACATAGGTGCGGCCGCGGACCTCCAGACGGTACCAGCCCGACTTTTTGATCATAAAGTTCATATACAGAGCCTCGCCTGCATTGACCTTCAGATCGATGCCATTGTTGCCGGTGCATCTCATATCCGCACCGTTCTTGACCGTCCTCTCCCAATCGACCTCATAGCCATCGGTCTCCAGAGTCGCAGTCTTTACATCCAGGACACGGCTGTAGGTAAAGTCATACAGCTGCGCGTCCACATCGAGCAGTGCATTCTCCACGATCTCCACTTCCATGGAGCCGACGATCGCCATACGCATGACACCGGCGGTCGCAGTCACGGTGACAGTACCGGGCTTCAGACCGGTCAGTCTGCCCATGTCATCGACCTTGGCGATGGACGAATCATCCACAGTCCAGGAAAGCGGATACAGACTCATATCAGCCTTGACGCCGGAGGATTTGACGCCCTCGGCTTTGATCTGCAGGGTGTTGTCCACACCCACATAGTCTGCCACGGCATACAGGCCGATCGCAGCCAGATCCGTATCATCGGTGACGCACAGGACAGCATCCGCTCTCTGTGTCACACCGCCGAACACAGCGTAGGCAGAGATCTTGGCAGTGCCTTCGCCCACACAGGTGACATCACCGGTAGCCTGATCCACAGTCGCCACAGAGATATCGCTTGAACTGAAATAAACGCTGCCGTCATGACGGAGCTGCTTCTCGGCAAGGGGCGTGCCCTCCGTAGTCAGACCGGACACGACACCCTCTGCCACTTCACCGACGGCAAGGGTCGCAGCCTTGAACTCATCAAGGGTATAGAAGAGGTTGCGGAACACACCGGGCTCGATGACATGCACCGTAAAGCGGAACGCAGCCTCCCCCTGCATCGTCACCGTGATGGTGGCGGAGCCAAGCTGCCTGCCGCCAACGATCAGATAGCCCTCCTCATCCACATGGGCAGATGCCACGACGGGATCGTCGGATACGGCCCCCAGTTCGGCAGTCTCCAGATCCGTATCGAAGGGCAGATAAGTTTGCAGAAGGTCTACATACAGGGTGCTGTCAAGTTCTGCCTGTCTGGAGCCCAGAGGGGTCAGAACGATACTGCGAAGTGCCGTATCACCGCAGAACGCAAGGGTATTCAGACCCTTTTCAAAATACACAGCGCCTAAGTCGAACTTCCCTGCATCGGTGAGGCCGGCATACACAGCAGTATCATTGACAGTCACATCTGCACCGTCAAAACTGCCCTGTACACGCAGTGCGTACAGACCGGAGGCCGGAGCCAGAACAGAAAGCTCCAGTTCCTCAGAAGCCGCACCACTCACACCGAGGGTGACAGCCGCCGCAGGCACTTCCGCCAGATTCCATGCGCCGCTGGCATCGAGCCAGTCACGCAGTGCCTCATAATCCTCTTCCGTGCCGTCCAGCACCTTGGTGCCGGACTCTTCCCCATCGGCGAAGGTCTCCCACCATGGCTCATCGACAGCCCTGGTCAAGGACGCCGCCAGATCGATAGTGACAGTATTGGCGCCCAGGTCATCCAGTTCGCCGGTAAATTCCCGCACGATCACATCCACGGCAGCCACGACCTCATCCCCGCGCAGGATATCCACCTCGACCTCACCGGGGACCTTGCCGCTGAGGACCAGATCGCCGTTGGCATCGATGGAGGCGGACAGGACGATATCATTGGAGGATACCGCCGTATGGGTCTCAGAGCTCACCGCATGATCAAAGGGCAGATAGGTGGTATTGAGATCGATCGTCTCATTGATGTAGGCCTGTACTTCCACGGTATCGAGCTTTTTGAACTCGATACCGCGCAGGTTGACCGAACGGTCAGAGTTCACAGCATTGCCGTTGCAGTCAGCCGTGACCCGGAAAGCAACGGTGTTCGTGCCCTCGTGGAGCTCCACGATGCCCATATTCTGCACCACAGGCTTTGGTTCTTCGGCTCTGGTATGGAGCCCCTCATAGACGAGCGCATCATTGACATATACATTCATATAGCCGCCCGCACCGGTATTATCGATCGTGTAGGTCGCCCGATCCAACAGGTGATCCAGCAGCATAGCATAGGCACCTGCACCGCCCTCGGGCACTTCCACATTGAAATACCAGGTGGTATAGACAGCATCGGACAGATAGGCCGGATACAGGCGCAGAGCAAAGCCTCTGGACGCATCAGCATTGATGAACAAACGCTTGAGATGCCCCACAGAGTTCAAATTGGTACGCTCCACATCGATGCTCCAGTTGACGGTCTGCGCCATCCAGTCACGCATCTGTGCCAGCGCCTGCAATTCCGCTTCCGTCTGGATGGTAGACGCATTGCGGATGCCAAGGACCTTCACACCGCTCATGTTCGTGTCCTTGAGCGCAGACCACCAGGACTGCTGCGCCGCTTGCTGCGCGAAGTCCATAAAGTCCACACGGATAGAGCCATCGGTCAGTTCAGCCTCTGCCGAAGCTGCCGATGCTTCAACAGGTGCGGCAACACCTGCGGGGATCATCCCCAGCATCAGGACCAAACTCAGCAAAAGACTGATGGCTCTCGTAAGCTGTTTCTTCATAGCTGCTCACTCCTTTTTCATTCTCTGTCCGCAGGAAGTCCTGCTTGACATTTTAATAATAACAGGATATATTTGAATATACCATAGCTTGATTTGTGAAAAACATGATAATGTTTGAACATCAGAAGGGAGCTTCCCGTATGGCAGGCCAAATATTGGCGCACCAATTCGTCGTCAATCCCCATCTGCGCGACCTCAACCCCACCACCGCCGGCTACAGCTTACCGGCGATCCCCGGCACGCGTGACCAAATGCTCAACAAAAATTGCCATTTGCTGCACTATGTTTACACCGGCAAGGGCGAGGTCCATATGCGCGGCACGGTGTATCATGTCCATGCAGGACAGGCCTTTCTCATGCGTCCCGAGGACAAGGGCTATCATGTGGCCGATGCCGATGATCCGTGGGGCCTTCGTTGGGTGATCTTCACCGGAGAGCTGGCACAGGATTTTTCTGCCCTGCCGCCGGTATTCGAGCCTGCCGCCCACCAGCTGCGCTATCTGAAGGATCTGGCCTGTTACAGTGACGAGCTGGGACATCTGCTGGCCTCAGACCTTCTGCAGCTCTACGCAGAACTGGTCAAAACGAAAGCGAGCCGTGCCGACCATATCCAGAAGACCGTGAACTACATCCAGATGCACTACAGCGAAGATCTGATCGTGCAGAATATCGCAGACCATGTCGGCATCAACCGCTACTATCTGACCAGGATCTTTAAAGAAAAGACCGGGATCACCATCCAGGATCAGCTGACCAATGTGCGCATCTTCGAGAGCAAGCGTTATCTGCGCCTGGGCTACTCCGTGCAGGAGGCCGCATATCTTTGCGGTTTCAACGATGCGGCGACTTATTCCCGCCTTTTCAAAAAGAAAGAGGGCTGCAGTCCCCGCACATGGAAAAATACCTTTTTGTACGATCTGCGCGTACTGGAGAAGGAAATGAAAGATGCTTTATAAGGACACAAGACCGGAGATGGACACCATCCCCGGTCTTATCATTTACGCCCATCGTGAAAAAGGCGTTTCTTTCAAAACTACCTGACGGATAAACCGGAAGGTCTCATCCTCGCCCCGATCGCGGAGCATCGTCAGAAGAAACACCAGCTTTTCCATGGTCTCCGGGTGGATCAGCTTGGAGTCTCTGGCCTGCAGCAGGTATTCCAGCGCAGAGCCATCCGTATAGTCCTTTCCCTTATAGACCTTGCAGGCCGCCATACGATCCATGACCATCTCCACCAAAAATCTCGTGGGCATAGGTACGGCGGAATAGGTATTGGTACCGGGCAGAAGATCTGTCCAATACTCGAAATGATGCCGGTTCCGCCCCTTGTGATGCATCCATGCGGCAGAATATCCCACATCCTCACGCTCCGCGACATTGGGACTGCGGGTGCCTTGATAGTATTTTACGCCCACACGGAACTCCGTGGGGCTGTATTTGGACAGATCGTGCAGAAGCCCTCGTCCATACAGTCCTACCCGAAAACAGTGGTACATGACCAGATGGCGATGGCGGGTCACGGTCTTGAAATGTCCCCATGCTTTGTTCATTGGAATCTCCCTGTAACATTCTAGTAGTCTCATTATACCGCCAGGTCGAACAAACAGCAAGCATTGGTTGCAAAAAAATGCAAGTGCTGTATAATATCTCTATCACCCCAAAGGAGGCTCGCCATGTTCCGAAAAGCCGTACTTGATGATATCGATGCGATCGGCGCCATCTACGACGCTGTCCACACCGAAGAGGAAGCGGGCCGCACCACCATCGGCTGGAGCCGGCATATCTATCCCACCCATGACACAGCCCTCAGCGCCATCGCGCTCGGTGATATGTTCGTATTGGAGGAAGAAGGCACGATCGTCGCCTGCGGCCGCATCAACAAAGAGCAGGTGGACTGCTATGCACAGGGCCGGTGGCAGTATGACGCGCCGCCGGAGGAAGTCATGGTGCTGCACACGCTGGTGGTCGATCCAAGCGTGTGCCGAAATGGCTATGGCACAGCGTTCCTGCAGTTCTATGAGGACTTCTCAAAAGCACACGGCTGCTCCTACCTGCGGATCGATACCAACGAGCGCAATATCCGTGCAAGAGCATTCTACGAAAAGCACGGCTACCGGGAGGTCGGCACTGTCCCCTGCGAATTCAACGGTATCCCCGGCGTTGGGCTGGTGCTTTTGGAAAAGAAATTATAAACGGTACTCTCCAAGGGCTGTCTGCAGCTTTTGGAGAGCCTTTTTTTCGATGCGGGATACATAGCTTCTGGAGATCCCGCACTGCTCCGCGATCTCACGCTGCGGGAGCGGCTTCTTTCCACCCAATCCATAGCGCAGAGCGATGATATGCTTTTCCCGCTTGGTCAGACAGGCCTCCATTGCATCGTACAGCTTTCCGTAAAGCTCCTTATCGCTCAGATCTTCAAACAGATCTTCATCCGAAGCGACCACTTCCATCAAAGACAGGGCATTGCCATCCTTCCCTGTTTCGATATACTGAGACAGCGAAACATCCTGCGCTGTTTTTTTCTGAGAGCGGAAATGCATCAAGATCTCATTTTCCACGCATCTTGCCGCGTAGGTCGCAAGCCTTGCCCCTTTGGACGGATCGAAGGTGGAGATCCCCTTTATCAGCCCGATCGTACCGATGGAGATCAGATCCTCCTGATCGTCCGTCTGTGCATAATATTTCTTCATGATATGCGCGACCAACCGAAGATTTCGCTCGATCAGGATATTTCTTGCCTCCAGATCCCCATCGGCTGCCCGCGCAAGATAGTCCCGCTCCTCCTGTGCCGTCAAAGGCTTGGGGAACGAACCGCTGCTCCCAAGGCGAAGTGAGTAGAGCATGCCGCTGAAGATCAGCCACACCGTGGCAGAGAGCATATGATCACCTCCATGGTGATACTGTATGAGCATACATTTTGTCCACTTGCCTCGGTTTACATAGTTTCCTAAATTCAGCACTATTTCATCACATTTTAACTGGTCTTTTCCAAAGATCGGTAAGTTTTTCTCTTTGTTTTCGACTTTACAGCTGTTCGATCGGAGCATATGCAGATCATGCATTGTGACATCCTACGAAAAAATATTTTCTCCGTTTTTACCATTGCGTTCCAAAAGAACTGCCGCTATAATGGGGCTCCCACCCTATCTCTAAAGGAGGCGACCATGCCATGTACAGCGCCGATCATATCTGGGCTAAGGTCTTGGAACATCTCGAACTTCTGCTGGGCGATGTGCTCGTACAGACATGGTTCGACGACACCAAGGCGATCGACCTGACCGAGACACAGCTGATCCTATATGTTCCTACAGACTTCCGTCAGCAGGTCATCGAAAAGCATTATATCGAGCATATCCGCCAGGCACTGCGGCAGCTCGGCCAGACCGTAGAGCCTGTGCTGCGGAGCGATCCGGGAGACAAGCCTCACTGGGACAAAGATCCACAGCGCCCGTCTTTTCCCTCCTGCCCACAGTTCACATTGGACAATTACATCGCAGGCTCCTCCAATCAGGTAGCTTTGAAGGTCGCCACAGCTGTGGCACATGAGCCGGGACAGAGCATCTACGATCCTCTGTTTTTCTACGGTCCTCCCGGTGTTGGTAAGACCCACCTGCTGTATGCGATCGCCAACGAGATCTGCGCCCGACAGCCGCAGCTCCAGGTGGTCTATGTCAAATGTGAGCAGTTCACCCACGAGCTGGTCGAAGCGATCCGAGACCGAAACACAACTGCCTTCCGTGAAAAATACCGCACCGCAGATGTGCTTCTGATGGATGATATCCAATTCATCGCAGGAAAAGAGGCAACACAGGAAGAATTCTTCCACACTTTCAATGAGCTGCACGAACACCACAGGCAGATCGTACTGGCCGCCGACCGACGCCCCGGTGATATGACCACGCTGGAGGAGAGGCTGAAGAGCCGGTTCGGAGAAGGCATCATGGTAGGCATCGTACCGCCTGACCGTGAGACACGGCTTTTGATCCTTCGATCCAAGGCCGCGGCATTGGGCCTGCATTTCTCTGAGGAGGTGCTGGAGCTCCTGGCCTCGCGGCTGACAGACAATGTGCGTCAGATCGAAGGCGCGCTGAAAAAGATCCGCGCCCTCCGCGATCTGGACGATATGGCCCTGACAAAGGAGAATGTGGAAAAGGCCATCGAAGACCTCTGTATGGAAGCACCGACCCTTACGATCTGCGCGGACCGCATCATCGATACGGTGAGCCGTTATTACGGCCTCGACCGCACACAGCTTTTGGGGCCACAGCGCAATATGGTCGTTGCGGAAGCGCGGCAGATATCCATGTATCTGGCAAGGACAGCCGCAGGTCTCCCCCTCCCCAAGATCGGTCAGACCTTCGGGCGGCACCATGCCACCGTCCTGCACGGCATCGAAAAGATCCAGGATCTTTTACAGTCCAAAGACCCCAGGCTCTGCAAGATCATGGAGGAACTGTCGAAGCAGCTCCAGGAATAAAGAGATGCTATGATCGCGATCACGATAGGATATGAAAAGGAGGACGATACGAACATGATCCAATGGCGATACGGAGCTCTTTCCAAACAGCAGATCGAAGGAGCCCTGCTCGAAGCACTGAGAGCAGCCTTAACAGAACTTTTCGGACCAGCGCCCGATGACCTCATCAAGATGCGTATGGAGCAGGAGCTCCATGCAATGGAGCAGAGCAGCCTTGCCTTGCATCTTGCCGCACTGCACGACCTGACTCTGTGGGCAAAGGAGAATGCGATCCCTTACCGCATCGCAGGCACGGAAGCGTCCAGTTTTCTTCTATATCTGCTGGGGATCACCAGGGGGTGTCCTTTGCAGCCGCACTACCGCTGCCCCAAGTGCCATAGCGTGTATTGGCGCTTCGATACCACAGACGGCTTCGACCTGCCGCACAGCCATTGTATCGACGACGGCACACTGATGTCCGGCGATGGGCACGACATCCCATGGAGGACTTACTGGGGCTATCCGCCCCATGAGCCCGGCTTTCTCATCACATTCCCGGAACAGACGCGGCAGTCGCTTCTGGATGCGCTGGATCAGCACTGGATCATAACCTTTGATGAAGAAGCAACGGTCGATCATCCGGACAAAGACGATCCCGACATACTCTGCTTCGGTCATTTCTGCATCGCACTGGAAAGGGACAGCGCGCCGACCGCAACTTCTCTGGAGGACGCAAAAGCAAAGTGGCGGGCGCTGCTCCATGAAGACAGCAAACACGAACCGCCCCTCCCTGAGCCCGGCAGCTTTGCCGATCTGGTGGCCCTGTTCGGACTGGTCCACGGTATCGGCGTCTGGGATGAGGATGCTCACTTCATGCTTGAGAAGCTTGGCTACGCGCCTCATGAACTGATCTGCTTCCGGGACGATGTGCTTCAGTATCTTCTGGACCATGACATAGCCGATAAAGATGCTTGGAAGCTCTCTGAGCGGATCCGAAAGGGTCGTGTCCCTGAGAGCCTGCCGGAGGCACTTTACGACGGCCGCGACAAGTGGCTGCTGTCCCGAATCAAAAAAGCGCGCTATCTATGCGCCAAAAGTGTCGCTGTGGAATATCTCCTGTCCCATATCGAGCTGTGACAGCAAAAAACTCCCTCGTGCTGTGCACGAGGGAGTTTGTGTCTTTATTTTGCCAGCTTGTTGAGGACCGCGGCATCTGCCTTCATCTGCTCAAGGGAATCATCCTTGATGAACTCCAGCATAACACCGTAGATGTTGGGGGAGGTCTTTGCCAGATCCAGATACTGCTTCACCACATCGGCGCCTTCTTCCAGCGCATAGCGGTGATATTCGGCATCCCAATGGAACATATGGAGGTTGCAGCAGGACGGCAGCATAGCCTTCAGTGCTTCCATATTCTCCTCATCGCTCTTGAAGATGCTGGGCTGCCAGTACATCTTCATGTTCTCTTCGCCCACCTCAGCGTAAGCCTGCACGGCGCTCTCCAGCGTCTCAGTCAGGGTCCAGCCGTGGTACTCATAGGCAACGGTCAGACCATGGGGCTTTGCCATCTCGCACAGGGCCTTGGTATCGGCAATGATCTTTGCGCGGTACTCGTCGGTCACTTCTGTCAGCGTCTTGGAGCCTGCCCAGACACGGAGGATCTTGGTGCCGAGCGCCAGAGCGCAGTCGATGACGCCCTTAAAATCTTCCACAGCGTGGTCGCCGGAATAGTAGTATGTACCATAGGACAGCGTCTCAAGGCCTGCCTCCTTCATCAGCTTCGCCACATATCTGGCCTTTTCCACATCGCCGTGAGGAACATGGACATCGCCGCCCCACTCGATACCGTCAAGACCGGCATCCTTGACAGCCGCAATGATCTCTTCCACCGTCAGCTTCCGGAAGCTGACGGAACACAAACCTGTTTTCATAGTGATACCTCCAGAGGTTTTCATTCTTCGTGGTGATAATATCAAAAGGAGCCGGAGAAGTCAATAAAAACATCTTAAAAGATGTCAGTATGCCATACACATACTGACATCTTTTACTATTTTCAGATGCTTCTGCGCTCTTTGTACTTGGCCCAGGCGGTCTCGAACCAATCCTTGCTCTCAGGCATGGGACGGGCATCCTCGAACCAGCAGGGAGCGCCCTTCTTGTAGTACAGGAGCTTATTGTCAAAGGCTTCGTTCCTGCCCTTGAAGATCTTACGCAGATCGGCGGTAGAGTCAAACTCCAGAGGCATCTTGCTAAAGGCAGCGCCGCCGCGGGAACCGATCTCTGTACCGGCCAGGATCATGGAATCGGCCATAGCGATCTGGGTCACCAGCATGTCTCTTGCCTTGAGCCATGCACCCAAAAGCTCCGCAGGCACGGAGGCGGCACAGGCGGCCATCTTCTCCAGGATCCCCTCGGCCTTGGTCTTGAGCTCAGCCAGAGGCTTGCAGTCACGGATGTGGGCACCGCAGCAGCTCATATCCCAGTTCATGCTCTGGGCCTGCTTGAGGAGATCTGCCGCACAGGGGCAGGTATCGCCATCTTCCAGATATGCCTTGGTCACGGTGATGGCACCGATCACCTCGTCATCGGGAGCCACATCCTTGCGGCCTGCATAACGGATATGCTCAGCGGCGCGGAGAGAACCGACCTGCGTGGAGTTCAGCGCACTGCCGCCGGGACGGTAGACACCGAAGGTACCGGCGGCTTCACCGACCACATACAGACCGGGGATATCGGTCTGCCAGTTGACATCGACAGCGGCGCCGCCGTTGTTGTGCTGCGCGGCGACCGTGATGCGCAGGAGCTCTGTGTACAGGTCAATGCCATGGCTGCGGTACAGCTCGATGGCGGCGGGATTCATCTTCTCCAAACGCTTGATAGGAAGGCTCATCAAAGCCTCGGAGTTCGCCAGATAGTCGTAGGTCTCCTTGGAGAGCTTGTCAAAGCCGTTCTCCAGACCGGTGGGATCTGTGCGGAAATCCATGTAGACTTTTCTGCCCAGCTCCACTTCCTCGTGGTAGACCAGCAGGTCGATCAGAGAAGATCCATCGATCTTGGCGCAGTCGAAGGGCCACTGATAGCCCTTGAGGAAGACCAGATCCAGGAACTCCTCGGGGGTATCGAAGTAGTCGCGCAGGAACTCACGCTCCACACCGTTCTCGTCGATGGAGACATACTTGGGCAGGACCTGCTGATAGGTGCCGGACAAGTTCCAGCGGAAGTCCACGGAAGCGATGCCGTACTGCCACTCCTGCAGGTTGACGCAACGGGCACCCGCATCGATGAACATACCGGTCATACCGGTCTGGGAGGGCGGATAGACGGAATTGCTGTAGACCGCGGCAGGACCGCCGGTAGCGGCGATGATATTGCTCGTGACGAACAGGCAGAAGCCCTTGTTGGGACCTGCATTATCCTTGGTGTTGAGGCCCACAGCGCCCACGACACCCTTTTCATTCTTCAAGATCTCCACGATGATGGTATCATCCACCACAGGGATGTTCTTCTTCTCGACCTGCTTCTGCAGGGCCTCAGTCATAAACTTGGAGGTCAGAGGGCCGCAGGAGGTGGCGCGCTTAGTGGTGGTATGGTCGGTCTGATAGCCCACGAACTCACCGAACTCATTGGTGGGGAACGGGACATTCAGATTGACCAGCTTCATGAAAGAACGCATGGAGTTGACAGCTTCCACATAGGCAGTATCACCGTTGACGGAGATACCGGCAGCCAGAGCCTTGGCCATATCGGTAACACTGTCGGGCTCCCCGGACTGCAGAGCCAGCTTGTAATAGGTCTGCTTGTCGGAGCCGGTGTTGCGGGAGGTGCCCATGTAGGTGCCCTCCGTGACCATGAGGACATCCTCATAGCCCATGTCATACAGCCAGTCAGCCGCATTGTAGCCGGCACAGCCGGTACCGATGACCAGCGCGCCGCAGCGGTAGACGGGAATACACTTATTCAGAACTTTCAAAGTATCCATCTCGATCTCCTCTTACAGTCTCTGGATGTGGAAGCCGCCGTCCACATCGATGGACTGACCGGTGGTGTAGCCCAGCTCGCCGGTGCAGAGCACTGCCACAGCCTTTGCGATATCTTCGGGCTCGCCCCAGCGCTTGATGGGGAGCAGGCCGCCGTCGATCAAAGCGTCGTACTTGGCCTTGACGGTCTCGGTCATGCCGGTATGGATGATACCGGGACGGATCTCATTGACGGTGATGCCGTACTCAGCCAGACGGTCGGCGAACAGCTTGGTGATCATGGAGACACCTGCCTTGGAGATGCAGTACTCACCACGGCTGACAGAGGAGGTGTAGGCAGACATGGAAGAGATGTTGACCATGGCGCAGCCGGGCTCACCGTGGGCGACCATGTGATTGGCCAGCAGCTGGCTCAGGAACAGCAGGCCCTTGGTGTTGATATCCATAACGAAGTCATAGCTCTCTTCGGTCATCTCCAGCAGGTCGCGGCGGACACGGGGTGCGACACCTGCCACATTGACCAGGACATGGACATTGCCGAAAGCCTTGACAGCCTCATCGAGGACCTTCTGACGGTCAGCGGCATCTGCCACGGAGCCCTTGACATACAGCACGCCTTCGGGCAGGACGGGATCGTCTCTGAGATCCACGCAGACAACATTGAAGCCACGGCCCAGCAGCTCCTTAACAGTTGCAAGACCAATACCACCGGTACCGCCGGTCACGATCGCAGTTTTCTTCATAAGTGATTACCTCTTTCTTATTTTAGTCTTTATGGGGACGATACAATTGATTATCACGCACGACACAGCCGGAAGCCTGTCCTGCACGCAGGAGCTTGGCGCATTCACCGCAGGATACGCAGCACTTTTTGCTGTTGAGACAGCCATTCTTCTTGATATCCTGAATGAAATCGGGATAAGCAAAGGCCATACGGCCAAAGCCTGCTACAGTACAGCCGCCGCGCTCGATCATACCGGCAGCCAACTGGGCAGAGAACTGTCTGGGGTAGGAGAAGCCGGAACCGACCACCAGCAGGTCGGGACGATGCTTCTGGATCTCGGTGACGCAGTCCATGATGCGGCCAAGACCAAAGAGAGGATGCTCCTCAGGCACATAGTTGCCGCGGTCATAAGGACGGTTGACATGGGGATTGACATAGGGGTTGCCGATGGTGATATCCAGCATCCGCACACCAAGATCGTCGCACAGGATATCCACCAGCTTCTTGCCTTCGGTCAGGTCGGGGATGATGCCTTCGCCGTCCTTGACACCGAAGCCATAGGGATAAGGGAAGCCGTCGTAGACATTGAGGCGGGAGGTGACGATAAAGTCCTTGCCGGTGGCATCCATGGCGTTCCTGATGGCATTGCGCAGAAGTCTGATACGGTTCTCAAAGCAGCCGCCATATTCACCTTCACGATGGTAGGCAGACAGGAACTCACTGAGCAGATATCTGTGGCAGCTCTTGATATCCACGCCGTCAAAGCCGCAGGCTTCGGCATTTCTTGCCGCCCATGCGTAGCGCTCTTCCAGACGCTTGACCTCGTCATCGGTGATGATGCGGCTAGGGTCGATGGGCTTGTCCTTTTCAAAGAGAGGATTGTTGTAGGCGATGATAGGCTCGGAGTAGCCGTTAGGGTTGGAGTAGCGGCCAGAGTGCGCCGCCTGCATGATGACCACAGGCGCGAAGCCGTGTTCTCTCATGGAGGTCTCCTTGATGTCCTCCACCATGCGCTTGAAGCCATCGAGGTTATCATCCTTCATGTGGAGCTGGCGAGGCTTTGCACGGCCCTCGGGCAAGATCGCCACAGCTTCGGCCCAGATCAGGCCTGCACCGCTCCTTGCGAAGCGGTCATAGCGGCGGGTGGTCAATTCACCGGGCGTGCCGTCCTCTGCGGCATCGCAGCCCTCCATAGGCTGGATGGCAAAACGGTTCTCAAAATGGATCCCGTTTTTGTCCACAGGCTCGAACAGCACATCCATGTTGTCCGACACAGGGATGTTGCCCTCCGCCTGCTTCGCTGTTTCCAGCAGTTCTTCCAGAGTCTGATAATGGAATTTTTCATGAAGCATAAGTATATTCCACCTTTCCGATATTTTTTCGGATCATACTGGTATCATCATAGCACACAAAGGAACGAAATGGAAATACAAATCTTCGCATAAAGCAACTTTTACCTATCATCTGACCGAAAGGGATGATGCCTGCACAAATGGACACCTCGGAGAGGTGTCCATACGCACGGCGGTCAACAATGCCATAGGGAATGGGCTTGCCCATTCCGAAAATTTGTGGAGCAGATCCCGAGAAAGCAGATCGCCGCGGCAGCAAGCGGACTTTTGCTTTTTATCCCCTCAGTCGCCTGCGGCGCCAGCTCCCCTTAGTATATAAGGGGAGCCTTTGGGGTGCATCTGACCGGAAGTGCCTGCACCGGGCGGACACGCGGGTCCGCCCCTACGGCGGTGTTCGTACATATCCGTAGGGGCCGACCCAAGTGTCGGCCCGCGGGCGCCCAATGGTCGCCCCTACAAGCGATGTTCGATGGTGCGCTGTAGGGGTGGGCATTGCCCGCCCGCCGAAAACGCCTGCACGAACGGACACCTCAGAGAGGTGTCCCTACGAATACCGTTCGACAGCGGCGTAGGGACAGCAGTCCTCTGCTGTCCGTGATCGCCGAAGGCGATCCTTTCTCGATCATGCCTGCACACACCTCTCCGTCACGGCTGCGCCGTGCCACCTCCCCTTCAAGGGGAGGCTTTCTATTAAAAGAACTGCATACAGTCTTTATGGGCGGAGAGGATGACCTCCGCTTCGGGGAAGGCGGTGCGGAGTTTTTCCGCAAGGACGGCGGTGATGGGGTTTTCGGTGTAGTAATGGCCGGCGTCGATCAGGTTGATGCCAAGCTCCTTGGCATCCCAGAAGTGGTTATACTTCACATCGGCGGTAACGAGGGTATCACAGCCGGCACGGTAGGCGGCCTCAAATTCATCGCCGCAGGAACCGCCGCCCACTGCCACGCAGCGCACTTCCCTGCCTGCATCCACATATCTCAAAACAGGCGTGCCGAGCTTTTCTTTCACATGAGCCATAAAGGTCTCTAGGCTATGGGGCGCGATGCTCCCCTTGCGAAGAAGGCCGTAGTTTTCTCCGATGGGGTCGATCATTTCAATATCGGAAAGGCCAAGGGTCTTGGCCAAAACATCATTGACACCGCCGGGGGCGCAGTCCAGATTGGTATGGGCATTGACAGCGGCGATTCCATGGGACAGCAAAAACAGGATGCTCTTTCCCACATGGTCGTCATCGGTGACAGCCTTACAGGGACGGAAGATCAAAGGATGATGGGTGACGATGAGATCCGCGCCCACAGCCGCCGCCTCTTGGCACACATCCATAAAAGGATCCAGGGCCACCAAGATCTTTTTGACCTCTTTTTGGCGGCTGCCGCAGAGAAGGCCCACATTGTCCCAGTCATATTTCATGTAAGTAGGCGCGAAGGTCTGCAAATAGTCAAGGATGTTCTGTACGGTCATATCCGTCCCTCATTTCCAACAGCTCATGCAGAGCCGTTTCATAATAAGAAAGCTTTTCATGCTCTTTTTTACTGCGGCGGATGCCCTCCACCGTTTTGGTCAGCGCGTTGATCACGCGGTCGAAATAGGCAGGCAACAGCTCCGAGCCGCACGATAGCAACTGCTTGGAAAGATATTGCTCCCCGGGACTGAGAGGTCTTCCTTCACCGTATCTTGCCTTGATCGTGAAGTAGAGGAAGCCGCCATCCTGCACCAGATGTTCTGCCTCGATGGAATAGCCCTGCTCACCTAAGTAACGCCGCAGATCGTTGCCGGAGGTCTGAGGCTGTAAGATCAAAGTATATTTGGGGTCTTTGACCCAAGGTGCTTCTTCCAGGATATGGGCGATACAGTCGCCGCCCATACCGGCGCAGATGACGGTATCCACCCGCTCGGGCGAGACAGCGGTCAGGCCGTCTGCCACATGGAACTCCATGCGGTCATCCGTGCCGAACAGACGGCTGTTCTCGATGGCTTTTTGCAAAGGCTGCTCCCGCAGATCGGAAGCGATCACATAGTCCGCGATGCCGTTTTTTATGAGCCAGATGCCAAGATAGCCATGATCGCAGCCGATATCGGCCACACGGCTCCCCTTTCGCACCTGCTCGGCACAGCACAGCAGACGCTCACAGATCGGTATTCTCATAATGTGCTCCTATGAAAAAAGCGGCCTAAGGCCGCTTTTTCTCTTTTGTGCGGCGGCCAAGAGTCTGGCCGCCCTACGATGTTAGTTTTCCTGCTTTGCGTTCTCTTCGGAAACTTCGATGAAGTAGTTGACCTGCTTCAGGAAAGCTTCGCAGTCCACGCCGTGGACCATGCAAGCCTCTTCCACGGTCTCACCGCGGGAGGAGGGGCAGCCCAGGCAGTGCATGCCGATGGCCATGAACAGGGGTGCGGTCTGAGGGGCGATATCCAGAACATCGCCGATGATGGTAGTCTTTTCGATTCTAGTTGCCATGATAGTATCTCCTTATTATAACATTTATGCTCTTGAGATGAGCGTGGCAGCAGCGGCCACAGGCTCTAAGTTGACATGTTCCATATCGCCTTCGTCGAAATGCCTGGCGGTCTCGGGGTCGATGGGCAGCCTTGCCATCACAGGCAGGCGGTGGGCCAGTGCGACCTCGTCCAGCTTGCTCTCACCGAAGATCTTATACTCCTTGCCACAATCGGGGCACTTGAAGTAGCTGTAGTTCTCTACGAAGCCGTAGACCGGCACATGCATCATCTCCGCCATCTTCACGGCCTTCTCCACGATCATGGAGACCAGATCCTGAGGAGAGGTCACGAGGATAACGCCATCGATCGGCAGGCTCTGGAACACCGTCAGGGCCACATCACCGGTGCCGGGCGGCATATCCACGAACATATAGTCCACATCGCCCCAGCAGACATCGGTCCAGAACTGCTTGACTGCACCGGCCACCACAGGGCCGCGCCACAGGACGGGATCGGATTCATTGGGCAGCAGCAGATTGATCGACATGACCTTGATGCCATCTTTGGTGACGGCAGGGTGCATACCATCGTCATTGCCCATGATCTTATCCTTCAGGCCAAAGGCCTTGGGGATGGAGGGGCCTGTGATATCCGCATCGAGGACAGCGGCCTTATAGCCCATCTTGGACATAGCCACAGCCAGCATGGTGGTGACGGTGCTTTTGCCGACACCGCCCTTGCCGGACATGACGGCGATCACTTTTTTTACATTGGACAGCTTGTTGGCCTCTGCCAGCATGCTCTCCTGCTTACGGTCGGAGCAGCTCTCTCCACAGGAGGAGCAGTTTCCGGAACATCCACTCATTTGGAATTTCTCCTTTGTATTTTCTTCGACTATTTTACCACGATATCAGCAATTGTCAACCTTCACCCTCCAGCTCCAGAGACATCTCTTCCCACTGCTCCATGAGGGCTTCCAGTTGTGCTTCCGCATTGGACTTCTCTTCTAAGAGCCTCGTGAGCTCCTGATAGTCGGCCGAAGCCGCTTCGATCATGGGCTCAAAGGCCGCAACAGCGGCTTCCTGCTTTTCGATGTCACGCTCCAATGCACGGAGCTTCTTTTCCAGATTTTTATGATTGGACTTGGGTTTTTCCTTTTTCTCTTTCTTCTCCGTCGGCACGGCGATCCTCTGCGCCGCCTCATGCTCCTTGATGGCGCGGTATTTGGCATAAGGGCACTTGAAGTCTCGGATCGTGCCGTCCTCCAGCTCCCATACTCTCGTTGCAAAGCGATCGACGAAATAGCGGTCGTGGGAGACGAACAGGAGCGTTCCCTCATATTCATCCACCGCCGCTTCGATCCACTCGCGGGAGGCGATATCCAGATGGTTGGTAGGCTCGTCCAAGATCAGCAGGTTGATCTTCTCATCCATGAGCATACAGAGCCTGAGGCGGCTCTGCTCACCGCCGGAGAGGGCAGATACGGTCTTGAACACATCCTCCCCACGGAAGTTGAATGCGCCGAGACGGTCGCGGGCCGTCTGGGGCGTGCAGTTCTTCTCATAGAGCATGGTGTCATAGAGCGTCCGCTCCGGATGGGCGAAGTGGATGATCTGAGGAAGATAGGCAGACTTGACGGTCGGGCCAAAACGGATGCGGCCGGTCGTACCGGTCTCTTCCTGCAGTAAGATCTTCAGGAAGGTGGATTTACCTGTGCCGTTATCACCAAGGAGCGCGATACGCTCACCGCCCTTGACCTCCAGCTCCACACCGGAGAAGAGGGTCCTTTCTCCAAAGGTCTTGGAGAGGTCCCTGATCGTCATGACCTCGTCGCCATAAAAGCTCTTTTCCTCAAAGCGCATCCGCAGTTCCCGCTCTCTGGTGGGGCGGTCAGTCTGCTCGATGCGGTCGATTCGGTGCTGGATGGACATGGCCCGGCGATACAGGGTGCGGTTGTTGATGCCCCAGCCCTTCATACGCTCGACTGTATAGCTCAGCTGTTTGATCTTCGCCTGCTCCTGCTCATACTGCTTCAATTGCAGCTCATAGCGCGCTTCCTTTTCTTCCACATAGAAGGAATAGTTGCCGGAATAGAACTCGGCCTTGCCGTCGCGCAGCTCCACGATGCGCTGGACCACACGGTCGAGGAAATAGCGGTCGTGGGAGATGGTCAGGACTGTGCCCTTGAACTTTAAGATATAGTCCTCCAGCCATTCCACGCTCTTCATATCCAGATGGTTGGTAGGCTCGTCCAGAAGCAGGATATCCGTCTTTTCCAGAAGCAGGCGGGCCAGATTGACGCGGGTCTTCTCTCCGCCGGAGAGCATAGTGAACAGCTGTGCGCGCATCTCTTTGCCCACATTCAGACCGTTGCAGATCTTCTCTAAGTCCACATCGATCTCGTAGCCGCCGCCGACCGTATAACGATTCATCAGCTCGTCATACTGCTGTAAGAGGGTCTGGGGTGCGGAGGCCGTCATGCGGCTCTCTAAGTCTTCCAGTTTGCGGCGGATGCCGTCAAGCTCGGAAAAGGCCGTGCGCAAGACGCGCTCGACCGTAAAGTCCGCAGGATAATTGGGGATCTGCGAGATCAGTCCCACCTTTTTCCCCGGCGCGAAGATCACTTCACCTGTATCATACCCCAGTTCACCTGTGAGTATTTTGAAAAGGGTGGTCTTGCCCGCGCCGTTGGCGCCCATGATGCCCACCCGCTCACCGGACTGGACATCGAAGGACAAGCCATCCAAGATATTTCGTTCTGTATCAAAGGACTTGACCAAGTCCTTTACCGATAGATCGATCATAGGATCTCCTCAAAAAATCTCTTTCTGCCGTACAGCACATTCAGCGCCTCCAGCATGGCATTGGCGCTCATATGCTCCGGAAAGTTCAGCTTTTTCAAAAGCAACAGCCGTTTTGCCTTGCTGTCGGGATGCCCTGTCAGCCCAAGCTCATAGAAGTCCGCCTTGGTGATCGGCTCTGTAAGCTCCACAGCCTCGGTGTCCTCGAACTGTGCGCCGGCATTGGCGAGGACTTGCAGGAGCACTTCCCTGCTCATGCCCTCCACGCCCAGCTTGCCTTCTTTGCCCGGAGCCGTTTTCCGCTTTTCTTTCCCATGGATGTCGGGGATGTAGGCATGGAGCACGCCCTCTTTGGGCAGTGCACTTTTCAAATGATTTCTGATCACAAAGCCTGCACCGTCAGAGTCCGTCAGGACGATCAAGCCCCTCGTTTCCACAACAGAGCGCAAAAAAGCCAGAAAGGTCTTATCCGTCATGCCGCCAAAACCGTCGGTCGTAAAAATGGCGGTGTCCACGATCTGGCTCAGGGTATTCTTATCATATTTTCCTTCCACTACGATGGCCTGCCTGATCTTAACCACGGCGCACCTCCTGCGCCAGACGCAAGATCAGAAGCTCCAGGGCACGCTGGGCATCACCGTAGCCCTTGAGGACTGCATCTGTTTCCACGCAAGCCTGCATAGCTGCGGCAAAGAAGCTATCGGGCAAGCGGCGTGCGGCGCTGACAGTCTTTTGCAGCACATAGGGATGGGGCGCTTTGCCGGAGGCCTGTCCGATCAGTTCTGCCGCACCGCTCTCGCCCTTTCCGGCGCTTATGGCGACACGGGCATACATCAGTTTGCGAAGCTGACTGCCGATCGCGCCAAGGAGCATGATCGGCTCCTCCTGCATCTGAAGGAGGGTACGCAGCTTGACCAGCGCTTTTTCATACTCACCGGCGGCGATGGCATCGGTCAGGTCAAAGACCTGTGCATCCAGTACCGGGATCACCACCGAGGCGACATCCTGCGGCGTGATCACATCTGCGGAGGAATAGGCCGCGATCTTCTCGATCTCAGCAGCCAGCGCCGTCATGGTGCCGCCGGTCAGGAAGGTCAGGTGTTCACTCAGCCGGTCGTCGATATCCTTGCCATGACTGCGGAAACGGCGGCGGATCCATGCATTGAGCTCCCGCTGGCCCTGACAGCCGAACTCCACCGTAAGACCGGAGGACAGGAGCTTTTTGAAAGCTCTTTGCCGTTCATTTGTCTTGATCGTAACTGTATCGAACACGAACACGATGGTGCAATAGTCCGGGATATCGGACAAAATAGCAGACAGCTGCTCCGTTTCTGTGTCGGTCAGGCGACTGAAGTCGCAGTCGTCGATCTCGACCAGAGAATAGGGTGCCATCATGGGGAGCGCATCCACCGCATCGGCGATCTGGGTCATGTCCATATTCTCCTGGGTGAAGCGATGGTCGTTGAAATCCTGCGCCGGACCGCCGATCAGCTTTTCACGCAGCATGCCCAGATAGTGGTCGCGCAGAAAATGCTCCTGACCGTGGAACAGATACAGACGGCGGAACACGCCCTCTTTCAGCTCCCGTTTCAGCAGTTCATAATTCTCACTGGCACTGTTATCTTTCTTTGCCATCGTCTCACCTTCTTTCGGGGTAAAAATGAAGATCGCCCATGAGATCCGTCCGATAGATCTCGGCTCCGATCTCCTCAAAGCGCTGTAATGCTTCCTCATGGGGATGTCCGTAAGTATTGTCCGCACTGACCGAGATCGCCACGAACTGCGGACAGACCGCCTCTAAGAACGGCGCACAGCTGGAAGTCGCCGCGCCATGATGCCCGGCTACCAGCAGCTCCACTTGCGGCAGATGCCAACGAGACAGGAGCCTCAGCTCTGCCATGGCATCGATATCCCCGGTGATAAGGATATCATATTTTTCCGCCATTGCCAAGACACATACGCCTGCGTTGTTGTCATTTTCCGAGAAAACAGGCGGAAACAGCGTGATCGAGCCGTTCGGCACACGGATCTCGGCGGCAGAAGACACATAGTGTACTTGCGGTGCGGCCTCGGCGATCAAAGTCCCGATCTCGCAGTCCGCACCAATGGCAGGCAGAAAGACCGTATCGACCTGCACTCTATCCATCAGCTGTACCGCGCCGCCTGCATGGTCGTCATCATAATGGGTCAGGATCAGGGCATCGATCTTACGGATGCCCGCGCTGTGCAGGAATCTGGCGGCGTACTCACCTGCATCCTCCGCATCACTGCCACCGCAATCGATCATGGCAGTGAGATCGCCGATCCGCAAAACGACGCACTGCCCCTGCCCTACATCCAACATGGCCATATGCCAAGGGTCTCGCAGGAAGCTTATATGCGAAGAAAGGATACCGACCAGATACAGCACCAACACAGCACAGGCACACCATCTGACAGGGATGCTCTTTCGCAGCGAAGCCACCACAGCCAGCAAATACCCGGCGACCGCGCATAGCATCAGCGGGATATTCTGCACATAGGCCGCCGAAAAAGGCCGCTTCGACACCAGCACCGCGATCTGAAGGATATACCGGCTCAGGATATCGACGGCGAATGCCACACAGGTCCCCAAGCTGCCGATCAGGCAGGAGATCAGCCCCCATACAAAGACCAGCTCCACAGCCCAGAGCGTCAGAAGATTGACCGGCAGGCCCACGATGGAGACCATACCGAAATAGAACATGGTCAGCGGCAGGGTGATCAATGTGGCGCTGAGGGTCGCGGCAACACCGGATGCCACAAATCGCCGTATCCACTTGGGTCCTTTCAGCAAAAGCAGGAGCTTTTTCTGTATCGTGCTGCTAAACAGCATCAAGCCTGCCACTGCGGCAAAGGAGAGCTGGAAGCTGACACTTGCGATGCACCACGGATCTTGCGCCAACAGGACGAACGCGGCCGCCGCAAGGGATGTGATATCATCCCGCTCCCGCCGCACCAGCGGCGCAAGGAGCAACAATATCTGCATCACAGCCGCCCTGCAAACAGAAGGTGACGCACCGGTCATCAAGGCGAACGACACGATGATCGGGATGCCCAGCACCGCTGTCAGCCTCGATGACTTTCCGAAGAGCAGTGCCAGCATGCCGACCAGGATCGACACATGCATACCGGACACCGCCACCGCATGGCTGAGACCTGCCACAGAGAGGGCATTATAGATCTTATACGACAGATCGGAGCGGTCGCCTGTCAGGAGCGCTTTGACCAAGGCCCTTGTCTGCCCTTTGTAGAGAAGGTCTATCCGCCCTTGCAGCCAAGTTCGCAGTCTCTGCGGCAGCGTCATCGTTCCGGGCTCGATCGAAAGCCCGCCTTTCCCATAGAACACCGCCACAGTCCCGGATGCGCGGCTTCCGCGATCGTCGGTCTTTGTTTTGACCGTTACACGGCAGGTGACCAGGTCGCCAACATCGGCTTTCAAAAGGTCGGCACCGCCATAGAGCAGGACTTTACGATCATCGTATCCGCAAATCGCATACGCACCGCGGTCGGTCTCTTGAGGATGCTCCAAAACTTGCACACAGACCGTCTGCTCCGTGCCATCCAGCAGGACGATATCCCGCAGAAAGACCTGCTCATAGCAAAGGCACCACAGAAGTGACATAGCTGCGCCAAGGAAAAAGATGCTCGCTCTCCGAAACCGCATCCCCCGCGCCGACACCGAGAGCACGAGCATCCCGACTGCGAGCCACACCGCCCAGCCGTCGATCGCATCGTACACATACAGCGCCGCCATGATGGCAAAAGCAGCGGTAAATATCGCCAATTTTCTCATATAGCCTCAAAAATGACCGCCGCGACGATCCGCGACGGTCATATAGTTTAAATTTTCTTTATTATAACGCTATTTTCCACATCTTGCAACAGTTTTTATCTGTTCAGGAAATAGTTTTTTGCAGAATCCGCAAATTTCAGGATGTTGGTGTACAGGCCATTGCCATCGACCATATTCATAATGGCACGGGCCACATAGCTCTCCACAGAATCGGTACACTCGGCATAGACCGACCCATCCGCATCATACACAGTCACGGTCACATCCTGTCTTGCATCCGCCAGTACGATGTCATCGACAATGATCTTGTAGATATCGCCGGTGGTACCGTACTCGACAAATCCATCGTCTTTTACGACGATCTCATTCCGATCCCCGGTATAACTCGTAAAGGAGACGATCGCATACATGGAGCTGACATCCTTGTTTTTGAGTCCCTTGAAATGAACATTCATCAAGATACGCTCTTCCAAACTCAAATTGGAGCCGTAGACATACTTGCCGCCAACGAGCGTGTTCGTGCTATCGACTTCTTCGGTCGCCAGAGCTTGCTGCTCTTCGGTCAAAAGGCCGTTTGCAAGGTCATCTTCGTTGTAACCAAATTCCATCTGTGCGGAAGCACCGTAGTTCAGCATATCCACGACCATGGTCTTGACCGCACCGGAGGCCGTCTCGCTCGTCAAAGCCTTGCCAGCATAATCACGAACAGAAGTCACATAGTCATCGTTCAAAATGTAGCCGTCTGCATCTTTGACCTCGAGGGTGAGCGCATCCGCCATCTCCTTGGCGGTAACATCCACAGGGATCTTATAGTAAATGCCATTTATGAGCCAATCGGACTGAGGGATCTCAACGATGCGATCGTCACCATCAGCCTGGGTCTGCGTAATGACCGCGATGCTATCGATATCCGTCACCGCAGATCTCGGGAAGAAGAAATTGACTTTCAGTTCGTTGCCCAAGGTCATGTTGGAGCCATAGATGTCGAACTTGGTGATAAACTTGACGAGACCGCCGCAGATGTCACAGACGGTATCCATGTTTTCATCCACACAGGAAGTCTCAGGACTCTCGATCACCAGATCGCAGTGAGAGCAGATATCTTTTTGGATATGCGCGCCTTGACCGTTGCCGACATAAGACACAGACATATAATGGCGGGTAGCGGATGTCAACGGCGTTTGGCTGCTCCCTATCGTCATACTTCCCCATTGCGCAGAAGTTCCATAGTAAAAGACTTCACGCAACCCCGTACTCTGAAAAGCACCTACACCTATACTTTCCACGCCGCTGCTGAGCGTTATGGAAGACAGCGCACTACAGTTAAAGAATGCACCTTCACCCATACTCGTCACATGCTCTGGGAACACTACAGCTTCTAAGCTGCTGCAGCCTGCAAACGCATAATCCTCAATATGAGATACATTCTGCCCGAGGATCAAAGACTTCAGATCGGTGCAGGCTTGAAAGGCGCGATATCCGATATCCGTCACACTGTCACCAATGGTCACTGTAGTCAGTTTACTGCAACCTTCGAACGCTCTATCCTGAATGCTTGTCACACTATCACCGATCTCTACCGACATCAGACCGGTGTTGTTGCGGAACGCATAAGCACCAACGGTCGTCACTTGACCTCCGATGGTCACAGATCTAAGGCTGTTACATCCACTAAATGCCTCTATATAAATGCCTATCGCATCATCAGGTGCGGACACCTCAGTCAAACTGTCCGCAATGGTCACGGTGGTCAGAGCATCGCAACCATAGAACGCTCGACGGCCAATGCTCGATATCGTACTTGGAAGGGTCACAGATACAAGCTTGTCGCAATTCTGAAACGCATAGTCGCCGATGCTCGTCACACCCTCCGCAATGGTCACAGATACCAGTTCCCCACAATCATCGAAAGCATAGTCACCAATGCTCGTCACACTGCTCGAAATCGTCACTGATGTCAGCTTGTCGCAATTTGCAAAGGAATAGTTGCCGATTCTTGTAACACCTTCTTCAATGATCGCACTTTTGATACCATGTCCGTCCCACATAGAATCGTTCCGGTCCATCATAGCGCCGTTACCGTAAATAGACAGCACCATCGTATCAGAAGCATCGATCTTATATTTCAGATCATCACCGTAGGGTTCTTCATGACCAATGACAATGATCAACGCATTCGCCACAGGGATGGCAGATAAGAGCAGGACAAAGACCAGCACCAAGGAAACCATTCGTTTTAACATATTTTTCTCCTTTTCTCGTCAAAGTTTACTCATGTCTTTAATAAAGACATGAAGAGGCATATGCCTCTTGCGATCAACATTTTATATATGATATCACTATCACCAATAAAAGTCAAGTCACACAGGAGGCCACATAGAGCCTCCCCTACAGCGGCGCCAAGACAGAAATGGACCGTGTGCCATAGTGGGCACACGGTCTTCTTATCTCATTTTTTCTTGCAGTTCCAAGAGCCATTTGACAGTGCTTTGTCCAATGGTCTGCAATTCGCCGTTTCTGTACTTTGCCACAGGCACAAAGCCGTTGTCATTATCATAGAATGTGGCCTCGTTGCAGTACGGCAACACTGCAAGCAGGTCATCGAATCGCTTGCCGAAACGCTTCATCACAGTATCTGTATCGATATCGTGGCCGCCCCTCTTGACGCGATTTTCGATCCGGAGCAAACTCTCTTCCATGGTATCGAGGCCTACATAGTAAAGGCGGATATAATAATCCTTCGCGATCGCGCGTTTGACAGTATCCAATGTTTTCCTGCCGGAAAGGGTGGTCTCCTGCGTGAAGCAGATCTCCTTTTCCAAGCACTCCTCGATCATAGCGATCGCTTTCTTACCGCCCTCCAGCAAATTGCCGCCGCAGGATGCAGTGATCTTGTCCACATCAATGATCTTGCCGAGATCGTCGATCTCTGTACGCAAA
The DNA here is from genome assembly GCA_017440525.1 of Oscillospiraceae bacterium. Classification (GTDB taxonomy): domain Bacteria; phylum Bacillota; class Clostridia; order Oscillospirales; family Oscillospiraceae; genus Avoscillospira. The sequence goes on along the minus strand of JAFSHB010000071.1, from coordinate 2,517 downwards.
ACACCGGTCAAGCTGCTTTTTCCGCAGCCGTTGACACCGGCAACAATGGTATAGGTCTTCAAAGGTTCTCCCTCCTCCACCGATCGATGTGCTTATCATATCACAGCACGCCGCATATTGCAACGACCGTATCACGGCTTTGGACATCGAAGCCCTCCTGCGGATGGGGAAAACGCAAAACGGACAGGCTCGAAAGCCTGTCCGTTTGTGTTTAGTTGAAGCTGCCCAGAGGTTTGCCGGACAGGACATGGAAGTGGATGTGGTGGACGGTCTGACCGGCCAGCTCGCCCACGTTGGTGACCACGCGGTAGCCATCGGCAAAGCCCAGTTCCTTGGCCAGCTTGGCGATGACGGCGTAGATATGACCGACGACCGCGGCATTTTCTTCCGTTACCTCCGCGGCGGAGGCGAAATGCGCCTTGGGGATCACAAGGAAGTGGGTCGGCGCCATAGGCGCGATATCGTGGAAGGCGTAGCACAGATCGTCTTCATAGACCTTATTGGAGGGGATATCCCCTGCGATGATCTTACAGAACAGGCAATCGGACATGGCTTTTATCCCCTTTCTTATTTGGCGTTGGCAGCAACGAAGTCATCCAGAGCTGCCATCATATCATCGATCTTCAGCACATCGGTGCCGCCGCCCATGGCGCTGTCGGGCTTACCGCCGCCCTTGCCGCCGCAGATGGGAGCCAGGTTCTTGATGATATCGCCGGCCTTGATGCCGCGTGCGACAGCATCCTTGCCGCAGACAGCATTGAGGGTGATCTTATCGCCCTGCACAGCTGCCAGCAGTGCGACCACATCGGCAGCCTTATCCTTGATAAAGTCGCCCATCTTACGCAGATCGCCTGCGTCGATGTCGCTGCGGGTCACGGTGACGACCTTGAGGCCTGCAACAGGCTTCGCACCGAAGAGGGTGCGCTCGATCTCACCGGAGAAGAGCTTATCCTTCAGACGATCCACAGCCTGCTTGGCTTCCTTGATCTCAGCCATGGTAGCGGCAGCCTTGTTCAGCAGCTCACCGGGGGTGGTCTTGAGGGTCTCGGCAGCATCGAGGATGGTCTTGTTCATGTTCTCCATCTGGCGCAGGACCTCACGGCCGGTATAGGCCTCGATACGGCGGACACCGGAAGCGACAGAGGCTTCGGAGACGATGCGGAACATACCGACCTTGGCGGTGTTATCCAGATGGGTGCCGCCGCAGAATTCCAGAGAACGGTCGCCCATCTTGACCACACGGACCGTATCGCCGTACTTTTCGCCAAACAGGGCAGTCGCGCCCAGCTTCTTGGCTTCTTCGATAGGCAGGACCATGGTATCGATGGTATCGCCGTCCAGCACAGCATCCATCACATCGTGGGAGACCTTCGCCAGTTCCTCGGCAGAAACTGCGGAGAAATGGGTAAAGTCAAAGCGCAGATGGTCGGGCTCGACCAGAGAACCGGCCTGATGGCAGTGCTCGCCCAGGGTCTTTTCCAGCGCGGCCTGCAGCAGGTGGGTGGCGGAGTGGGCACGGGCGATGGCGGCGCGGCGCTCACGGTCGATGGAGGCCTTGACGGTCTCACCGACCTTCATGGTGCCGGACTTCATGACGCCGTAGTGCAGGTACTTGCCGCCCTTGTTCTTCTGGGTATCGCGGACCTCGAACACGCCGTCAGCCGTGGTGATGACACCGTGGTCACCGACCTGACCGCCCATCTCGGCATAGAAGGGAGACTGATCGAGGACAACGATCGCTTCCACGCCTGCGACCATATCCTGACGCTGCTCTTCCTCGGCAACGATCGCCAGGACCTTTGCTTCGGCTTCATACTCGGTATAACCCAGGAACTTGGTCTCGGGCATCTCCTGACCCAGATCCACACCGGACCAGCCAAGATCGCCCAGAGCCTCGCGGGCCTTTCTGGCTCTCTGGCGCTGCTCCTGCATCAGAGCGGTGAAGGCATCCTGATCCACAGTCATGCCCTCTTCTTCCACCATCTCCAGCGTCAGGTCGATGGGGAAGCCATAGGTATCATAGAGCTTGAAAGCGTCGGCACCGGAGAAGACAGTGCTGCCCTCAGCCTTGTAACCTGCCAGCATCTCGGCATAGATCTTCATGCCGCCATCGATGGTCTTAGCGAAGCTCTCTTCTTCTCTCTTGATGACTTCGGTGATATAGGACTGCTTCTCACGGACATCAGGGTACTGGCCTTCGTTCTCCTGCACGACAGTCTCGACCACCTGATACAGGAAAGGCTCATTGACGCCCAAGAGCTTGCCGTGACGGGCAGCACGGCGAAGCAGACGGCGCAGGACATAGCCACGGCCTTCGTTGGAGGGCAGGACGCCGTCGCAGATCATGAAGGTAGAGGAACGGATATGGTCGGTGATGACACGCAGGCTCACATCCATCTTCTGAGACTTGCCGTAGTAAGCACCGGTCAGCTGAGAGACACGGTCAGTGATGTTCATGACAGTGTCCACATTGAACAGGCTGTCCACATCCTGGCAGACGACTGCCAGACGCTCCAG
>JAFSHB010000070.1 GCA_017440525.1 Oscillospiraceae bacterium | reverse complement strand
GACCCTCTCCGTCACGGCTTCGCCGTGCCACCTCCCCCAGAGGGGGAGGCAAGGCCTTGGCTCTCCCGTTGGGTGAGCTGGCAGCCCGAAGGGCTGACTGAGAGGGCGTGCAGGCACTCACAAACAACGAAAGCACCCAAGGCGTGATGCCTTGGGTGCTTTTCGTTGTCCCTATCATAGGTTCACGGCATTGACCGTGTGGCCCTCCAGGAAGCATTTGAGGTTATTCACGGTGATATCGATCAGGCGGCCTCTGGCTTCCAGGGATGCCCATGCCAAATGGGGCGTGATCACGCAGTTGGGGGCGTGCAGTAACGGCTCATCGGCGGCAGGGGGCTCCTGGGGCAGGACATCCACGCCGGCACCGGCGAGCTTGCCGGAGCGCAGAGCCTCTGCCAGCGCTTCGCTGTCTACCAGCGGGCCGCGGCTGGTGTTGAGGACGATCGCACCGTCCTTCATCTTTGCGATCGTGTCCTTGTTGATGATATGCTCCGTTTCGGGGAACAGAGGGCAGTGGAGGCTGATGATATCGGACCGGGCCAGCAGGGTGTCGAGCTCCACATAGTCTGCGATGGCTCTGCCTTCCTCTGTGGGACGGGAGCCTGCCGCCAGCACCTTCATGCCGAAGGCTTTTGCGATGCGGCCCACAGCCTTGCCGATACTGCCAAAGCCGATGATGCCCATGGTCTTGCCGTCCAGCTCCATGATGGGGGCGTGCCAGAAGCAGAAATCCCGGCAAGCGGTCCATGCGCCCTGATGGACGGCTTCGGAATGCTCTCCGGTGCGGACGCACAGCTCCAAAAGCAGGGCGAAGGCAGTCTGCGCCACGGCGGGGGTGGAATAGGCCGGCACATTGCACACAGGGATATCTCGCTTTGCGGCGGCCTTGCAGTCGATCACATTGTAGCCTGTGGCAAGGGCGCCGATGAAGCGCACATTGGGACACTGCTGCAGGATCTCCTCTGTGATGGGGACCTTGCTGGTGAACACGGCATCGGCATCGCCGATGCGGCGGACAGTTTCTTCCAAGGTCTTTTCCGTACGGTCATAGACCGTCAGATCGCCAAGCGCGCGAAGTCCGTCCCAGCTCAGGTCGCCGGGGTTGATGGTGTAGCCGTCCAAGATCACGATCTTCATAGTCTTATCGCTCCTTCATGTTGATGTGCATATCGATGCAGATGGCAGTCGATCGCGGCGGGCGGGGGTCTGCCCGCCCTGCAACGCATACGCTCGTAGGGCGGCCGGACCCTTGGCCGCCGATGTGGTCCGTTTCGGTCATTGGGGATAAGGGATATACCCTGCTTCCGCGATGACCTGTGTGCCTTCCTCCGTCAGCAGCCAGTCGCGGAGCTGTCTTGCAGGACTGCCCTCCGGCTCATCGGCGCGGATGGCCACATAGAAGGGATTGAGCAGGGGATAGGTCCGATCGGCGATGGTCTCGTCGGAGGGGGCTACGCCGTCCACCGCCAGAAAACGCAGACCGGGCTTGGCGTACATATAGGAAGCGTAGTAGAACACGGAGTAGCCAAGGGCGCTGCCCTCGTTGTTGTAGGCGGCAAGGCCTTCGATCAGCTCGCCCATGCCGGAGGGGGCGAACTCCTTGGGTGCTTCCATGGGGGCGGTGTCCTTCATCAAAAGCTTCATGAACAGGCTCTGACTGCCGGAGGTGGCAACTCTCTGGAAGGCGGTGATATCCAGATCCTCGCCGCCCAGCTCCTTCCAGTTGGTGATCTGCCCGGTGTAAACGGCCCGAAGCTCCTCCTGTGTCATGGACTGCACCGGATTTTGCTCGTTGACGATGAACACCAGCGCATCAAGGCCGATGGGCGTGATCTCCATTTCCGTGCCGATCTCATCGAGAAGGGCCTTGGTGTCCTCAGCCGCTTCGTAGACCAGCAGGATATCCGCTTCGCCCCGTGCCAGACACTCCCATGCATAGGGCGTGGTGGTGCAGTCCACCGTGTTCTCCGCATCGGCTCTTTCCATGCCGGTGGCGGCGGAGAGGACCGCTGCCATCAGAGGCAGGTTGGCGGTGGAGCCGTCCATTTTGGGATAGTCCTCCAAGGTGAGGAAGGGCTGGGTCTCGATCGTTTCCGTGTTTTCTGCCGCTTCCGGCTTTTGGATGTCCGTCCGCTCGGCCGGGATGTACACACAGCCTGTCAGCAGGCAAAGGCTCAGGAAGATCGTCAATAGCTTTTTCATAGTTTGCTCCTTTCAGTTGTCGTTCAGGGAAGAGAAGCAGCTCTCTTCATACAGCCATGTGCCGTCCGGCTTCAAAAGGCCGGAGGTGAAGCCGCGGCGGCATTGGAAGATGCCGTTTCCGCGATAGATCATATCCTGCAGGCCCTCCAGCAGCACATTGCCGTCTGCATCGAGGATGTCGGTGCGGTACCAGCCAAGCTCGTTGGTGCCGCCCCGGGAGAGGAGGCCCTGCTCGATGCCGGCTTCGGAATAGAGGGGGTTATAATAGGTGTTCTCATAGACGGACGGCAGCGGTGTTTCCGTTCCCTGCTGCAGATCCAGCCATGTCCAGAGATTTCTGTTCTCGTCCGAAAAATATCGGCTGATCAGCGCGGTCTCTCCACTGAGGACCGTCACATAGCAGTCGTCTGCCGTTTCATAGACGACTGTACCATCAGGCTTGAAAACGACAGTACCGGTATAGTCGTTGATGCTGGCGCTGAACAGCTCAGCCTGCCCGTCATTTTCCACATCATAGACAGAGGGCCAGGAGAAGGTCTGCTCCATCAGCGGTGTGCCGTCAAGAGCCACCAGTCGGTAAGCGTTCTTTTCCTGATCCACCGCAACGATCGCGGCTTCGGGGAGCAGATATTGGATAAAGGTCGGGGAGGAGAACCGGACCGCACCGGTCTCCACATCCACGGCATGCCAGCCGTTCTCGTCTCTGACACAGACACAGCCGAGCTGTCCGGTCCGAAGCTCCTGATAGATGCAGGGGAGCGCCATGGTGCCGTCGGGGCGCATGAGCCCGGTCAGCCCATCCCGCACTACGATCAGATACTGGTCCAGGACGCTTCCGGCTGTGGTGCAGTCCTCCGGTACGCGGGCGGCGATCTCGCCGCGGCTGTCGAGGAACATCCCCGGTGCAGACCAGTCATTTTGGTTTACATAAATGTAGTCGCCGACCGCATAGCAGGCGTGGATGCCGTCCATGATGAGTTCACCGTCGGAGCGGCGATAGAGCTTCGATGTCTCTGCCTCCATGTCATAGCCGGAGAGAAAATTGTCTAAAAGGTTTACATAATTCAAAGGTACGGAGTATTCATAGGCGCCTGTCACGGAATAGATGTCGCACCATGTCTTTTCCGGGGTCGTCCAGCCGTATCCATCGGTCTTTACGCCCTCGGAGCGCTGGACCGCGATGCCGGAGGCGATGCCCGCTGTGCGCAGGATGGCCATTTGTCCGTCAGTCGTCTCCAGCACGATGTTCCCATCCTGATCGATCGCCAGATACCGCGAACCGTCCATGTAGAGGTACAGATCCTGCGGGACAGCCGCTTCCTCCTCTGCCGCAGGCGGGGGGGCATCCACAGGGGGCGCGTCAGGGCTGCAGCCAGTCATACATAAAAGGGCAAGGAGTAGAAAAAAGAATCTCATGATGCACCCTCCTTTGGGCGGCGGGCAGAGGTCTGCCCGCCCTACAGAAACTGTGGGTAGGGCGGCCGGACCCTCGGCCGCCGTGTACAGATGATATGATATGGTCTTATTATAACAGACGACAAAGCGTTTGAACAGTTCGAGCGTGTCAAAAAACAAGGGAGAATTTTGTACGATCGCACATTGCGAATGTGATGCAAATGCTGTATAATAACAACTAAAGCAAAACAAAAACAGTAAATGGAGGAGACACCATGAAAAAAGTCTATCATCTGCTTGCATTCGATCTGGGCGCCAGCAACGGCCGCGCCATCCTCGGCACCTTCGACGGCGATAAGATCGAGATGCAGGAGCTGCACCGCTTTGAAAACAACTACATCGAGATGAACGGCGTGTTCTACTGGGATCTGCCTTATCTGTTCAACCAGATGAAGCAGGGCCTGCTTGCCTTCCGCCGCCTGAATGTGGGCGAGCTGGACTGCATGGGCATCGATACCTGGGGCGTGGACTACGGTCTGCTCGACCGCAACGGACATCTGCTGGGCAACCCCCGATCCTACCGCTGCGCCACCGATGCCGATGTGGCCGAGACCCACAAGGTGGTGGATTTCCCCACGCTGTACAGCCGTACCGGTATCGGCTCCATGAACTTCAACACCGTCTATCAGCTCCACAGAAGAGTTCGTGAGGGCGATGTGGCGATCGAGAATGCCAAGACTCTTTTGCTGATGCCGGATCTCTTGGGCTACTTCCTCACCGGAGAGATGGCGGCGGAATATACCCACGCCACCACCACCATGCTTCTCGATGCCGCCACAGGCGACTGGGACTGGAAGACCATCGAGGCACTGGGCATCCCCAAGCACATCTTCCCCAAGATCCAGAAGTCCTGCAGCCTGCGCGGCAGTCTGCGTCCTGAGCTTGCCGAGGAGCTGGAGCTGAATCGCGTGCCCTACGCCGCCATCGGCTGCCATGATACGGCTTCCGCTGTGGCTGCCATCCCCGGCACCGGCAGCTTCGCCTTCTGCTCCTCCGGCACATGGTCCTTGTTCGGCGTTGAGACCGACCATGCCATCGTCACAGAGGATGCCAGAAATGCCAACTTCTCCTCTGAGGGCACCATCCAGGGCGGCTACCGTCCTTTGCAGAACATCATGGGCCTGTGGCTGATCCAGGACTGCCGCCGCGACTGGATCAAGCAGTCCGGCAAGGACATCTCCTGGGATGAGATCGTGGCGGAGGCCAAAAAGGCCGAGCCTCTGCGCTCCATCATCGATCCCGACTTCAACGACTTCTACGCAGGCGGAAACATGGTCAGGAAGATCCAGAACTTCTGCCGTGATACAGATCAGCCTGTTCCCGAGACCATGGGCCAGCTGGCACGGTGCATCTACGAGTCTCTGGCGCTTCGCTATCGCCTTGCGCTGGAGGGCCTTGAGAAGATCAAGGGCGAGAGGATCGAGAGCCTGAACATCACCGGCGGCGGCATCAAGAACAAGCTGCTCAACCAGATGGTGGCAGACTCCATCGACCGCAAGGTCATCACCGGCCCTGTGGAGGGTGCCGCCATCGGCAACCTGCTGGGTCAGGCACTGGCTCTTGGCATCGTGAAGGATATCGACGACTTGAGAAGAGTGGTCCGCAATTCCGAAGCCGTGGAGGAGTACGCCCCTGACCACACCGCCGAGTGGGATAAGGCCTACGAGCGCCTGCTCAGCCTGAAAAGATAACCTGTAGGGCGGCCGGACCCTCGGCCGCCGCAAGCCGATCTCGGCGGGCAGAGTCTGCCCGCCCTACATAGAATAACGATCAAAGGAGAAATTTATTATGAGCATCGATATGACAAAGTGGCAGGAGATCGCCAAGCAGAACATCCATAAGCGTCCCGCAGGCGAAGGCCGTCTGGCAGGCAAGATCACCATCGTGACCGGCGCCGCGCAGGGCTTCGGCAAGGGCATCGCAGAAGAGCTCTATAAGCAGGGCGCTACCATCGTCATCGCCGATATGAACCTGCCTCTGGCAGAGGAGGTCGCCAAGGAGATGGGCGAGCGCGCATGGGCCATCGGCGTCAATGTTTCCGACGAGGAATCCTGTGCCAACATGGTGGCACAGGTCGTGGAGAAGTTCGGCGGCCTCGATATCATGGTCGCCAACGCCGGTGTGGTCCGCTCCGGCCCCATCGCCCAGTTCGAGAAGAAGGACTTTGACTTCGTCACCGCCATCAACTACACCGGCCTGTTCCTGACCTGCAAGTATGCCGCGATCATCATGCAGGCACAGCATGAAGCCGATCCCAAGGCCATGTTCGATATCATCGCCATGTCCTCCAAGTCTGGTCTGGAAGGCTCCAACAAGAACTTCGCCTATGCAGGCTCCAAGTTCGGTGCCATCGGTCTTGTCCAGTCCTTCGCGCTGGAGCTGTGCGCCTATAACATCAAGGTCAATGCCATCTGCCCCGGCAACTATCTGGATGGTCCTCTGTGGTCCGATCCCGAGCGCGGTCTGTTCGTCCAGTACCTCAACGCCGGCAAGGTGCCCGGTGCCAAGACGGTGGAGGATGTCCGCCGCTTCTACGAGGCCAAGGCTCCCATGAACCGCGGCTGCCTGCCCGAGGATGTGGCCTGCGCCGTCATGTACTGCGTGGAGCAGAAGTATGAGACCGGTCAGGCGATCCCCGTCACCGGCGGTCAGGTCATGCTCAACTGATCAAAAAATATTTGAAAGGCTCCCTCTGACGAGGGAGCTGTCAGCGAAGCTGACTGAGGGAGAGAAAAAATAAAACTGTTTTTCGTCTCTCCCTCCGTCAAAACCTGCGGTTTTGCCACCTCCCTCATCAGAGGGAGGCTTGCGTTCTGCAAACTGTAAAACAAATGATCACAGGAGAAACATATGATCGACATTCAAATCTTGAACCTGCTCAATGCTCCCACGAGAGCTGAGCGCATCGCCAATCTGAAGGAAGTCCTGAAGACCACAGAATTTCCGCCCATGGTGGATCAGTATATCAATAACCATATCCACACCACCTATTCCTTCTCTCCCTACTCTCCCACAGCAGCCGTGTACGCGGCTCGCATGGAGGGGCTTTGCACCGCCGGCATCATCGACCATGACTCCATCTCCGGCGCGGAGGAATTCTTGGAAGCCGCCCAGATCGTCGGCATCCCTGTGACCATCGGCATGGAGTGCCGTGTGTCCATGGACGGCACTTCGATGGAGGGCCGCCGCACCAACAACCCCGACCAGATCGGCTGCAGCTACATGACCATCCAGGGCGTGCCCCACGATAAGATCGGCCGTCTCACCGAGTTCTTCCGTCCTTACCGCGCTGCCCGCGGTGAGAGGAACCGCAAGATGATCGCACGGATCAACGAGCTTCTGGGCATGAGCCTGGACTATGACCGTGATGTTCTGCCTCTTTCCATGCACCATGAAGAGGGCGGCGTCACCGAGCGCCATGTGATGTATGCCGTGGCCCTGTCCATGATGGAGAAGGCCGGCAAGGGTCAGGGCATGGTGGAATATCTGGCTTCCATCGGTCTGAGCCTTTCCGAAAAGCAGAAGGCACAGATGCTGGATACCGAGTATCCCTTCTATGCCTACGACCTTTTGGGCATCCTGAAAAGTGCCTTCGTGCCGAAGATCTATATCGATGCCACCGACGAGTGCCCCAACATCCGGGAAGTGGTCGCCCTGTGTGAAGAGGTGGATGCCTTCTTCTGCTACGCCTATCTTGGTGATGTGGGCGACTCCGTCACCGGTGATAAGAAGGCGCAGAAGTTCGAGGATGACTACATCGAGGAAGTCTTTGAGTGCCTGAAGGAAGCAGGTGTCAAGGCTGTGACCTATATGCCCACCCGCAACACCCCTGCCCAGCTGACCAAGCTCCGCGGCCTGTGCGAGGAATACGGCATGTTCCAGGTCTCCGGCGAGGATATCAACTCTCCCCGCCAGAGCTTCATCATCAAGGCCATGGAAGACCCCATGTTCGCCAATCTGATCGAAGCCACCTGGAAGCTCATCGAGCACGAAAAGAAATAACTCACGAAGTGCGGCCAAAGCCTCCCTTGTGTAAAGGGAGGCTTTAGGATCTGCCCTCGGAAAGGATGCAGCGCTATGCCCAACATTGCCATCTATCCCGGTTCTTTTGACCCCTTTACCAACGGTCATCTGGATATCGTACTGAAAAGCGCCAAGCTGTTCGATCAGGTGCATATCGTCATCGGTGCCAACACGGAGAAAAAGCGCAGCTACGATGCCGAAAAGATGAGATCCGCCATCGAAAAAACGCTGGCAGAGCATGGGATCACCAATTGTGATGTCTGTGTCCACGAGGGGCTGATCGCCCAATATACCGTGGATAATAAGATCGGGTATATGATCCGCGGTCTGCGAAACAATCTGGACTACAACTATGAAGAGAATATCGCGGAGATCAACAAGCTGATCGATCCCAAGCTGGAGTATATCTACTTCCGCGCGGAGAATGTGGCGGTCTCTTCCTCCATGGTCAAGGAGCTCAACAGCTTCGGCCATGATGTTTCCAGCTTTGTTCCCAAGGCCGTGTGGGATATGCTCCAGGAATAAAACAAGAGCAGCCTTTGCCGCATGGCAAAGGCTGCTTTTCTATTGTTTTTTCGCCGTGTCGATGCTGCTGCCGAACACGAAGAACCGCTGATACAGGAACTCCGTGACGAAGTTCGTCAGCATGGAGAGGACGAACACCACATACTCGTTCCAGCCGATCGCGGTGAGCGCTTCGCCGCCCCATGTGGACAGGGGCGTGAATACCACATAGTAGGCCGCCACCTTCAGCATGGCGATGGGGATATTGTTGGCAGAATGGAAGGTGATCTTGCGGTTGAGGGTGAAGTTCCACAGGACCGACAGGACCAGCGATGTGAGATAGCACACCCAGTAGCCAAGCTGCAAAAGCTCCGTCATCAGGGTGAAGGTCACAGTCTGGATGATGCCTGCGCTGATGGAGAACAGGGTGAACTTCACCGCGCGGATCAGCTCTTTTTTACGATCGCTCATGGCTCATTCCTTTGCGCCCAGCCCCAGCTCGTCTGCGTGAGCCTTCATGGCCTCGATGCAGATGGCGGACACATCCCGGACCTCCATGCCAAGGAGCGCACAGCCCTTTTTGATGACCTCGCGGTCACACTTGGCGGCGAACTTCTTGTCCTTAAATTTCTTCATAAAGCTGGAGATCTCCATGTCCGTGATGCCGGCAGGGCGCATCCTTGCGGCGGCCTGGATGATGCCGGTCAGCTCATCCACGGTGTAGAGGCTCTTTTCCAGCTCGGTCAGAGGCTCTACATCATTGCAGTGGCCCCAGCCGTGGGCAAGGATCGCGCGCACCTCCTCATCGGTCAGACCTGCTTCCTTCAAAGGCGCGGCGGTGTGCTGCAGATGCTCTTCGGGGAACTGCTCGTAGTCGTAGTCATGCAGATAGCCGATGGCCTCCCAGTGGGACTTGTCCGCGCCAAAGTGCTCCGCCATGCCGCCGAGGGCATAGGAGACATTTTTGGCGTGCAGGAACAGATGTTCCTCCGTGGTGGTCGTTTGCAGCAGACGGGCTGCCTGTTCCATAGTCAGCATAGGGTATCCTCCCTTATCAGATTCTGACACTACTATACCACGGCGGCAACAAAATGACAATTTATTATTTGGCAGTGCGTGACCATCTGTAGGGGCCGACCCGCGTGTCGGCCCGAAACTGCTGCCGCTCATTTCGGCCGCCGAGGGTCCGGCGGCCCTACGGATGCACCATCGAACAACACATCGTAGGGCGGGCAGACCCCTGCCCGCCGTAGTTTTCTTTTCGTGCAATTGGATTCGCGGGCGGGCACAGAAGGTGGATTGCTGCAAAGCAGCAGGAGAGGCTGGCCTGGGCCATGGGTCGGCCCGAATGTGCATAGAAAGTGTGCCACTATATTTTGTGGTATTTGCACATTTACAACCAGTTTTGTTGTGTGTATAATTGTCTATATACGCCTGCCGGATAAAAGTAGCAGGCAAAACAGGAGGTAATGTGTATGTCCAAGATCAAAAAGAATGGCTTTTTAAAGAACTATGCATTCCTGATCATCATGGTCGCGGCGATCGTCGCCGGCTGTATCGTGGGCTGGCTGTTCCCCAATACCGGTGAGACCACGGGTGCCAGCGTCCTGAAGCCCCTTGGTACGCTGTTCATCAATATGATGTTCTGCGTCGTCGTTCCCATGGTGTTCGCTTCCATCGCGGGTGCTGTTGCCAACATGGGCAGCCGCAAGCGCGCCGGCAAGATCATGGGCACCACCGTTGCCACCTTTGTGGTCACAGGTGCCATCGCGGCTGTTATCATGTTCGTGCTGATGAAGGTATTTCCCCCTGTCCTGCAGGCATGGGAGGATATCCCGGCTGAGGAGATGGGCGAGTATGCCACCTTCTCCCAGATGATCGTCAATTTCTTCACGGCTGAGGATTTCGTCGGGCTGCTGTCCCGCCGTGCCATGCTGCCTCTGATCGTGTTCTCCCTGCTCTTCGGCTTTGCCACCAATCTGGCAGGGAAGGACGGCAAGATCGTCGCCCAGTGGCTGGAGGGCCTGTCCAATGTGATGATGAAGTTCGTCAAGATCATCACCTACTATGCCCCCATCGCCTTCTTCGGCTTCTTCGCAGATCTGGTCGCAGTCTACGGCCCTCAGATCACTGCCGACTACGGCAGAGGCCTGCTGGTCTACTACCCTCTGTGCCTCGTCTATGTCTTTACGGCCTTCCCCCTGTTTGCCCGATTTGGCGGCGGCAAGGGCGGCGCCAAGACCATGTTCAGGCATATCCTGCGCCCTGCCATGGTGTCTCTCGGCACCTGCTCCTCTGTTGCTACCATCCCCACCAATATGGATGCGGCGGAAGAGACCGGTATCTCCAAGGATGTCTCCGATATCGTCCTGCCTCTGGGCGCCACCATGCATATGGACGGCTCCTGCTTTAGCTGTGTGCTGAAGATCGCATTCGTCTTTGGTGTGTTCGGTCAGCAGTTCACTTGGGATATGCTGATCCCTGTGATCCTCGTTGCCGTATTGTCCTCTGTGGGTATGTCCGGTGTGCCCGGCGGCGGCTACATCGGTGAGTACATCATCTGCTCCATCTTCTTCCCCACCCAGATGGAGCTGGCGTTCCCCATCCTCGTCACCATCGGCAATCTGGTCGATCCCCCCGCGACCATGATCAATGCCGCAGGCGACTATGTGGTCTCCTTCATCGTCTCCCGCTTCGTGGACGGCAAGGACTGGCTGCAAAAGAAGCTGGCAGTCAAGAAGTAAGTACATACATAAACAGGGCTTGCTGCAGTGCAGCAAGCCCTGTAATTTTGTGTATGTATCCTGTATGGGTGTAGGGGCGGGCAGTGCCCGCCCGCGGGCGACTGATAGTCGCCCCTACAAGGTCACTCCAAGATGAAATCCGAGCGTTTCTTTTTTCGCTTGCTTCGAAGGGTCTGGAAAAATGCCTGCATGAGGGCAAGGCTCTCTTCCTCCATCAGACCGTATTCGATCTCGGGGCGGTGGTTGAAGGGCATGGCGAACAAGTCCGTCACCGAGCCGCAGGCACCGAAGCGGACATCCTTCGCGCCGCAGACCACCCGTGGGATCCTTGCATTGATGATCGCACCGGCACACATGGGGCAGGGCTCTAAGGTCACATACATGGTGCATTGCCACAGCCGCCAGCCGCCAAGGGTCTTGCAGGCTTCGCGGATGGCTTCGACCTCCGCATGGGCAAGGGCATCCTTGTCCGTTCCCCGGCGGTTGCGCCCACGGCCTACGATGCGGTCGCCCAGCGTGATGACACAGCCGATCGGCACTTCGCCCTCTTGAGCGGCCTCCTTTGCCAGCCGCAAGGCCTCCTGCATCATTTTCTCGTCCAAGCCCTCACCTCCTTTTGTATATCATAAAAAATTTTCGGCACAAAATCAAGTGCTGGCATTGGCCCCCTCTGACGAGGGGGCTGTCAGCGGAGCTGACTGGGGGAGAGACCTTTTCATCTCTCCCTCAGCTTCGCTTCGCTCAGCAGCTCCCTCATCAGAGGGAGCCTTTTATAAAAAAGTCCCCGGAGGAAGGACCTCCGGGGTTGGAAAAATATGGGATCGGATGAGCTGTCGCTCGTCCTTGGTGAAGCTGTGGCCTTATGATAAAAAAGATCTGCCGCGAAGTCTCATGAAATTTGTCGATGGCTTGAAAAAGTTTTTCCCGTCTGGTAAAATAGCTTCACAAAGTGAGGTTTGACTATGGAGTATTTTGCAGGACGATATGATATCGCGGTGATCGGTGCGGGCCATGCCGGTATCGAGGCGGCATTGGCTGCTGCCCGTATGGGGCTCCGCACCGTGATCTTTACCATCAATCTGGATGCTGTGGGCAATATGCCCTGCAATCCTGCCATCGGCGGCACCGGCAAGGGCCATCTTGTCCGGGAGCTGGATGCACTGGGCGGCGAGATGGCAAAGGCGGCTGACCGCTGCTGTATCCAGTACCGTATGCTGAACAGGGGAAAAGGCCCTGCCGTCCATTCCCTCCGCGCACAGGCGGATCGCCGCAAATATCAGGAGGATATGAAGCGTGTTTTGGAGCAGCAGGAGGACCTGGATCTCAAGCAGGCCATGATCACCGATATCCGTCTGACCGACGGAAAGGTGTCGGCTGTCGTTACCCGCCTTGGAGCTGTCTATGAGGTCAAGGCCGCGATCGTCTGCTCCGGCACCTATCTCAATGCCGCCGTCATCACCGGCGAATGTGTGTATGGATCCGGTCCGGACGGGATGCATGCAGGTCTTTATCTGACGGAGAAGCTCTCTGCCATGGGGCTCTCCATGCGCCGCTTCAAAACAGGCACGCCCCCTCGCATCAACGCAAGGAGCGTGGACTTTTCCAAAATGGAGCTGCAGCCCGGCGATGAAGATCCCGTGCCCTTCTCCTTCAGCACCACCGAGCCTTTGGAGAACCGTGCAGTCTGCTGGCTGACCTACACCAACGAAAAGACCCACGAGATCATCAAAGCCAATTTTGACCGAAGCCCCTTGTTCAACGGTCTTATTGAAAGCGTGGGCCCACGCTACTGCCCCTCGATCGAGACGAAGATCGACCGCTTCCCCGATAAGAGCCGCCATCAGCTCTTTATCGAGCCGACGGGCCTTGGGACGGACGAGCTGTATATCCAGGGACTCAGCTCCTCACTTCCCGAGGATGTGCAGATCGAGATGATGCATACCATCGCAGGTCTGGAGCATGCCGAGATGATGCGCCCGGCCTATGCCATCGAATATGACTGCATCGACCCCACGGAGCTTTTGCCCACGCTGGAGACGAAGAAGGTCTCCGGTCTTTACGGCGCAGGCCAGTTCAACGGCTCCTCCGGCTATGAGGAGGCCGCTGTGCAGGGCTTCGTGGCAGGTGTCAATGCGGCTCTGAAATTAAAAGGCGAGCCGCCTCTGGTGCTGGCAAGAGCCGACTGCTACATCGGCACTTTGATCGACGATCTTGTGACCAAGGGCACGGAGGAGCCCTACCGCATGATGACCTCCCGCTCCGAGTACCGGCTTTTGCACCGTCAGGACAATGCAGACCTCCGCTTGAGCCACATCGGTCATCGGGTCGGCCTTGTATCGGACGAGCAGTATGCGGCGGTGTGCCAAAAATATGAGATGGTCGATCGTGAGATCGCCAGACTGGAGGGCTGCGGTGTGGCAGAGAGCGAAGCGCTCAATGCGCTGCTGACTGCCCATGAGACCACCCCGGTCAAGGGCTCTGCCCGCATGGCAGATCTTGTCCGCAGACCCCAGATCGGCTATGACGAGCTGGCTCCCTTCGACCCCACCCGCCCGGCGCTTCCCAGAGCTGTCACCGAGCAGGTGGAGATCCGGCTCAAGTATGACGGTTATATCTCCCGCCAGATGAAGCAGGTGGAGGAGTTCCGCAAGGCAGAGAACAGGCTCCTGCCGCCCGATGCCGATTATATGTCCATCACGGGCCTTCGCGTGGAGGCCAGAGAGAAGCTGCAAAAGATCCGCCCCCTGTCTGTCGGGCAGGCGAGCCGCATCTCCGGTGTCAGCCCTGCCGATGTGGCGGTGCTGTTGATCTGGCTGGAACAGAGGAAATGATATGAAAGAAAAAGCATTACAGATCATCGAAGCCTTGAAAAAGGCGTACCCCGAGCCCAAGTGCGCGCTGGACTACAGGAAGGACTATCAGCTCCTGATCTCCGTGCGCCTTGCCGCCCAATGCACCGATGCAAGGGTCAATATGATCACACCGGCGCTCTTTGCGCGCTTCCCCTCGGTGGAGGCGTTCGCCAAGGCTGATGTGGCTGAGGTGGAGGAGATGGTCAAGTCCTGCGGCTTCTACCGCCACAAGGCCAGAGACATCGTGCTGGCCTGCCAGATGCTTTTGGAGAAGTTCGGCGGCAAAGTGCCTGCCACTATGGAAGAGCTCCTTACCATCCCCGGCGTGGGCAGAAAGACTGCCAATCTGATCCTGGGCGACCTCTACGGTGTGCCCGGCTCTGTGGTCTGTGATACCCACTGCATCCGCATCACCAACCTGCTGGGACTGGCCAAGGGCAAGGAGCCGGAAAAGGTGGAGACACAGCTTCGTGCCATCCTGCCTCCGGAGGAGAGCAATGACTTCTGCCACCGATTGGTGCTCCACGGCAGAGCCGTCTGTGTGGCCCGCCGTCCCCAGTGCGCGAGCTGTACATTAGCCCCTTGGTGCGATCATTTTCACCTTGACGAAAAGGGCGAAAACTGATATGATAAATCGGATAACAAGGAAAGGAGTATCTACACCATGACAAGCTCCAATATTCGATTTGAATTCCTTGGTCTTCCTGTTCCTTCTTGTGGGGATATTGTTTCCTCTCTCCCCCAGGATCGTGACTATACTGTGTTTCCCGGTTTCGCGGATGTACATGTGCATCTGCGTGAGCCGGGTTTTTCTTATAAGGAGACCATCGCATCGGGAACTGCGGCCTGTGCCGCCGGCGGCTACACCGCTGTGTGCGCCATGCCCAACTTAGATCCCGTGACGGATACGGACGAGCACCTGAAAAAGCAGGAGGAGATCATCGCCCGGGATGCGTGCATCCATGTGTATCCCTACGGCGCGATCACCATGGGCGAACAGGGCGAGACTTTGGCGGAGCTTGAAAAAATGGCCCCCCGGGTCTGCGGCTTCTCCGATGACGGCAGAGGTGTGCAGGATACCGCCATGATGGCGGCGGCCATGGAGCAGGCCAAGGCACTCGGCAAGCTGATCGTGGCCCATTGTGAGGAAAATAGCCTCTTAAATGGCGGCTATATCCACGATGGTCAGTATGCCAAGGCCCACGGCCATCGTGGCATCTGCTCCGAGAGCGAGTGGCGTCCTATCGCAAGAGATCTGGAGCTGGCGGCCAAGATCGGCTGCGGCTACCATGTGTGCCATATCTCCGCCAAGGAGAGCGTGGAGCTGATCCGTCAGGCGAAAAAGTCGGGGCTGGATGTGACCTGTGAGACAGGCCCGCACTACCTGACGCTGGATGACAGCGTCCTGCAGGAGGATGGGCGCTTTAAGATGAATCCGCCCCTTCGCGATAAGTCCGACCGCGAAGCACTGGTGGAAGGCCTGCTGGACGGTACGGTCGATATGATCGCCACCGATCATGCGCCCCACAGTGCGGAGGAAAAGTCCAAGGGCCTTGAAAAGTCCGCCATGGGCGTGGTGGGTATCGAGACGGCGTTCCCGGTGCTGTATTCCTATCTGGTGAAGCCCGGCATCGTACCGATGGAGACGGTGCTGAAGGCCCTGACGGTGAACCCCTCCAAGCGCTTCGGCCTGCCCATGGACGGCTTCAGCGTGTGGGATCTGGATACGAGCTACGCCATCGACCCCGGGAAGTTCGTTTCCAAGGGCCGCGCGACGCCCTTTGCAGGTATGGAAGTGTTCGGCAAGTGTATGATGACGGTCATCGGCGACCGCATCGTCTGGAAGAGATAAACGCCGTAGGGGCGGGCATTGCCCGCCCGTGGGCACCCACACAGGGGCGCCCCTGCGAATGAAATAGGAAGGAGCGTTTTTGTGAAGCAGCAGTTTTGTGAAATTTTAGAAAATAAGCCGCTGACCGATCTGGTCTGGCGGATGATCTTAAAGGCAGATACCTCTGCCATCACCGCCCCCGGTCAGTTCGTGAACTTGAAGCTGGCAGGCCTGTACCTGCGCCGCCCCATCTCCATCTGTGACTGGGATGACACCACCATCACCATCATCTACAAGGTGGTGGGTGAGGGCACCGAGCAGATGACCAAGCTTCGCACAGGTGACGAGGTGGATGCCCTCATCGGCCTCGGAAACGGCTACGATATGGAAAAAGCAGGGGAGAACCCTTTGCTCCTTGGCGGCGGTGTGGGCGTCCCTCCCATGTACGGCCTTGCAAAGGGCCTGATCGCCCGGGGGAAAAAGGTCAAGGTCATCCTCGGCTTCAACACCAAAGAGGAGATCTTCTATGAAGAGGAATTCAAGGCTCTGGGTGCAGAGGTCTTTGTGACCACCGCCGACGGCTCCTACGGCACCAAGGGCTTCGTGACCGATGTGATGAAGCAGGAGACCTATTCCTACTTCTTTACCTGCGGTCCTATGCCCATGTTCAAGGCCATCGAGGCTGCCGCTGTGACCTCCGGTCAGTACAGCTTTGAAGAGCGCATGGGCTGCGGCTTCGGTGCCTGCATGGGCTGCACCTGCAAGACCAAGTATGGCAACAAGCGGATCTGCAAGGATGGCCCTGTTTTGGAAAGGGAGGAGATCGTATGGTGAATACAAAGGTAACGCTCTGCGGCATCGAGCTGGATAACCCTGTGATCCCTGCCTCCGGCACCTTCGTAGACAGGTTCTTCTTTTCCGCATTTTCCTGCATCAGCGCCATAAACCTGTCCTTGCGCTCCAGCATCTTGGGGCTGTCCACGCAGG
>JAFSHB010000069.1 GCA_017440525.1 Oscillospiraceae bacterium | reverse complement strand
GTGTGATGCGCTTCCGTCCCCACCACTTCCCCTTTACCGAGCCCAGCTGTGAGATGGATATGCAGTGCCACAAGTGCCACGGCACCGGTGAAGTGGATGGTCAGGTCTGTTCCACCTGTCACGGTGAAGGCTGGATCGAACTGCTGGGTGCCGGTATGGTCCACCCCGATGTGCTGGCCAACTGCGGTATCGACCCCGAAAAGTACTCCGGCTTCGCCTTCGGCATGGGTCTGGAGCGTATGGCTATGGGCCGCCTGAGGATCAACGACCTGCGTCTGATCTTCGATAATGATGTGCGGTTCCTGAGCCAGTTCTGAGGAGGATATAACGATGAAACTGAACAGAAATTGGATCAATGAAGAATTCGTGGACCTGCGCCATGTGTCCGATAAGGAATTCGTAGACACCATGACCATCTTCGGTCAGAAGGTGGAGACCTATGAGCGTATGGACGAAGCGATCAAGAATGTGGTCGTGGGCAAGGTCGTCTCCATCGTTCGCCATGAAAATTCCGACCATATGTGGGTCTGCCAGATCGACATCGGTGAAGAAGAGCCCGTGCAGATCGTCACCGGCGCACAGAATGTCCATGAGGGCGATCTGGTCCCCGCTGCCCTGCACAACTCCTATCTCCCCGGCGGGATCCACATCACCAAAGGCAAGCTCAGAGGCGAGAAGTCCAACGGCATGCTGTGCTCCTTTGCGGAACTGGGCCTGACCGAGAACGATCTGCCCGGCGTATTCGCTGACGGCATCTGGATCCTCAACGACGAAGATTGCAAGGTCGGTCAGGATATCAACGAAGTGATCGGCAATAGAGATACTGTCGTGGAATTCGAGATCACTAACAACCGTCCTGACTGCTATTCCATCATCGGTCTGGCCCGTGAAGCCGCTGCCGCCTTCAATAAGCCCATGCAGCATCACGAACCTGTGGTCAAGGGCTCCGATGCCGGTTCCATCTTCGAGAAGCTGGATGTAGAAGTCCCCGCTGCCGACCTGTGCAACCGCTACACTGCCCGCATGGTCACCAATGTGAAGATTGCACCCTCCCCCAAGTGGCTGCGGCAGAGACTGCGCGCCAACGGTGTGCGCCCCATCAACAACATCGTCGATATCACCAACTATGTCATGCTGGAGTACGGCCAGCCCATGCACGCGTTCGACTACCGCTATATCACTTCCGGAAAGATCGTAGTCCGCGAAGCTGAGAACGGCGAACAGCTCACCACCCTCGACGGCAATGTCCGCGATCTGAAGCAGGGCATGCTGGTCATCGCAGATGATACCCGAGCCATCGGTCTTGCCGGTATCATGGGCGGTGAGAATTCCGAGATCATGGATGACACCACGACTGTGGTGTTCGAATCTGCCAACTTCAACGGTACCTCCATCCGTCAGACTGCTCTGGCTCTGGGTATGCGTACCGAGGCCTCCGGCAAGTTCGAGAAGAGCCTGGATCCCATGATGACCGTGCCTGCTGTACAGCGCGCCTGCGAGCTGGTCGAGATGCTGGGCGCCGGTGATGTGCTGGACGGCACCATCGATGTCATCAACTATGTTCCCCAGCCCAAGACCCTGCCTCTGGAGCCTGAAAAGATCAACAAGCTCCTGGGCACCGATATCTCCAAGGAGCAGATGGTGGACTACCTGGCAAGACTGGAGATCCCTGTAGAGGGCGACACCATCCTTGTCCCCTCCTTCCGTCCCGACCTGAACCTGATGGCTGATATCGCAGAAGAAGTGGGCCGCAGCTACGGCTACAACGAGATCGCGACCACGGCCTTCAAGACCTCTACCCAGGGCGGCTACTCCGAAGAGATGCTCATGGAGACCAAGACCGGCGCCCTGTGCCGCGCTCTGGGCTACAGCGAGATCATCACCTACTCCTTCGTCTCCCCTGCTGTGTTCGATAAGATCTGTCTGCCTGCAGACAGTACACTGAGAAATGCCATCCGCATCCAGAATCCTCTGGGCGAAGATACCTCTATCATGCGTACCATCGCACTGCCCTCCATGCTGGAGATCCTCAGCCGCAACAACAACTATCACAACAAGAGCGCGAAGCTCTACGAGCTGGCAAAGATCTATCTGCCCAAGGAAGGCGAGGTCCTGCCC
This sequence comes from Oscillospiraceae bacterium, assembly GCA_017440525.1. Taxonomy (GTDB): domain Bacteria; phylum Bacillota; class Clostridia; order Oscillospirales; family Oscillospiraceae; genus Avoscillospira. The sequence continues at coordinate 45,048 of JAFSHB010000069.1, read as the reverse complement.
GAAGAGCCCAAGATGCTGCTGCTCGGCTCCTACGGTGCCAAGGAGACCTTCTTCACCCTGAAGGGCGAGCTGGAAGCTGTTCTGAGCGGCCTGCGTATCAAGAAGGCTCGCTATGCAGCTGTCTCCGACAACCCCTCCTACCATCCCGGCCGCTGCGCCAAGGTCACCATCGACGGTGTGGATGTGGGCTTTATGGGTCAGGTCCATCCCCTGGTCTGCCAGAACTACGGCATCGACTGCGAGGTCTACTGCGCGGAGATCGACTTCACCAAGCTGACCGCGCTGCGTCTGCCTGAAGCTACCTATACCCCCCTGCCCAAGTATCCCGCTGTCACCCGCGATCTTGCTCTGGTCTGTGACGAAGCCATGACCGTGGCCCAGCTGGAGGACTGCATCACCTCCGCCGGCGGCAAGCTGCTCCGCAAGGTCAGCCTGTTCGACATCTACCGCGGCAAGGGCGTTGCAGAAGGTAAGAAGTCCATGGCCTTCTCTCTGGAGCTGCGCGCCGATGACCGCACGCTGACGGATGAGGATTCCGTGGGCGTGGTCACCAAGATCCTGGACAAGCTCAAGACCGATCTTGGTGTCGAGATTCGATGATCCATTGAAAATAAAAAAGAACTGTGGTACAATAGTATCACAGTTCTTTTTGGAGGTATCGTTATGAGTGAATATTCTGTGAAAGATCATGGTATCATTACCAATACCAAGGTCTATGGCCTCGATGAGAGCATCATTCGAGCCAAATATCCCATGAGCGTTGACATCTCCACGCTCAATGCCGATGTGACCAAAGGCATCCTGGCGCTGGCCGGGTGCGAAAAAGGCACGGGCCACGATCAGTGGCTCACCGGTGTGCTCGTGCAATTCGACTTGACATATACGGTCAAGGCATGGACGGAAGCTGAGAGATATACATTCCTGAACTTCGTCTCCAGCCAGTCCACCATGCACCGCATCGCCCAGTTCGACCTGGACAAGCAGTACGATGCACACACCGATCCCCGCATCATCGAGATCGTCAAGGAGCTGGCCGCCAAGTACAACGAGACGAAGGATCCTGAGGACTATCTGCGTCTGCTCATGTCCAACCCCTGCGGTTTCCAGCTGACTGCCGGTATGACCACCAACTATCGTCAGCTCAAGACCATCTATGCACAGCGACGCACCCATCGCTTGCCCGAGTGGCGTGAGTTCTGCGCATGGATCGAGACCCTGCCCTACGCAAAGGAATTTATCACCGGTTAAGATGGATCTTCCCCTTTACAAACCGGAAAAAATAGAGTAGAATACTCTTATAGTGCAATACTCGAAAGGAGGTAGACTGCATGGAAGGTAATACCATTAAATTCGTAGTCCCCGATGATTCTAAGCAGGAGATGAAGGATGTTTTATCCGCCGTGCATCGCTCTTTGAGCGAAAAGGGCTACAATCCCATCAATCAGATCGTCGGCTATCTGCTTTCCGAGGATCCGACCTACATCACCAACTACAACAACGCCAGAAGCCTGATCTGCAAGCTCGACCGTGATGAGCTCCTGCAGGAACTGGTGCGGCACTATCTGGAAGTGTGATCTGCGCCTGTTCGTAGCGAGCACGCTCCGGCAACAAGAATCAGGAACATCAGGCGGCTTTGATCGGCCGCCTGTTTTTCTTCCCACAGCGCAAACGCGCTGCGGCCCTTATACCTATGCTGTACCCCGGTCTTCCCAAAACAACATCCAAAACAACCCTCGCATCTCGGGCCAAATGGTAACAAATTGAAAATAATTTAAGAATTATGTCAATCTATGGTTGACAATAACAAAACAATGTGTTACAATTTGGTTACATTAACTACTGGAGGTCCCTATGGCTGAACAGATCCTCACCTACAAGGGTCACCCCTTGATGAGAAAAGATAACCTGATCTATTACGGCTCCATGGCCGACAAATATATCGTTATGCTCCAGGTCCTTGAGACCAAGAGCACGACCTTGGGAGACAGCGAGCTGGAGCTCGCATCCAAGGTCTCTGTACAATTGCAGCTCACCGACCCCTCCGTCCGCGCTCGCGACCGGGTCGTAAAGAAGAGTGAAAAAGACGGCTTCTACACAGCATTGGATGTTGGCTGTGTGTGGCTGGAAAGAGCGCTGGCTTCCAAGTAAGCCATTGGGAAGACACGGAGGTACATCATGAAATTTCTCAAGCGACTTTTGACGGCGGTCATCGCCGTCTCTATTTTGGCGTCCATGGTCGTGGGCGTCTCCGCCATCGAACTCAAGACCGGTATCGGTGTCGTCCAGACGGGCGGTCTTCGTCTGCGCGCCAAACCCAGTACCGATGCTGAGATCCTGGCAAGCGCCGGTATCGGTGACAGCGTGGTCATCATCCGTCAGGAGGGTGACTGGTATCTGGTCGATTACAATCTCATCGTCGGATACATGCACAAGGACTATCTCACCACCTACGAGCGCTGGAATGTGGAGCTGGGCGATGCCATCGTAGAAAGCGGCAATGTGAACCTCAGAAGCGCTCCCGATGTGAACTCTGAGCTCCTCGCTACCCTCTCTCAGGGTGAGACAGCTTATATCATCGGCTTCAACTGCGGCTGGTACAAGGTGCAGTATGAGGGCATCACCGGCTACATCCGCTCCGATCTTGTCGCGCTGATGGAAGCTCCCAAGCTCAACGCTCAGATCACGGTGGGCAAGCCCCCTGTGATCGAGACCACCGGTCAGAAGCTCGTAGCGCTGGCACAGGACTATATGGGAGTTCCCTATGTCTGGGGCGGCACGACCCCCAAGGGCTTTGACTGCTCCGGCTTTACCCAGTATGTCTTTAAGCAGATGGGCTACACCCTCAAGCGTACCGCAGCACAGCAGCTGACCAACGGCTACTCCGTCACCAATTTGAAGGTCGGCGATCTGGTGTTCTTCACCAATACATATGCGACCTCTGCCGCTGCCTCTCATGTGGGCATCTACATGGGCGACAATTTGTTCATCCATGCAGCAGGCGGCGGTGTCAAGATCACCAGCCTTGATCATGAATATTACGCTCCCCGATATATCGGCGCCCGCCGCATCGTGGAATGATACGATAGAAGGAAGAAACGGGAAACTGCGCAGATTTGGCTGTGCAGTTTCCCGTTTCTTTTGGCTATCTCCCCCATCTGATCGTAATAGACAACACCTCGCAACAGCCTTTTCCGCCGCGCTCCGCGCCGTTTTCAGTTCGGTGTAAAGCAGCTTCACATCTTCCTGTGTCAGTAATTCTTCCTGCTCAATGTCCGTCTCCATGGAGAACCGCGGCATCGTTTTTTTGAGTTCTTTTCTTTGTTCAATAAGCTTCTTTCGTTCTCTTGCCAGAGCATTTCTTTGGCGCTGTGTAAGTGCTATATTGTATTTGAGCTCATGCTCGATTTGCCTAATGCGAAGTGTGACACGCTCTACATCACGCGGGCCTCGTGCAGTTCCTGCGCTTTGTCGCAGATCTCTGTCAAGCTCGCTTCTGGATTTCTCCCCATCCAAAGAAGCATTCTCTCCATATCCTCCTGTTCCATTAGTTGAAGCGAAATTATCACCGAGGTCTCCTCGTCTATTCCCGCTGTTTTCAATTTTTGAAACAGTTTCTTCATTATCTTTTCGTAACTGCTCACTTCGATACATCTCCCTTGCTACATTTTTTCTGATATTAAGGTCTTCATGTTTGACCGCTTTTGTAATAATTACCTTGCCGTTATCCACCTTGAAAAGATAGCAAAACACTGATGTATTCACAGTTCCGCTTTTTCCATTTAGCGAGATCTTTCCATAGCCGGTTTTAAGCGCATGACGGACTGTTGCCGCTTCTCCGGGATAAACTCTTATTCCCTTTGCAAAACTCACCTCTCCTGTGAACTCTATTTGAAAAGCTCTTGCCACATCCCGCGCCTTCTTTATGGCATAATTATACTCGGTCTCTTCCTCGAAGTCCATAGTCTCCAAATGCTGCCGCAGATCTTCCAATGCTTCATGCACAGCGTTTTCAAGCTTCTCTCTGGCATCGGCATCGCTGTCATATCTGCCGCCACTGGCCGCATCAAACAGCTCATCCACCGTCTGCTGGGAAACATCACCGTTTTGCAGATACTCTTGCGCCAGACGATCCACGGCAGCCCGTAGTCCCCCGCGCCGTTGCATGAACGAGAGCTCCATCTGCGTACCGATGGTCTCTACCAAATCCCGCTCCACCCGGCGCAGGTAGCTCTGTGCCTTAGCCGGTAGCGCATCTGTTTCTTCCGTAGCCATGGAGAATTTTACCCGATCTGCATAGTATCCATCTGGATCACGTTTTTCTCCCAAATGTTCCAAAACATCTTGAGACAAAATGCTCTGATGTGTTGCATTGACAATCTCCAGAAAATCGGATATACTAATAATATCGGCAGCCTTGATAGAGTGAATGCTCTGGGACTTCGTGTCCGCCTGGCTGTCGTTTCTTTTTTGTCTTCCGCTCAATGCGTGAAGCATATCATATGCCTCGACAGACACAACTTCTCCTGTTCTCTGCTCTACTGTGATGACTGCAACAAACTCTCGATTTTTGCTATCTGTTGCATACGCAGCCATTGCATAAGTCCCGGTCACTCCATCCGCTTTATTATACATAGCATTGATGGGAATTGCATTTTGAAGAACATTGCCAACCACAGCCCCCAGACGAGCATTTGTTAAAACTCTGTTGGTATTGCCGTTCAATCCATGCCTTATGCTGTTTGAGGTAACACGCAGCCGCCTTCCTGTATAGGCATTTGTAACAAAGACCTTTCCTTCCTGCTCCTCACCTACAGCAACTGCATTTTTTATTCCTGCATTTATGACTTTTGCAGTATCTACTCGCTTATTGTCATCTCGTACAGCATCAACCTCAGGCAGTATAACTGTTTGCATATCCGGCTGAGACACAAGGAAATCATAACTGTAAATCTCGGAATCTTCCGACATATTTCTCCCCGTATAGGAATTATCCTCTGCCGCGGACACTCTTGCCACACCGCCATCGGCGGTGTTTTTTGTTTCTGCCCGCTCCGTTTCAAACCGCCACTTGCCGTCACGACCCTGATACCAGCCTGTCGTCCGCAGGATCTCCTCCATGCTCACATCCATGTCCAGCATATCTTTGGCCATCTGCAAAGAGGCTTCATCCGCAGTCCGCGCATTTTTTCCACCATAGGAAAACCTTGCCGTAGCTTCCTTTGGTGCATTTTGAATACCAAAATGTTCTCTCACACCATCCGGCAACAATTCAGGGTAATTCTCCTTGACAGCTTCCAGTAATTCTGCTACACTGACAGTAGTGGAGTCCAATGCATTGAGGACACGGGCCGCCGGCTTGCCGGTGTGGCTGCCTATCACTTTGGCCTCCACATTTTTTGCCTTGGAGCCTTTGAGAACATCATAGATCTCAACACTGTCAACCACGGACTTGTTGTCCGAATAATGGTTGACGGTGCTTTTTACTATGTACTCGTCTCCGGCTTCATTCATCGCATAGCCAAACAGGATATAGCTGTAATCGCAGTCATCCCCTTGTCTTGCCTCAAGCTCATTTACTACGATGGAGTTTCGCAAAATATCTACAAGATCATATGTCACTTCAGCAGTACGCATTGTGCTGCTGTTTGTTTTATTCCCTTGTATACCATGTTCAAATCCTTTTTTTGGCACAAGAACATTTCCGCCTAAATCTTCGATATAGACATACCTTTGCGTTCCTCTTACATCGTTGTATAAAATCGCCGCCTTATTTCGACCAATGTTTGCGATTTCCTGCGACTTGACCTTTTTTCCTCTTGTCGGAATTTCCCTGTCGCTGATCACAGTAACATCGATTGGTGGCTTTTGTACAAGCTCTTCATAGCTGTACGGGTCAACTTCTGCGGACATTCTTGCTTCACCGCCTTCGGCGGTGTTTTTTGTTTCTGTCCGTTCCACCATATTGCGGACAGCCTCTGTCCATTCGGTAGTGCCATAGGAGTCCGAATACCGTTGCAGCTCTCCATAGGCATCCGCCAGCATTTCATCCCAGATCGCATTCTCGATCTCTTCGTCAGTCATTCTGGCATCAAATGTCTTATAATACAGGTCGTAGTACCGCTCATACAGTGCCTGTACCTCTGCCTCGCTGTACTTGCCCATAATGTACTGGGCAATTCGTTCCGTCAATTTCGGATCTTGGTTTGCTTTGTGGTGGTAGATCTCATGTTTGACCTCCGCAACAACATCCTGCATGAAGCTGTCTGCCTGCACATAGATCGTACCATTCTCGATCACAGCTGCAACGCGTCTCTCTACACCTCTTTGGTCGTAAACATACAGGCTTCCGACCACCGGCACAAGCCGTAAGCCTTCTGCATCGGCAAGTCTCTGTGCCTCTTCCAACGCCGGAGTGTAGGCTTCTCTTGTGACCAACTGCACGCTTTCTTCTTCGCTGCCAACACTCAGCCCCAGCTTTCTTAGGCTTGTTCTGCTGCCTCCCTGAGCCTTGACATTAGACTGGACCCGACGCGCTTCTTCTGATCTTCGTATGACTGCCGCTCCCGCATTTCGCTTTTCACTTCTGTCAGAGTTTCCATCGGTACGCCCAGCGTCGTCCCATCGTGCGCTACTACTCTCACCCTGATTTTGCTGTTCTCCATATGTCATATCCTCCGTTTCGGTATTATTGTTCTCAGCAACAGTCTTTACACCGCTGTCATCGCGAGGAGCGGAGCGACGCGGCGATCCGTTCTCCTGCGTTTCATTGCCTGCCCACCGGACACCCTCGACCATGCTTTCCCCGGCGGCACTTTCCTCCTGCCGGATGATCTCCATGGCCTCGTCAAATTCCTCATCGGTGATCTTTCCCTCGGCATAGTCCCGCCGCAGCTGCTCCATGGCATCAACAGTCTCAGCCTCTGCAGGCATATTCCCCGCCCATTGAACATCGTCTGTTTCTGCCATATTATCCCCGTTGACAGTCCGGGCTGTTTGTGGTACAGTAGGATCGAAGATCGTAGCATTGCCACCGTCTGTTTTGGACGAGGTCACGTCGGCATGTAAAGTCCGCCGGATGCTGCGGTTTTCTTCTGTTTTTTCGGCATTGAAGCTATAAACAAAATGTCCTTCTGTCTTTTCTTTGATATTAACGGTAACACGATAAGGTGTTGCCGTTTTTTCTCCATATTCACGGAATAAAAAATAATGCCATTGCTTTACATTATCACGCGTCTCAGAGGCTTTGCCTGTTTTTGCGCTTCGTTCAAAAAACCGTCTGGCACATATTTCAAAAAATGCTTATCTTTTCGTAAATATGTCTGATAGACTGCGTGTTGCCAAAGACGACGGCTTCTATTTTGTCATGGACGCCGCCACATACAAACGATCCCCGGTGTCTTTCGTATTTTGAGCTCCATCTGCACCGGGATAAGCCGATCTCCATATGCAGAAAAGCCGCCTGCTGTTTGAACAGCAGGCGGCTTTGTCATTATTTCAGATCCAGTTCGGCTTTTTCGGCGGGGCTCATGCCGTGCTGCGCAAGGAGCGAAATGAACTTCTCTTCGTCAGCGACACGGAATACCATATAGGCCTTGCCTTCTTTGTGGGTAAAGAGAGAATACATGTACTCGATATCGATATCGCCTTCAGCCAGAATGCCCAGAACAGGTGCCAGACCGCCGGGAGCATCGGGTACGGCCACGACCACCACAGGGGTCATGGAAAGGATATAGCCGTGGGAGAGCAGGATGGAAGTCGCCTTTTCCGCATCGTCTACGATCATGCGGAGCACACCGTAGTCGGCAGTTTCAGCAATGGAGATGGCCCGCAGATCGATGCCGGCATCGGCAACATCCTTGGTGATCTCAGCCAGCTGACCGGCTCGGTTTTCCAAAAATACAGAGATCTGATGCACGCTCATAGTATTACCTCCTTAGATCTTTCTCTTATCGATGATACGGACAGCCTTACCCTCACTTCTGGCGATGGACTTGGGCGCCACCAGCTTGACCTTGGCATAGATGCCGAGCATGGTCTTGAGCGCATCGATCAGAGACTTTTCCATCTCGTTGATCTTCGCCAGCGAATCGGAGAAGTTCTCGGGGGTCATCTCGACCTGGACCTCCAGCGTATCGGAATGCTTGACACGATCGACGATGATCTGATAGTTGGCAGGATAGCCCTGCTCCAGAAGCACCGCTTCGATCTGAGACGGGAACACATTGACGCCCTTGACGATCAGCATATCATCGCTTCTGCCCATAGGCTTAGACATCTTGACAAGGGTACGGCCGCAGGAGCACTTCTCACGAGTCAGGATGCAAATATCCTTGGTGCGGTAGCGCAGCAGCGGGAAGCCTTCCTTGGTGATGGAAGTAAAGACAAGCTCGCCCTTGCTGCCCTCAGGCAGGACCTCTCCTGTCTCGGGGTCGATGATCTCAGGGATAAAGTGGTCTTCATTGATGTGCATACCGGTCTGCTCGGAACATTCAAACGCAACACCGGGGCCGGAGGTCTCAGTCAGGCCATAGATATCGTAAGCCTTGATCCCAAGCTGCTTCTCGATCTCATGGCGCATCTCCTCGCTCCATGCTTCCGCGCCGAAGATGCCCGCTTTCAGCGTGATCTGATCGCGGAGACCGCGTTCATGGATGCTCTCGGCCAGATACAGAGCATAGGAAGGTGTGCAGCAAAGGATGGTCGCGCCAAGGTCTGTCATGAATTGCAGCTGACGGTCCGTATTGCCGGAGGACATGGGGAGCGTCAGACAGCCGACCTTGTGTGAACCGCCGTGCATGCCGCTGCCGCCGGTGAACAAGCCATATCCATAGGCGATCTGGCACACGTCCTCATCGGTGCCGCCTGCGGCCACGATGGCACGGGCACAGCATTCTTCCCACAGATCCACATCGTGCTGGGTATAGAATGCCACGACACGCTTGCCGGTCGTGCCGGAAGTGGAGTGGATACGGACGCAGTCCTTGAGGGGCGCACCGAGAAGTCCATAAGGATAGGCTTCTCGCAGATCATCCTTGGAGAGGAACGGCAGCTTATGCAGATCCTCGAGCCCCTGGATATCCGCAGGGGTCAGACCTTTTTCCTCCATCTTCTTGCGGTAGTAAGAGACATTGTCCCAAACATGCTGCACCTGCTTGACGAGACGCTCGTTCTGCAGGGCCAGCATCTCCTCCCGTGAGGCAGTTTCGATCTCTTTCTGATAATAATTGGACATAATGTTCACTCCTAACTCAGGCATCTCTGCCCAGCATAAATGCTTTTTTATTCAGTTCCAGGAATTTAGCAGGCACGCTGGATTCGATGGCCTGCATCCACTCTTCCATGGTGAAGTCAAAATTTTTGGACAGATGTCCCATCAAAACGATGTTGACAGCCTTGGAGGAACCTGCCTCCTCCGCCAGCTTCAGAGCATCGAAGGCATCCACATCGATCCCGGCTGCCTGCATCTTCTTAACAAGATCTGCGGGATACTCCGCAGCACCGGTGATCACAGGCATGGGGTTGATCTGCTGGGTATTGGTAACGATCTTACCGCCGGGCTTCAGGAACTCCGTATAGCGGGCAGCCTCCAGAAGCTCGAAGGAAACGATATAGTCGGCCTCGCCCTTGTCGATCACGGGAGAATAGACCTTATCGCCGAAACGGACATAGGTGACCACACTGCCGCCACGCTGGCTCATACCATGGACCTCAGAGACCTTGATATCATAGCCCTTGGTGAGCAGGAGCTTGCCAAGGAGCTTGGATGCCAGCAAACTTCCCTGCCCGCCGACACCGACGATCATAATATTCTTCGTTTTCATGTTCAGACCTCCTGGGGCGCCTTCAGGGCATCAAATTTGCAAAGCTGGGCACAAACGCCGCAGCCGGTGCAGAGGGTGTTATCCACGACAGCCTTACCATCGACCATGCTGATGGCAGGGCATCCGATCTTCATACACATCTTGCAGCTCTTGCACTTGTCGGGATCCACTTCCAGCGGTTTATTATGCTTGACATACTTGAGCAGTGCACAGGGACGGCGGGAGATGATGACAGAGGGCTCGTCCGCCGCCAGTTCTTCCTTCAATGCGGCATCGCACTGGGCCAGATCATAGGGATCGACCACACGGACGCGGCGGATGCCCACAGCCCTACAGAGGGTCTCCAGATCGATCTTGGTGCAGGGGTCGCCCTTGAGGTTGAAGCCGGTGGTGGGGTTCTGCTGATGACCGGTCATGCCGGTGATAGAGTTATCTACGATGATGATGGTGGAATTGGACTCATTGTAAGCGGCGTTTATCAGACCTGTCACACCGGAGTGCATAAAGGTGGAGTCGCCAATGACAGCAACAGCCTTGCCGCCGCCTGCCTTGGTGAAGCCGTGGAGGCCCGAGATAGAAGCACCCATACAGATGGTGGTGTCCAGCGCGGCCAGAGGAGGTACAGCACCCAGCGTGTAGCATCCGATGTCGCCCATGGCCGTGACCTTGTTCTTGGCAAGGGTGTAATACAGGCCTCTGTGGGGGCAGCCGGCACACATAACAGGAGGACGGGCCGGGATCACATCATCCAGCTTCGCGCCGCAGACAGGCGCATAGACACCGAGCTTATCTGCCACCAGATTCTGAGAGAACTCATCGATACAGGGGAAGATGTCTTTGCCTGCAACATTGAGGCCCAGCTCATGGCAGCGGGTCTCGATGAAGCTGTCCAGCTCCTCCACGACGATGACCTTTTCAACAGAAGCCGCGAACTTGGTCAGCAGACCGTCGGCCAGAGGCCAGATCATGCCGAGCTTCAAAACGGGATACTTATCGCCGCAGACCTCCTTGACATATTGGTAGGAAGTAGAAGAGGTGATGATACCGAAGGCATGATCTTCGCCTTCCTCGATGCGGTTGACAGGTGCAGTCTCGCCCCATGCGATCAGCTTCTGCGTGCGCTCCTCCACGATGGGATGGCGGCGCTTGGCATTGCCGGGCATCATGATATACTTCTGGGGATCTTTCTCATATGTTTTCCGGACTTCCACCCGCTCCCCCGTCTCCACGATGCTCTGGGAGTGTGCTACACGGGTACACATCTTGATAAAAACAGGAGTGTCGAATTCCTCGGAGATCTCATAGGCCAGCTTGGCAAATGCCAGCGCTTCGGCAGAATCGGAAGGCTCCAGCATAGGGACCTTTGCCGCTCTGGCATAGTGGCGGCTGTCCTGCTCGTTCTGGGAAGAATGCATACCGGCATCATCTGCCACGCCGATGACCATACCGGCATTGACACCGGTATAGGCGATGGTGAACAAGGGGTCGGCAGCCACATTCAGGCCCACATGCTTCATGCCGCAGAAGCTGCGCTTACCGGAGAGGCAGGCACCGAACGCCGCCTCCATGGCGACCTTCTCATTGGGTGCCCACTCGGCATAGACTTCGGGATACTTCGCCACAGCTTCGGTGATCTCCGTGCTGGGCGTGCCGGGGTAACTGGATACGAAATCGCATCCTGCTTCAAATAAACCTCTGGCAACGGCTTCGTTGCCGAGCATCAATGTTTTCATATGTATTACCTCTTTCTTTAACCTGTGATCTGGGCTTCGACCAGACGGCCGCGGCAGTATTTCTCACGCAGGACAGGCTTTTCGATCTTGCCGGTGGGGTTTCTGGGAACTTTGTCGAAGATGATCTTCTTAGGCCGCTTGTAGCGGGGCATGCCCTCGCAGAACGCATTGATCTCTTCTTCCGTGCAGGTGATGCCTTCCCTGATCTCGATGATCGCAGCCGCGATCTCACCAAGCCTTGCATGGGGCAGGCCGATGACTGCCACATCCTTGATCTTATCGAACCCACGCAGGAAGTCCTCGATCTGGACAGGATAGAGATTCTCACCGCCGGAGATGACGACATCTTTTTTTCTATCGACCAGATAGATGAAGCCGTCTTCATCCATACGCGCCATATCACCGGTATAGAGCCAGTCGCCGCGGATGACTTCATCTGTAGCTTCCTTGTTCTTATAGTAGCAGCGCATCACACCGGGACCCTTGACGATCAGCTCGCCCACTTCGCCCTGCGGCACTTCCTCACCGGAGGGAGACACGATCTTCGTCTGCCACAGATAGCCGGCCTTTCCGATCGCACCGACCTTATGGATGTTCTCAACACCCAGGTGGACACAACCGGGACCGATGGATTCGGATAGACCGTAGTTGGTATCATACTGATGGTCCGGGAAGATCTTTTTCCAGCGCTTGATCAGGCTGGGCGGCACAGGCTGGGCACCGATGTGCATCAGCCGCCACTGCCCAAGGATATATTCGTTCAGGTCGATGCGACCGTCATCGATGGCATCGAGCATATCCTGTGCCCACGGTACCAGAAGCCAGACGATGGTACACTTCTCCTCCGAGATGGCCCTGAGGATCCATTCCGGCTTGATGCCGCGCAGCAGCACCGCCTTGGAGCCTGCCAGCAAAGAACCGAACCAGTGCATCTTTGCACCGGTGTGATACAGCGGCGGGATGCAGAGGAACACATCCTCCCTGCTCTGACTGTGATGATTCTGCTCTGTCCGGCAGGATGAGATCAGCGCACGGTGGTCATGCAAGATCGCCTTGGGGAAGCCTGTGGTGCCGGAGGAGAAATAGATCGCGGCAAGGTCGTCTTCCTCCATGATGATGGGAGGGGGATTGGAAGAGCAGAAGTTCATCAGGCGCATGCAGTCCTCCGTGTAGGCAGGACCGTTCTTCCCAACATAGAACATCTTGACATTTGCCAGCTTATCCGCGATCGCATCCATACGGCTGACGAACTCAGGTCCAAAGATCAAAAGCTCCACATCCGCCAGATCCAGACAGTATTCGATCTCATCGGAAGAATAGCGATAATTCATGGGGACAGCGATGCAGCCGGCCTTGAGGATACCGAAATAGATCGGCAGCCATTCCAGGCAGTTCATCAGCAAGATCGCCACTTTCGTCCCGGGCTGATAGCCGCGGCTGAGCAGCAGATTGGCAAATCGGTTGGCTCTGCGGTCAAAGTCCTTCCAGCTCAGCTCTCTGCGGTAAGAGGCATCGGGATCGGCATTTTCGATCAGATTGAATTCCTGCCATGTGACAGCCTTATCCCGCTCCTCGGAGGGGTTGATCTCGACAAGCGCAACTTCAGCTCCGTACAATCTGGCATTGCGCTCCAACAGTTCTGTAATGACCATGACATATCTCCTTTGTGTCATTGCAATAATGGTGATAGTTTATCACTTTTAATCACTAAAGTCAATCCTTATTATGAAAGAATTTGTTGCAATCAGACAGGCTTGCGTTTATAATATAGTCACAAATCTTTTAGGAGGGATCTTCCATGAGAAAAATCAAAGCTGTTCCCATCACCGCCGAGAATTTCAGCCCCTACGGCTCCTTCAGCAAGATCTTGACCCCCGAGGGCTTCAGCCTCGGTGATTTCTATCCCGATCAGGCGCGCCTGCCCGTTTCCGGTCAGATGCCCATCACCTTCTCTCCCCTGCTGACCCACAAGCCGGAGAAAATGATCGTCACTATGGCTGAGTATCACAACTACACCGGTGAAGGTGTGGTCGCTATGGACGACGATGTGGTGCTCCATGTGGCTCCCGCCTCCAAGGATCCCGTTCCTCAGCTGACGGAAGCTTTCCTGGTCCCCAAGGGCACCGCTGTCTGCCTGAACGCAGGTGTCTGGCATTTGGCCGCTCTGCCCGTGAATCTGGACGAAGCCCATGTGCTGATCGTGCTGCCTGAGCGTACCTACAACAACGACTGTGTCGTAGTCGAATATCCCGAAGCAGACTGGGTCGAGATCGAGCTGTGATCCCCCGGCACTCTGCGACATAAAAACACTGCCGCTTGGAGATCCAAGCGGCAGCGTTTTTCGTATGGTATCATCCTCTTGTCATCTGCCATTGCTGGAAAGCATCGGCAGCCATGGCAAATTCCTCATCTGCCACGATCTCTTCCACCGAGGCCTGCCCGTTCTCTTCCACATATTTGAACAGGAACACATTGGCTTCCAGCTCCGGTGCATCCAGATCGGGCGTCAGGGCGATATAGTGCATACCGCCTGCAGGATAGACTGCCAGCACACGGAACTCATGGTCCTGCGTGTTGCCGTCATCGTCCGCGATCGTCAAGGTGATCATCTGGTCGCGATGGTCGTCATGACCGCAATGACAGTCGTGACCGTGATCGTGGTGATGACCGCAGTGGCAGTCATGTCCGTGGTCGTGATCGTGATGGTCGCATTTGACCTTGGGATCGTACATCAGGGTCTTATTGAGATAATTCTCCACCGCGCGGTCTGCCTCACCGCTGCAGCCGCCGTAGAGCTTGATATCGGCATCGGCCAGCGCCATCTGGGCACCGCCGCCGATCCCGCCGCAGATCAGGACCTCCACGCCCTGTGCCTTCAAGAAGCCAGCCAGTGCGCCATGGCCGGAGCCGTTGGTGGAGACCACCTCGCTGCTGACGACCTCATCGTTTTCAACTGTATAGATCTTCATCTGCTCGGTATGACCGAAGTGCTGAAAGATCTGACCGTTCTCATATGTAACTGCGATCTTCATATATAGAATGCTCCTTACTTGGTATTTTGGACATTATAACACATCTTCAAGGAAAATGCCATAGAAAAGCCCGCCCCGGATAGGCCGAGGCGGGAATCTTTTTTTAATTTTCAGTGCCGTAGTAAGCGTCGAGGTACATCTGCTTGATCTCGGACATGAGGGGGTATCTGGGGTTCGCGCCGGTGCACTGGTCATCGAAGGCCTGCTCGACCATGGCATCGAGGTTCGCAAGGAACTTTTTCTCATCAATGCCGTAGTCGCGGATAGTCTTCTTGATGCCGACCTTCTCCTTCAGCTCCTCGATGGCTTCGATCAGAGTCTCCAGCTTCTCCTCATCGGAGGTGCCCTTGAGCGTCAGATGGCCTGCCAGTTCCAGATGTGTCGCGATCTCGGCATAGCGAGCCAGCGTATGGGGATGATCGTACTGGGGGAAGGTACCCATCTTAACAGGCTGCTCACTGGCATTATAACGCAGGACATGGGAGATCATCAGCGCATTGGCGACACCGTGAGGCAGATGATGGAATGCGCCCAGCTTATGTGCCATAGAGTGGCAGATACCAAGGAATGCATTGGCAAAAGCCATACCGGCCATGGTAGCGGCATTGGCCATCTTTTCTCTGGCCTCGATATCTTCCTGACCGTTGTCATAGGCTCTGGGCAGATAGTTGAAGATCATCTTCATGGAGCGCAGAGCCAGCGCATCGGTAAAGTCAGTCGCCATCATAGAAGCATAAGCCTCCAGAGAGTGGGTCAGCGCATCGATACCGGAAGCAGCCGTCAGGCCCTTGGGTGCAGACATATGCAGGTCTGCATCCACGATCGCCATATCGGGCATCAGTTCATAGTCAGCCAGAGGATACTTCACGCCGGTCTTCTCATCGGTGATGACCGCAAAGGGCGTGACCTCGGAACCTGTGCCGGCAGAGGTGGGGACAGCAACGAAGTATGCCTTCTCGCCCATTCTGGGGAACTGATAGACTCTCTTGCGGATATCCACGAAGCGCATGGCCATATCCTGGAAATCCACCTCGGGGTGCTCATACAGCACCCACATGATCTTGGCTGCGTCCATGGCAGAGCCGCCGCCCAGCGCGATGATGACATCAGGCTGGAACTCACGCATGAGAGCAGCACCTTCCTTGGCACAGGCCAGCGTGGGATCGGGAGCGACATCGCTGAAGCAGTAGTACTGGATGCCCATGGCAGTCAGTTCTCTGGTGATGGGTCTGGTGAAGCCATTGGCATAAAGGAACTGGTCGGTGACAAGGAACGCACGCTTCTTGCCCAGCACATTCTTCAGTTCAGCCAGAGCGACGGGCAGGCAGCCCTTCTTCAGATAGACCTTATCCGGGTTGCGGAACCACAGCATGTTCTCCCTTCTTTCTGCCACAGTCTTGATATTCAAAAGATGCTTGACGCCCACATTCTCGGACACGGAGTTGCCGCCCCAGGAACCGCAGCCAAGGGTCAGAGAGGGAGTCAGCTTGAAGTTATACAGATCACCGATACCACCCTGAGAGGAAGGCGTATTGACAAGGATACGGCAGGTCTTCATGCGGTCGGCAAAGATACCGAGCTTCTCGCGCTCGGTGACATTGTTCAGGTAGATGGATGCCGTATGGCCCAGACCGCCATCATAGACCAGACGCTCTGCCTTGGCGACAGCTTCCTTGAAATCTGCAGCATGGTACATAGCCAGCACGGGAGAGAGCTTCTCATGGGCAAACTCCTCGGACAGCTCCACAGATTCCACTTCACCGATCAAGATCTTGGTGCTCTCAGGAACAGCGACACCTGCCATCTCCGCGATGGTAGTGGCCTTCTGACCAACGATCTTCGCGTTGAGCGCACCGTTGGGCAGGATGGTCTTGCGGACCTTGTCGATCTCATCGCCCTTGAGGAAGTAGCAACCGCGCTTGGCGAACTCCTCACGGACGGCATCATAGATGGAATCGAGCACGATGACAGACTGCTCGGATGCACAGATCATACCATTGTCGAAGGTCTTGGAATGGATGATGGAGTTGACAGCCAGCTTGATATCAGCCGTGTCATCGATCACAGCAGGCACATTACCGGGACCAACGCCCAGGGCAGGCTTGCCGGAAGAATATGCGGCCTTGACCATGCCGGGGCCACCGGTGGCGAGGATAAGATCCGCTTCCTTCATGATAGTATCCGTCAGTTCCAGAGAAGGGCTGTCGATCCAGGCGATGATGCCCTTGGGCGCACCGGCCTTGACTGCGGCATCCAGCACCAGCTTTGCAGCAGCGATGGTGCATTCCTTGGCTCTGGGATGAGGGCTGATGATGATGCCATTACGGGTCTTGAGCGCCATCAGGCACTTATAGATCGCAGTAGAGGTAGGGTTAGTGGTAGGGATGACCGCAGCGATGACACCGACAGGCTCTGCCACTCTCTTGATGCCATAGGAGGTATCCCGCTCCAGGACGCCGCAGGTCTTGGTGTTGCGGTAAGCATTGTAGATATACTCGGAAGCAAAGTGGTTCTTGATGACTTTATCTTCCACGACACCCATGCCGGTCTCCTCGACAGCCATCCGGGCCAGGGGGATACGAGCCTGGTTCGCGGCAGTCGCTGCCGCCAGAAAGATGGTATCGACCTGCTCCTGTGTATAAGACGCGAATTTTCTCTGGGCACTGCGGACAGTTTCCAGAACAGATTCCAGCGCTTCCACGCTGTCGATAACGGTGTATTTCTTCATAACACTTGACCTCCCAATAATCGATGTTTTGTTACCGATACTTTTGTATCAGTATATTACCATCGAATAAACACTGTGTCAATGTCTGTTTATGAGGATTTCTTTTGTTTCCAAAAATCACCACCGTCAAAATGTTCTGTGTTTCCCTTTGTTTGTGTTGTTTTCGAAACCATTTAAAAAGACCCATTCGTCACTATGACGAATGGGTCTCTCTTTATTCACTCTTTTTCTATCGATATCACAATATCGGTCAGAACAATCCTACACCGCGGACATATTTATGGATGATATTGCGCTCATCTCCGAGATAGACGATCCGCTCCAAACGCTCGTGGGTCGTGATCTGCTGCGGATGATCCAAATTCGCATCATCCAACACCAGAGCGTCGAATTCAAAGCCGTCTTCAAACGCACCGACCTTGCCGAAGAACACACCGCCGCCTCTGGTGGCAAGATAAAACGCCGTATCGAAGGTCAAAGGTGCAACGCTCTGATCCAGCAGCCGCCAACGGAGCTTGCTGGACTGGATCGCATGGATCATAGCGCGGAACATGCTCTCATGGCTGCCGCCTGCCACATCGGTGGCAAGGCCCACCCGCAGGCCGTAGTCCAGATAGCGATTGATCGGTGCCACTCCGGATGCCACATTCATATTGGATTCCGGGCTGTGTGCGATGACCACGCCGTTCTCCTTCATCATGGCCATTTCCCGCTCGTCGGAATAGACGCAGTGAGACATGAGGCACTTCTGGCCATCCTTGCCGAACAGATCGAACTTGGCATAGGCATCGCCATAGTTCACCGCATCCGGCACCAGCTCTTTGACCCATTGGATCTCGCTGAGATTTTCGGAGACATGGCTCTGCACCGGCACATCATACTCACGGCTCAGCCTGCCGATCGCATAAAGCAATCCATCGGTACACGAAGGGATAAAGCGGGGCGTGATGATCGGCTTGGTGTTTTGGTACTTCCCTGCCGTATGCTCCAGCCACAGCCGCGTCTCGCTCTCATCCTTTTCCTGCAGGAACTCGGGGCAGTGGCGGTCCATATTGACCTTGCCCACATAGCTCACAAGGCCGCTCTCCTCCATTTTTTCCATCAAGAGCTCGGTGGCTTCCCGATGGATCGTAGTGAAGATACAGGCTCTGGTGGTCTCACTGCGGCGCAGATGCCTGACGAACTGACCATAAGCCAGCTCCGCATAATCGAGATCTGCAAACTTCCGCTCTTCCGGGAAAGCATGATGCTCCAGCCACTCCAACAGCTCCATATCCATGCCCAGACCGCGATAGCCGAATTGCGATGCATGGATATGAAGATCTGACAGACCGGGGATGATCAGCTTACCGCTCATATCCTGAACAGGGAGCGATGCATAGGCCTCCGGC
Source organism: Oscillospiraceae bacterium (assembly GCA_017440525.1). Lineage (GTDB taxonomy): Bacteria > Bacillota > Clostridia > Oscillospirales > Oscillospiraceae > Avoscillospira. The sequence continues at coordinate 26,343 of JAFSHB010000069.1, read as the reverse complement.
AGCACAGCAAACGCGCCGCGGCAGATCCCATCCTCACAGATGAGATAGTGATCTTCCAATATTTCGATACGGTCCTTATCGGCACTATGGCAGATATGACCCTTTAAAACAAAACCGGACATAAGCATCTCCTTTCAAACAGAGAAACTATATCACGATCGCAGATAAAGTTCCAGTACTTGTTTTTGAGTCCCATTTATGGTACACTCATCACAGTAAGATAGAGAAAAAAGGAGGGAGCCACATGGCAAAGAGCGAAGGTCAAAAACTGAAACTGCTATACCTCAAGGAATTTTTGGAGATGCATTCCGACGAGGCACACCCCATCAACACACAGACCATCATCGAGCATCTTGCAGCCCGCGGTATCTCCGCAGAGCGCAAGGCCATCTACAGCGATATCGAATGTCTGCTGGAATGGGGGCTCGACATCGTACATAAGCCCGGGCGGAACGGCGGATACTACATAGCTTCAAGAGACTTTGAACTGCCGGAGCTGAAGCTGCTGGTCGATGCGGTCCAATCCTCTAAATTTCTGACTTCCAAAAAGTCCATGCAGCTGATCGAAAAGCTCGGGCGTCTGGTCAGCATCCACGAAGCAGGCGATCTCAAGCGACATGTGGTCGTCTCCGGACGGGTAAAGACCATGAATGAGAGCATCTACTATAATGTGGATACCCTGCACGAAGCCATTGCAAAAAATGCCAAGATCACATTCCGCTATACGGAATGGGGCATGGACTGCAAGCGGCATGAGCGTCCCGGCATCTATGAAGCAAGTCCCTACTGGCTCATATGGGATGATGAGAACTACTATCTGGTGGCCCACACAGAGCGCCACGGCATCACACACTATCGCGTGGACAAAATGGCACACATCACCATCACAGAGGAAGCACGCTATCTGGATCCGGGGATCAAGTCCATCGACCCGGCCTCCTACGGAAAAAATGTGTTCGGCATGTTCGGCGGCGAGCAGGTCTCGGTGCGGATGCGTTTCCACAAGTCACTGGCCGGTGTGGTGATCGACCGTTTCGGCACCGATACCATGCTGATCCCTGACGGTCCGGAGCACTTCATCTTCACCATGACGATCAGTATATCCCCCACCTTCCTCGGCTGGATCGCAGGCTTCGGCGATCAGGCGCAGATCCTCTCGCCCCAGTCCGTGGTAGACCGGTATGTGGAACACTGCCGCGGTGCTCTGGCGCAGTATGACAGGATATCGTCAACCTGAGTTTACAAAAAACGATTTGACGCCTGTGTTATAATAAACACGCCCCCTTTTTACGCGCAACTCATAGTTGCGCGTAAAATTCAAACCTAAGTTGGTAGATTTCCGACTGTCGGTACGCCATACTTAGTATGATCGAATGAATCGAAGTTCGGGAAGGAGTTTATTATGACCATTGGTGAAAAGATCGCACAGCTGAGGATGGAGGCCAATATCTCTCAGGAATGGCTGGCAGAGCGCCTGGCCGTTTCCAGACAGTCCATCTCCAAATGGGAGATGAATCAGTCCACCCCCCAGGTAGATAACATCCTGCAGTTGTGTGATATTTTTGATATCTCCGCAGATGTCCTCCTGCGTGAGAACAAGACCCTCACAAAAAACACAGAAGGACCGCAGCACAATAAATACTTTGGAACGGATGGTTTCCGCGGCGAAGCTAACCGCACGCTGACTTCTATGCACGCCTACAAGGTGGGGCGTTTCCTCGGCTGGTATTACGGCTGCACGAAAAACAACTATCGTCCCAAGATCGTCATCGGCAAGGACACCCGCCGTTCCAGCTATATGCTGGAGTATTCCATCGCGGCCGGTCTCACAGCTTCCGGCGCGGATGCCTATATGCTCCATGTGACGACGACGCCCAGCGTCTCCTATGTCACGAGGCAGGACGATTTCGACTGCGGCATCATGATCACCGCATCCCACAATCCTTATCAGGACAATGGCATCAAGATCATCAATGCCTACGGCGAAAAGCTGGACGATAAGACGACGGCACTGATCGAAGCCTATCTCGACGGCGATATGAAGGCGCTGAATGTGCTGGGAGACGATCTTCCTCTTGCTACCGGTGACCATATCGGCTGCATCGTGGACTACTCCTCCGGCAGAAACCGCTACATCGCCTATCTGATCTCTCTGGCATCACATTCCTATAAGAATCTGCGGATCGGTCTGGACTGCGCCAACGGTGCCAGCTGGATGATCGCCAATGCCGTATTCAGCGCACTGGGAGCACAGACCGTCGTGATCGGTGCAGAGCCCAACGGACTGAATGTCAACACCGATTGCGGCTCTACCCATGTGGATGCCCTGTGCCGACTGGTGCGGGAGCAGCATCTGGATCTGGGCTTCGCCTTTGACGGTGATGCTGACCGCTGTATCGCCGTGGACGGCAATGGCAACATCGTAGATGGAGATGCCATGCTCTATATCCTCGGCAAGCGGTTGAGATCCAGAGGGATCTTGAACAAGGATACAGTCGTGGCGACCGTCATGTCCAACAGCGGCTTCGTTGCAAGTCTTGAAAAGGCCGGTATCCAGTGCGTGCAGACCGCTGTGGGTGACCGCTTCGTATACGAGAGCATGCAGAGCAACGACTATTCTCTGGGCGGTGAGCAATCCGGCCATATCATCATCAAAAAATACGCCACCACAGGCGACGGTCTTTTGACCGCGATCATGATGACAGAAGAGGTATGCGACAGCAAGATGTCTCTCGCCAAGCTGGCAGAGCCCGTGGTGCTCTATCCCCAGTATCTGAAAAACATCAAGGTCAGGGATAAGGCCGCCGTGCTGGCAGATCCCGCTGTGCTGGATGAAGTGAAGGCCGTGGAAAAGCTGATCAACAAGAAGGGCCGCGTCCTGCTCCGCCAGAGCGGTACTGAGCCTCTGATCCGTGTGATGACGGAATGTGAGACAAAAGAAAAATGCGTAGAATACGCCGACAGGATCGTGGATGCCATCGTAAAGAGAGGTCATTGCCATGACTAAGTGTGTCAAGACCGCAGAGCTGTTCGACTGCACCACGCCTTATCTGCAGGAGCTTTTTGACACGAGCGAATATCCGTGGCAGATGCTCCCCAAGATCAAGGAGCTGTGCAGAGCGCTGCTCGCCGCCGGGCTCGAAGGCTTTACCGAGATCGCCGAGGGCGTGCTTGTGGGGGAAGGTGTTTCCATCCATCCCAGCGCGGTGATCGTTGGGCCGGCTATCATCGGTCCCGGCACAGAGATCAGACCCGGTGCTTATCTCAGAGGGAATGTGATCACAGGAAAGAACTGTGTGATCGGCAACTCCACAGAGCTGAAGAACTGCATCCTGCTGGAGAAGGTGCAGGCCCCCCACTACAACTATGTGGGCGATTCCATCCTGGGCAATTTTTCTCACATGGGAGCAGGCTCCATCTGCTCCAATCTGAAGAGCGATGGTACGAACATCGTCATTCGTGGCGACCGCGACTATGAGACGGGGCTGCGGAAGATCGGCGGCATCCTCGGCGATCACGCTGATGTTGGCTGCAGCTGTGTGCTCAATCCCGGCACAGTCATCGGAAAGAACACCTCCGTCTATCCCCTCAATGCCCTGCGCGGTGTCTTCCCTGCCGGATGTATCGTCAAATCCATGGATAATGTGGTAAAACGCGTATGATCGTAAAAAGGAAGGTGCTTTTTTACGCAAAAAAGACACGGCCGAAGCCGTGCAGATGCAAAAAAGACACGGCCGAAGCCGTGTCTTTCTTGTTGGATAGATATTAGACTCTTTCCTTGACCTTCGCAGCCTTGCCCATACGATCGCGCAGGTAGTAGAGCTTTGCTCTGCGGACCTTACCGCGACGAACGGTCTCGACCTTGACGATGCTGGGAGAATGGACCAGGAAGACCTTTTCGCAGCCGACGCCGTAGGAGATGCGGCGAACGGTGAAGGTCTCTTCCAGACCACCGTGCTTCTTTGCGATGACGGTGCCCTCGAAGACCTGAACTCTTTCACGGGAGCCTTCCTTGATCTTCACATGAACGCGAACCGTATCGCCCACATGGACCTCGGGAGCTTCAGCCTTCAGGTACTGGCTAGTCAGTGCTTTCATCAAATCCATTTGTCTCGTCCTCCATAAATTATTTGAACGTTCATACCCACAAGGAATGCCGCTGTACCGCAGTACCGGCTGTGGCAGAGGACCGCCCATTTCACAGACTTATGTATGATAGCATAAGTGTTCTGAAAATGCAAGAAGAATTTTCAATATTTTACCGGAACACATTTCCTTCGGCATCAAAGAGCTCTTCGCGCCGAATGCTGACAGCATCGGGCGCCAAATGGGGCGCATACAGCTCGATGGCATTGACCAGCAGCTGGGGATTAAGAGAAGGATTCTGGGCACAGACCAGCACCTGCATCCGAAGCGCGTTCTCCCCTGCCTTCTCCATCTGCAGATCACACAGCATGGGCAGGATATCCGTCTCGGTCTCGCCTTTTCGGCTGTGCTTCTTCAAGATCAAGCTCTCCCCATGATAAAGGGCATCCAGCTCCTGCAAAAGGCTGTCGGTGACACCACGATCGTAAGTCAGCTCCAGCGATGCCCGCAGATGGGTCAGCTCCTTGATCTTTCTGCCGTTCTCAATGATCTCACGCACACGGATCCCAACAGGCAGAGCATCGTTGAGGATCTCAGGCGTGAGCGCCGCATCGTTCTCCAATTCATAGTCCAAAAGCTCACATCGGCTGTGTACGCCCACAGACAAGGGCAGCGCGATAGAGACGATGGCTCTGGGCGTAAAGCCCTGAGAATGCTTCAGCATGAGCCCGGCCCGGCGGAAAGCTCGCTGGAACACGCGCATGGTATCCAGATGGGAGATCCAGACACTGTCGCCCGTTTTTTCAAATAACAGCCTAGGCATCGCACTTCACCCCACCTTCCAGACAGTTGGCACCGCAGGCACTGCATTTCCTCCGGCAGTCCGGCGTGACCGCAGACCGATAGGCCTGCTCCCGCTCCTGCCACAAAAATTCCTGTTTAACGCCAACATCGATGGTCTGCCAAGGCAAGACCTCATCCCTGCCATAAGCCCGCTGTGCGTAAAATGCGGGGTCGATACCACAGTCCGCAAACGCCTGCATCCAGATGTCATTGTTGAAATACTCATCCCAGCCGTCAAGTCTTGCGCCAAGCTCCACAGCGCGGGCCAATACCCTGCCCAGTCGGCGATCGCCTCTGGCAAGGACAGCCTCCAGATAGCTCAGGTCGCTGCCGTGATAGCGGTAGTCCACAGCCTTGCTGTGGAGCTCATTTTGCAGAAGATGCACACGGCGCATGTACTCTTCCGGTGTGATCTGGGCTTCCCACTGGAACGGCGTGAAAGGCTTGGGTACGAAGAATGCCGTCGCCAGATTGATGGAAAGGCCACGCTTTTTATTGGCAGCATGCTCCTTCCAGGTCTTGATGATCTTCCAGACCAGCTCCGCGATGCCGATCACATCTTCATCGGTCTCTGTGGGCAGACCCAGCATAAAATAAAGTTTGACATTGTTCCAGCCGCCGGAGAAGGCCGTAGCGCAGGTGGTCAGGATCTCGTCCTCGGTGACATTTTTGTTGATGGCGTCGCGCAGGCGCTGTGTGCCTGCTTCCGGCGCAAAGGTCAGGCCGCTCTTACGAACGCGCTGCACCTTGAGCATCAGCTCCCGGGAGAAATTATCCGCGCGCAGAGACGGCAAGGAGAGATTGATCTTTTTCTCCTCGCAGTAGTCGATCAGCTTGTCTGCCAAAGGCTCCAGCTGCTTATAGTCCGATGTGGAAAGGCTCGCCAGCGTGATCTCATGGTTGCCGGAGTTTTCCAGAGATTCCACCGCCTGCCGATAGAGCGTATCGGCGTTTCTGGGACGCACGGGACGATAGCAAAAGCCTGCCTGACAGAAGCGGCAGCCGCGGATACAGCCGCGGAACACCTCCAGATTGGTGCGGTCATGGACGATCTCTGTAGACGGCACGATGGTATCGGTGGGATAATATGCCTTGTCCAGATCCTTGATGATGCGCTTGGTGACGGTCTTAGGTGCATCCGCATCGGGCACGATCGCGGTCAGCTTGCCGTCCTCGCTATACTGATGCTCATAAAGAGACGGCACATACACACCGCCGATCTTAGAGACCTCGCGCAGGAACGCTTCCTTGGTCCAGTCCTCCTGCTTGGCTCTGTCATACAGAGACAGGATCTCAGGTGCCATCTCCTCGCCCTCACCGACACAGAAGAAGTCGATGAAGTCTGCCAGAGGCTCCGGGTTCACCGTGCAGATGCCGCCGGCAAAAACGATGCCGTGGAGCCCCGGGCGTTCCTTGGCATAAAGGGGGATCTGGGCAAGTCGGAGCATATTGAGGATATTGGTATAGCTCATCTCATAGCCAATGGTAAAGGCGACCATATCAAAGTCCCTGACAGGGGCTCCGCTCTCCAGCGCGTAGAGGGGCAGCTCTGCTTTCACCAGCTCTTCTTCCATATCGCCCCACGGCGCAAAGACACGCTCGCACCATACACCATCCATCTCATTCATGAGGCCATAGAGGATCCGCATGCCCACATTGGACATCCCGATCTCATAGGTATCCGGGAAGCAGAAAGCCACCCGCAGGCGAACATCCTCTTTCTCTTTCACGATCTGCCCATATTCTCCACCAACATAGCGTGCCGGTTTCTGGACCTTGGGCAAGATCCTTTGCAGTTTCTCGTTCATAGGCTATCCCCGTTCGTATAGTTTCACCCTATTTTATCCCGAGAACGAAAAAATTGCAACTATTGATCTCGCTCCCCGGCACGCCACAGAAGCATCATCGCCGCGAAGATCGGCCAGAGCCCCGCCTGCAGGCAGACCGTTGCCCAGCAGGCCAGCAGCATGAGCAGACAGCTGACCGCTATGCTCACCGTATAGGCCGTCTTCCGGGCGCGTTCTTCCGAACAACACAGGAGCAGGACACCTCGCAGGATCCTTCCGCCGTCGAGAGCATACAGCGGCAGCAGATTGACGATGGACAGGAGCAGGCCGACCGCAGCACCGCGCGGTGCGACAGGGATGAGCAGCGCCGCCGATAACAGCCCCGCGACCGGACCTGCGGCGGCACACAGGATCTCACGCCGATAATCGGAGAAGCCGCCCTCTATCACCGCGCCGGATGCCGTGAGACGGATGCTACCGATTGGGACCCCGCATAGTCTCATCATCAGAAGATGCCCCAGCTCATGCGCCGCCGAGCACAGCAGGAACCACAGGCAAAAAACATGATCCAGCCACCCGAGGATGCACACCAGTGCACAAAAGCCAAAAGTGATCTTAAGCCTTCTCACCGACCAGCACCTCGTAGGATTCCGACAGGACCTCCTTCACCGGTCTGCTCTCACCAAGACCTTCCGCCAGAACGGAGAAAGCCTCCCGTACCGGGCTGTCTTCCGTACCGGCTATGGCCTGCCGGAGCCGTTCCCCGGCATCGGGATAACAGTGGGCACACACGCCGAACAGCAGGCAGGCGGCTGCCAGCAGATATACACCGCTGATAAAAGACTTGAAGCCGCCCGTTCGTTTCTCAGGACTCATATTTTTCACCCCTTTCCTGAGAATCTTATGCGAATGGCACACAGTGCATGAGATTTTCCTTGACACTCCCAATGTTTGTGCATATAATAGTATGGCTATCGGGGTGTGGCGAAGTTTGGTATCGCGCTTGGTTCGGGTCCAAGAGGCCTCGGGTTCGAATCCCGACACTCCGACCAAAGAAAAAGCAGCTGTCTTTTAACAGCTGTTTTTCTTTTATTGCAGTTTCAAATGAAGCGGATCGTAAGCCCGACACACCTTTCTCTCCCTCCGGGTTCGCTTCGCTCACCCACCTCCCTCATCAGAGGGAGGCTTTTTCTCTCGCACTGCAGGAACAAAAAACAGCACGACACGATCGTCATGCTGTTTTATCTATTGATCTCCGGGTTGTCTGTCCTGCCAAGAATATAATCGATGCTAACATTATAAAATTCTGCTAATCGCATCAGCGTTTCTGTCGGTGGAACTCTCTCTCCATTTTCAAATTTGGACAGCAGAGCCTGTTCGATTCCAGTTTGCATCTGTAATGAGACCTGTGTATATCCCCTGCTCTTCCGCAGCATTTTCAGTCTGTTCTGCATATCATCACCCAATGACATTATGTCATATTCGTGCTTGACAATTATGACAATTTGTCATATCATGACTTTAAGCTATATTAACCAGACACACAAAGGAAGGTACTAAAATGGGAACGATTGATCTTCGCAAATATTTGGAGCAAGTTAGATGTTTGGAAAACGATGTTCAAACACTGCACCGCACCGAGTTTGAACTGAACCGACACAAAAAGCAGCTTCCTTCCCATCAATCTTTCGTGGCATCTGTTCCTCCTAAGCCTCCAACAGCCCCCAACCCTCCACAAGTAGAAAATATCAACTGTACCCCCGATGTTCACCATCATTCCGTTTTCTGGCCGATACTATGTGCATATCTCGCATGTTGTGTTGCATGTTCCGTTCATGTAGTTCTGATGCAGAAGATACCATCTTTTCTCGGTCTCCTCATTTACTTTATAATTATTCCGCTGTGCGTCTTTTTTATCGTAAAAAACAAGCTCGATGACATCGATACTAAACGCTACATTCATGAAAAAGCTAGAATGACGGAAGAAGCAAAAACAAAGATGTGGTCGGAGTATGAACAAAAAATGGAGCAGTATCGCATCCAAATGGAGCAATACCACACCCAAAAAGAACAATACGACCAAGCTTCACATCAAGAATACATTTGTTATCAACAAGAATGTGAACAAATACGCTTCTTCAATCAGGGAATCGAGGCCGAGATCAGAAGCATCATAGAAACCAGAAGAGCGACCTTGCAAGTACTGGGGAAAGTATATTCCTTAAATATCATCTATCCTAAATATCGCAACATCCTTGCGATTACAAAATTTTGTGAGTATCTGGATTCAGGACGACGTTCAACGCTCAACGGCGCAAATGGCATGTACGATCTATTTGAGCTCGAATCTCATCACAAAGCAGTCGAGGATGCACTCAACCGCATCAACAGCGGCATAGGGACGATAATCAATAAACTTGATGATATCAGCTACACCATGTACGAAAACCATAAAATGCTCTATACAGAACTTCAAAGAGGCATCCAGATCGCCACCAAGCTATCAAATAACACAACTTCCATGCTAGAGCAGTGTATTGCACAGTGTACCGCTATGGGAGCATCCCTCGAAGAAAGCAATGCACATTTAGCTCATATCAGAGCATCATCTGAGATCTCTGCATTCAACCGCGAGTTGACCGCAAGAAGAACAGACGCTATCGCCAATATCGCCGAATTTGAATATGCATTGCGGCACTAAAGCCCACGCAAAGATGCACAGTCACATACAGCCGTGCATCTTTTTAGTGTAAGTGTGGCACTCTTGTGCATACTAACTCCATCACCGAAAGGAGTTGGCATGTATGATCGAACAAGATACCATCAAGCTGCTGAGAGAATGTGATGCAGGCATCAAGATGGGAGTGGCTTCCATCGACGATGTTGTGGACAGAGCCAAGAGCACACAGTTCAAAGAAAAGCTGACCAACTGCAAAGCAGAGCATGAAAAGCTGAAAACGGAGATCGACCAGCTGCTGGACCGCTATCAGGATGACGGCAAGGATCCAAACCCCATCGCCAAGAGCATGTCATGGGTCAAGACCAATGTGAAGCTGGGGATCGATGAATCAGACAGCACCATCGCAGATCTGATGACGGACGGCTGCAATATGGGCGTGAAGTCGCTGAACAAGTATCTGAACCAATATGAAGCGGCAGATGAGGTGTCCAAAGACATCACCAAACGGCTGATCAACCTGGAAGAACAGCTGACCGTGGATATGCGGCAGTACTTGTGACCTAAGATCAAAGACCGCACGGCAAAGCTGCCGTGCGGTCTTTTTCAGGAGAAGCGAGGGGGATGCACATCGTTCCCGGAAAAGGTATTGGGGCCGGGGTTGGAAAGAGAAAAATACATTTTTGCAGCTTTGGTCGTGCCGAAATCACGGTTGGAGCCGGAGTCCTGGATCTCATTGAACGCATCGCGGAACATCTGATTGTGCGCTTCCTCACGGTCAAGCAGGAAATCGATGGTCTCTCTTACCTTTTTATCTTCGATCTGACGATAGAGATACTCATAGACAACCTTGGCACGCTGTTCAGAAGCGATGTTGCTCAAAAGATCTGCACACAGGTCGCCTGTCACCGTTACATAGTCCCCTGTCCAGGAATAGCCGGAGGCATTGATCAGACCGGGGTTGAGCCCCATCTGGACATGGGCCTGGATCTCGCCGGCCTTGACTCGGTCTGCCTCCACATGGTGCCCATTGAGCAGGTTGATCGTCTGAGCGACCATCTCCATATGCCCCAGTTCTTCCGCCGCGATATCGAGGAACAGATCCTTGATCCTGGGATCTTTGACACGAAAGCTCTGAGACATATACTGCATGGCGGCTTTCAGCTCACCATTGCCGCCGCCCAGCTGCTCCTGCAGGAGCGCCGCATACTGCGGGTTGGGCCGCTCGATGGCGACAGGGTGGAACAATTCTTTTTCATGCTTGAACAAATCTTGCACATCCTTTCTGATAGTCTTATTAACATTCCAATCCTTCCAGATCTTTATGCAGTCAATTGGCAGTACAAACAAATATATTTTTATCGATTTGTGCATATGGATGATTCAGAGCCGTCAGAGCCACTTGTATATAGACATTTTTGTCAGTTTTTGATATGATACAGCTGTAAACCTTGGGTGCCGCGCACTCAGACAAATATTATAAAAGGAGATGTATCGTATGACAGGTATCCCCCTTATCATCGCCTTTATCGTCTGCATCGTGCTGATGATCCTGGCGATCTCCAAGCTGAAGCTCCATCCGTTCCTTTCTATCATGTCGGTGGCTCTGCTGCTGGCGTTGGTCGGTGGGATCCCCCTCGCTGATATCCCCGGTACGATCGGCGCAGGTTTCTCCGGCACCTTCTCCAGCATCGGCATCGTCATCATCCTCGGTGCTCTGGTCGGCAACCTGCTGGAAGCCTCCGGTGCGGCACTGAAGATGTCCGACTGTGTCGTCAAGCTGGTCGGCAAAAAACACCCCGAAGCCGCCATGGTCATCATGGGCTGGGTCGTTTCCATCCCCGTGTTCTGCGATTCCGGCTTTGTCATCCTGAATCCCATCCGCAAGTCTCTGGTGCAGCGCACCGGCAAGTCCTCCGTGGCTTCCACTGTGGCACTTTCCATGGGCCTGTATGTGGCACACTGCTTCATCCCGCCCACACCCGGTCCTATCGCCGCCGCCAACACACTTGGCATCGGTGACTATCTGATCACCGTCATGGCCATCGGCGCTCTGATCTCCATCCCGGCGCTGATCGCAGGCTATTTCTACGCCCTGTACATCGGTAAGAAGGTCAAGGCTGCCGACGAAGCTGACACCATGGCCGAGAATGTCAAGAGCTACGAGGAGCTGGTCGCCGAATATGGCAAGCTGCCCAGCGGCTTCCTGTCTTTTGCTCCCATCCTTCTCCCCATCATCCTGATGGCTCTGTCCTCTGCATTCTCCATGGCAGGCATCGCTGTGCCGATCATCACCTTCCTCGGTACGCCTATCATCGCGCTGGCTGTGGGCGCTGTCCTCGGCATCATCCTGCTGCTGAGCCAGAAAAAGACCATGCAGGACTTCTACGACATCACCAACGACACGCTGAAGGTCGTTGGCCCCATCCTGTTCGTCACCGCAGCAGGCGGCGTTCTTGGCAAGGTCATCGCCACCACCAGCATGGTGACCTACATCACAGACAATGCAGCAGTCCTCTCCGTGATCGGTATCTTCTTCCCCTTCCTGCTGGCTGCCATCCTCAAGTGTGCACAGGGTTCTTCCACCGTGGCGATCACTACCACAGCCGGTATCGTCGCACCCATGCTGCCTGCACTGGGTCTGACCACACCTGTCCTCGGCGCACTGACTGTTATCGCCATCGGCGCAGGTGCCATGACGGTGTCTCACGCCAACGACAGCTACTTCTGGGTCGTGACCAACTTCGGCGAGATGAGCGTTTCCGACGGCTACAAAACACAGACTGTCGGCACCGGTGTGATCGGTGTCACCTCTATGATCTTCGTGTTCCTGGCCTGGCTCATCCTCCATTAAACCTCTACATCCCAAAAGCCGCGGTCAAAGACCGCGGCTTTCCTATTGAAATATCAGAGCCGATCTGATATTATCTTAGTAATGATATCTTGAGGTGATGAGGATGTTTGACGCAAAAAAAGCAAAAGATGGATGTATCGCATGGATCCGGGAGTTCTTTGAAAAGAACGGAAAGGGCTGCAATGCTGTACTTGGGATCTCCGGCGGTAAAGACAGCTCCGTAGCAGCCGCCCTGTGTGCAGAAGCACTGGGCAAGGACCGCGTGATCGGCGTTTTGATGCCCTGCGGTGTACAGCATGATATCGACATGGCAAAGCTCCTGGTGGAGCACCTTGGCATCCGCCACTACATCGTCAATATCAAAGACGCTGTGGATGGGCTCATGGTCAATATGCCCCGGGAGCTGGAGGTCTCCACCCAAACTAAGATCAATCTGCCTCCCAGGATCAGGATGTCCACCCTCTATGCCATCTCTCAGAGCTGCAACGGCAGAGTGGTCAACACCTGCAACTGGTCTGAGGACTATGTGGGCTACTCCACCCGCTACGGCGATGCCGCCGGCGACTTCTCACCCCTCGGTCTCATGACGGTGCAGGAGATCAAGGCCATCGGCCGTGAGCTGGGACTGCCCGAAGTATTGGTGGAAAAAGTGCCGATCGACGGACTTTGCGGCAAGACCGATGAAGAGAATCTTGGCTTCACCTATGCGGAGCTGGACCGTTATATCCGGGAAGGCGTGATCGAAGACGAGGCAAAAAAAGCCCGCATCGACAGCCTGCACCGCGGCAGCCGCTTCAAGTATGAGCTCATCCCCTGCTTCGATCCCAACAACATGTAAAAAAGTTCGGTGCGCAGCTTGCGCACCGAACTTTTTATATCTCGTCGATCGGGATACCCTGATAACAGCGTTCGGGGATCTCTTCATTTTTGCGGCAAAGGTCACACTGCATCCGCTCATACAGACGGGCATAGGCTCTCACGGTCTTATAGGCATCACAGCAGATGACTTTCGCGTTCCCAAGCGTTCCGTAGGTCAGTGCGCCCATGTGGAAGAAAGGCTTTTCCAATACAGGATAATGCACTGAGATGCTGTAGGTCAGTCCCTCCACCGCGTAGCCGCGGAAAGGGACTTTTTTGATATTGCCGTTCTCGTCCTTCATGCCGACCGGTATCGTATTTCCGCTCATGCGGTCGGGGATCTGCAAACGCTCCTCCACAGCGTGAAGATAGGTATTGCTCTCGAACCCTACACCTACGAGCAGTATCTTACCATGTTCTTCATACAGACGGCTCAGACAGCCATCGGTCGGTGTTCCGGATGTAAAGGTCTTTTCCTGCGCCACATAATCTGCGGCATCCTTGCCAAAAACTGCCACAGAATGGCTGGGATGCAAAGACCGAACGGCATCAGGATGGAACGCCGCCACCGTTGGGAACACACCGATACAGGGTGCAGTCTCCGCCCGGTCATAATAGGGCCGCTCCACAAGCCCAAGCCATGTGTGGGTCGGAACGAGCAAAAGTCCCTCGCACAGATATCCTCGCAGGGCATCCAGAAGTCCCTCCGCTCCGCCCTCGATATCGCCGATGGCTCTCAGGGATGTGTGGATCGTTACCTTATCACCCGGAAGGACACCGACGCGCTCCAGCATAGAGAAAACATCCTGCTTTGTGACCATATCATCGACCTCTTTCTATACATGCAAGCCGCTCTGCGCCCTTGATCGCCGCAAAAGTACCGAAGTCCACCTGCGCGCTGTCGGAGATAGCGCCATAGATGATCGGAGAAGCTTCGTTCTCCACCTTCACACGGATGCCGTCCAGAAGCACGCCCTCGGCATTGGCGATATAGAAGGCCGCAGGCGATGTCACATAATCCCACTCTCCATAGCCGTATCGATCCACACAGTCGGGGCTGCCCTGCAGCTTCATGATCACATCGCGGAACACGATATTCTCCACCACACAGTTTGGGTTCGCCTGCACCACGATGTTATGCTCGCTCTCCACAGTCAGGCCGGAGAAGCGGATATTGCGGATGGGCGGGGCATAGAGGGCGTTGATCCCCTCACAATAAGAGGCCAGATAGACCGGGAGCTTGCACTCCATAAAGATATTCTGGAAGGAGATATTCTCGATAAGGACACCGGGCTGCTCATCGGAATTGAACACATATCGGCTCTCCAGACATACGCCCTTGGCGCTGTCTCTGATCACGATGTTGCTGACCTGACAGTTGCGGATCGCACCGTTGCCAACACCGATGCGCATGGCATTGCAGCCCTTGGTGGAAAGATGGCAGTTGGTGACGGTCACATCCTCCAAGATCTTCGTGGTATCCTTCAAGTGGCTGAAAACACCGTTGTCACAGCGGAAGGTGATGCAGTCGTCCTGCGTCTGGATGATGCAGTCACTGACTGTCACACGGCGGGAAGTGTCGATATCGATGCCATCGCTGTTCTGGATATCGGGATTATTGCGGATCCGCAGACCGTGGATCGTCACATTCTCACAGCCGTGGACGAAACAGCTCCAATAGGTAGAGTTGACCAGATTCAGATCCGTCAATCTGATATTGGAGCTCTCGCAAAGATAGACCATCTGCGCAGGACGGACGAAGTCCTCCCTGTTTTCAAAACCAAAGTGCCTTCCGTTGCCGTCGATGGTACCGCCGCCCCAAATGCTGCAGTTATCCACCTCAAGGATCACGATCAGATGCTGACCATAGATCTTCTCCGAGGGAACGATCATATTCTGCTCCCACGCATCGGAGGCATTATAATCCGCAAGATCGTCAGAGCCCTTGAGCGTACACATATGAGGCAGATGCAGGGATGTGTTGGATCGAAGGTAGATCGTGCCTGTTCTGTAGAGGCCGGACTCAAAATGCACCGTACCGCCGCCGGTGGCCGCACATTCATCGATCGCCAGCTGGATCGCGGCAGTCTGCACTTTTTCAGCATCCGAAACGAGACCAAAGTCTTTCACAAAAATATCCATATCTGTTTCTCCTATGCAAGATTTATCAGCATCAGGGCCGCCGCGCCTATGACAAGACCGGCCACCATTCTTACCGTCAGTTTTTCCTTATATACGAACGCAGAAACGATCGTACAGAGCAGTAAGCCACCGCCATTGACCGCCGAGAACAAGATCACAGACGGTACCGATGCGGAGACCCGCGTACTGAGCATCGAGATCGTCAGCAGCGCAGCCGAGAGGATCACACCGTAAATACCGAGCTTCGGTGTGATCTTGGAAGCTTCCTTTTCCTTTCCGGCAGAAAGAAGGATGATCGCAGAAAATACCGCAGAGAAGAGGAAGCCCCAAAAATGGAAGGCACCGATATCGCCGTTGGGCACAGCGACCGCAAACAGTTTTTGCGTCAGCATGATACCGCCGTTGGAGAGCAAACATGCCGCCAATAGCAGCCACGCTTTTATCGGCAGCCTCTCTTTACTCGTTCTGCTTTCACCTGTCAACAGCCACGCAGATACGATACAGGCCATGAGCCCTATGATGTGCGCCAGCTTCAGCGGTTCTGAGAACAAGAAGATCCCCACGACACAAGGGACTAACAGACCGGCCATCTCAAACATGGAGACCAAGACCATTGCCGAGCTCTGCATCGCCGCGATCCCCGCATAGGTACACACGGTCAGACACAGCGCAAAGGCCATGGCGATCAGCAGCATCGCGCGTTCTGCCTGCACCATACCGCCGCAAAGCACCAATGCGATCGCCGCCGCTGCGAACTGGCGGATGAGCATATACCGCATGAACATCCGCGTACCGCTGAGCTCCATGCTGCATTTTTTGTTGAGCAGCGGCTGGAGCAATTTACAAAAAAGAATGATAGCAAGATACTTCATATGAAAACACCACACCTCATGGTATAAGATATCTTCTTTTTCCCGCCATGTCAACGAAACAAGGAGCGAAAATGTTTCGTAAATATTGACTTGGCTCTCCTGTCTGCTTATAATCATGGAAAGAGGTGATAGCATGACCATGCGGGAGCTTGCCAAAGCCGCGAATGTCTCTGTTTCCACCGTATCGAAAGCCTTTCACGGCGCAAAGGATATCAGTCAGGAGACGAGAGAGCATATATTCGAGGTCGCGAAGTCTCTTGGCTGCTACGGAAGATTCTATCAAGGGAAATATGATAAAAAGGTCATTGCGGTCATCTGTCCCGAGTTGGCCGGAGAATTCTATTCGACTTTCACAGAGCTGCTGCAGGAGATGATCGAACAGGCAGGGTGCATCTGCACGATCTCCACCGACCACTTCCTCCCCGATGTGCAGGCACAGCTGATCGAGTACTATTCGGAATATATGAAAGTCGATGGGATCCTCGTGTTCGACTTGCAGACCAGACTGAAAAAAGGGCATAAGACGCCGATCGTCTCACTATACTCCAACAAAGACACGACCGCAGACTGCGTGGGCATCGATGTCAAAAGTGCGATCGTCGATGCCGTTCAGCTGCTGATGGAGCATGGACACAGCAAGATCGCGTTTTTGAGCGAAAAGCTGACTACGCTGAAGGCACAGTATTTTTATGAAGCCGCCACCGATCTGCTTCAGGGTGAGCCGCAGATCATCACCAGCCGTTTCCGCTTTGAAAAAGCCGGAGAGGACTGTGTGGAGCAGTTAGCGCCCGATGTCACCGCACTGATCTGTGCCTACGACAATATCGCCTTCGGTGCGATCAAGGCACTGCGGACTAAGGGCCTGCAAGTGCCGCAGGATATCAGCGTGATCGGCATCGACAATGCCCCCATGGGGCAGTACGCCTCCACCACCTTGACCACGATCGATACCAAACCGGATGAGGTCTGCACGATCGCGTGGGAGCTGCTGCAAAAGAAAATGGAGAGCCCTTACTATAAGAGCCCTCAAAGCATCTCCATCCGCTCCGGTCTGATCGTACGGGAGAGCGTTGGTGATAGAAAATAGAAGATCCACCTGCCGAAGCAGGTGGATCTTTTTTGAAAACTTAGCAGCCCATGATCAGCTCGAGGACATACATCTCCAGCTTTTCGAAGTTCTGGGTGCGGACGCACTCAGCCTGGAACTCGTAGTCGAACTTCTTGACCTTCTCCAGCATCAGCTCGAAGACGCGCTTGGAGTTGATCAGATGACGATAGCAGTCATCATCGGACTGGGTACGCATGACCTTGACATCGAGGCCGACGCACTCGTTGTTGCCGCGCTCACCGAAGTTGTTCTCATGCAGGACCTTGACCTGGTTGAAGGCGTTACGCAGGTTCTCGGAGCCGAAAGCCTTATCCTGATCGTAACGGCAGCCGTTCTGGTCGTTCAGGTGGACGCCCCACAGCTTGTTGAAGGCCAGAGCGAAGCCCATGTCGTTGGCGGGATCCAGGTTGGCCAAAACAGAGTGGGCAGTCTCGATGCACAGACCGACACGGGAGGGATCGACGGTGTTGGCGCCGACTGCCAGAGCATGACCGGCAGTACCGCAGATGGAACGGTCGATGGGCTCGTTGGGCTTGGGCTCGACGAGGATCAGGGCATCATCACGGTAGGTCAGGATGTCGTTGAAAGCACTGACCAGATTCATAGTCATATCAACGGGGTTCTTCGCTTCGGCGCACAGGGTGCCTTCACGAGCCAGCCACAGTTGGATCTTGTTGGTGCCCAGAGCCTTGGCGATGTCGCAGGAGCGGCGTGCACGCCACTGTGCGAACTCGCGGTCTTCCTTCAAAGAAGCGGTGAAGCCGCCGTCATTGGTGCGCTTGTCGAACCACAGACGAGGAGCAACGAACTCTGCGAACAGGCCGTACTTGTCCAGCATAGCCTTGACATCCTTGGCATAGTCGATGATCTGCTTCTCGGTCATGTTGTTCATATCCGGAACAGCGTCGTCATCGTGGAACTGCATGCCATGCAGGCCGATCTCGGCGAACTTCTTCATCTTCTCTTCCAGACCGATGGACTTACGATGGCCGGGGCCGAAGGTCTCGTTGCCCTCATGGATGTTCCAGGGGCCGGCAGTAAACATAAACTTAGACATATGTATTTCCTCCATTTATTATTTTGCTTCCAGTATCATCATACCAGAAAAAGATTCTTATATCAAGGCACTTTCTTCCTTGCGGGTCCAGCCGCCATCACCGATATAGCCGGCAGGCAGAGCCTTGGGGGTCTCGAAGGAGCTCTCCATCTGATAGACGGAGCCTGTCTCGGAAGAGGTCATGATACCGTGCATCAGTTCAAAGACATGGAAGGCCATCTCTTTGCTGGCGCGGTGGTCGCGGCCTGCCACGATGGACCATGCCATCTCAGCGGCACCGAGACCACGGGAATTCTCGGCAAAGCCGTGGGTCAGGGGGAACTCCACCTTCTCGCCGTTGACCTTGCGGATGTACACACGGTCACCGAACTCATTGGGGTTGCCCATATACAGGATGCCGTCCGTACCGTAGATCTCAAGCCCGTAGGTCTCATCGAGGATGCAGTCGGAATTCATGTGCAGGGTGCCCAGAACACCGGAAGCGTACTGCATGGTGGCAGTCAGCACATTGGGGACTTCGATCTCATACTCCTGACCATACCAAGGCGTACCGATGCGGGTATTGACACGCACAGGCTCATTGATGTTGGTGAAGGCACTGACAGCCTTGCAGGGGCCAAGAACGGCCGCCAGAGCAGTCAGATAGTAGCCGCCCATATCGAAGCCGATACCTGCGCCCTTCTTGTACAGATGGGTCAGGAACTCGCCGTAGACGGCATAGTCACGGCTGATGGATGCACGGAAGGACAGAGGCTTGCCGATCAGGCCGTTCTCCACGATATACTTGGCAGTCTGCACGCTGGCACCGAGGAAGGTATCGGGTGCGACACCCAGATGCAGGCCCTTCTCGTTGGCGATCTGGACCAGTTCCTTGCCCTGCCACAGCTCGACCGCGATCATCTTCTCGGAGAATACATGCTTTCCGGCAAGCAGCGCCTGCTTATTGATGGGGTAGTGGGCAGCGGGTGTGGTCAGGTTGATGACCATATCGATATCGGCATCGGCGCAGATCTCATCGAGGGTCATGGCCTTGATGCCGAATTTCTCGGCAGAAGCCTGCATACGGTCCACAGCAAGGTCGCTGCAGGCGACCAGCTCCAGGATCTGGAACTTGCCGGAGGTGATATTGGTCATGTAGATATCGCTGATGCTGCCACAGCCAACGATCGCAACTTTGATCTTTTCCATAGCTTATCCTCTGACATAGTTCAGCACATCCACCAGAGACTTTTCATTGTCGTAGGTGGGCCAGTATTCAAAGCCGAAGTAGCGGTCGTAGCCGGCACCCTCCGCAGCCTTGATGACCATAGGATAGTTGGTCTCGCCTAGATGCAGCTCATGGCGGCCGGGAACGCCTGCGGAGTGGAAGTGGCCGATGTAATCGATATTTGTGGTGATGTTATTGACCAGATTGCCTTCCATCAGCTGCATATGATAGCAGTCGAACAGGAGCTTGATGGAGGGAGACTGGACCGCCTTGACGATCTCGAAGCCCACATAGGAGCTGTCCAGATAGTAGCCCTTATGATCGTACAGAGAGTTCAGTGCCTCCAGCACGATGGTGACACCGGCCTTCTCGGCGATCTCAGCGGTACGCTTCAGATTCTCGACCAGCAGGATCTTCTGGCTGTCGGTCTTGCATTCCAGCTCGCCGGACAGTCCGATCATGGTCTTACAGCCGATGGCCTTGGCGATCTCGATGGATTTTTCCACATTGGCCTTGACGACGGGCCAGGGGAAATTCATACGGTAGGTCCAAGCCTGGTTCAGGCAGCAAGCTGCCACATCGATACCGACCTGCGCGGCAGTTTCGCCGATCTTCTTGGGGTCGATCTCGCCACCGGCCCAGGGATCCCACATCTCGATGGCATCACAGCCCAGTTCCTTGGCCTTGCGGATACGGTCATAGAAACACAGATCTTCAAAGATCGGTTCGATACACAGGGAGAATTTCATAGTAAGTTCTTCCTTTCCTATTGCAGTATGGTGCCCGCACCGGATGAGCTCCGGTGCGGGTCAATGATCTTAAGCCAGAACAGCAGCGACCTTATTGATGGCCTTTGCGATCATATCGCAGTCTTCGTCGGTCATCTGTGCGGGGATATCCAGATGGACGATACGGCCCAGGTACTCCAGAGTCTTGGGGTTCATGTCGGCTTCGTATTCGACTTCGGGAGCCTTTTCCTTATGATAGGGGCACTCCCAGGGGCAGCACACTTCGGAAGGAGCCTTCTTCTGCATGACATGCTTCCAGTGGTGATAGATGTGCCAATCCGGGATACCGGAGTTGAAGACGGCCTTTGCATCGACGCCCTCGGCCTGCAGAGCTTCGCAGAAGGGGCTGACCTTTTCGGGAGCATCGAGGTAGAACATCAGGCAGATGCCGGTGTCGCCTTCGGGATCGTTGCAGGGACGGACCTTGATGCCCTTGGTGTCCTTGATCTGCTCGATGATGCGCTTCTGATGGCTGCGCATAGCGGCATTCAGATAGTCCAGTCTGCCCAGCTGCGCCAGCATGACAGCACCGGCCAGCTCGCTCATACGGAAGTTGGAGCCGCAGAACAGCTCGCCTTCGTAGCGCTGCTCGGCGAAACGGTCGGGTCTCCAGCAGGCAGCGGTATCATGGTAGCTGCAGCAGCGGTCATAGATACGGGCATCCTTAGCCAGGATCATGCCGCCTTCACCGGCGGTGATGGTCTTGTGATACTGGAAGGAGAAGCAGCCGCAGTCGCCAAAAGTGCCGACATACTGGCCCTTGTAGGTGCCGCCGACAGCCTGCGCGCAATCCTCGATGACCTTCAGATCATAGCGCTTTGCGATATCCATGATGGCATCCATGTTACAGGGAACACCGCGCATATGGACAGCAACGATCGCTTTCGTAGCGGGAGTGATCTTCTTTTCCAGATCGACAGGATCGATGGTCAAAGTCTCATCGACTTCAGCAATAACAGGGATGCCCTTTGCTGCAACGATCGCTGCACAGGATGCAAAGAAGGTATAGCCGGTGACGATGACCTCATCGCCGGGGCCGACGCCGCAGGCGACCAGAGAAGAGATCAGAGCGCCGGTGCAGGAGCTGGTAGCCAGAGCATAGGGGGAGCCCATCTTGGCCTTGAAAGCATTTTCGAACTCACGGACCTTGGAAGGCACATTCTTGGGGCCGTAGTAACGGAACAGGTACTGGTTGTCCAGGACCTCCATGACCTGCTTCTTTTCTTCCTCACCGATCTCCAGACCGCCGGGATACATAGGGAAATTGGGAGTCGTTTTGGCCTTGGGGCCGCCATGGATGGCTAACTTTTCAGACATGAGTGTTCCTCCTTCATAGAATACAAAACTGGTCATGTTCTTGCACGGATATACCATGCGAAACATCTAAGGCTACGATATTATGTTTCAGAACTAATGTCAATAAAGTTTAGTGTTTTAGTATTTTAGTATTTTCTTTTTTGTCTAGTCGCACAAAAATAAAACGCCCCGCTTGTAGAAAACGCTCAAACCCTTTGGAATACCGCTACTTCTCACCAAACGGATCCGGAAAAGCTGTTGCCTTTTCCGTTAGATCGTATTATAATCTTGTAAATAAGATACGCTTTTTAGACAAGATCACCTATCCATCCCCTTGCCCATTTTTATCTTAACTGCTTTAGTAAAGGTGGTTCTCATGGCCAATTTCACCATTAAGGACATCGCCAGGATCGCCGGTGTCAGCACCACAGCCGTCTCCTTCGTGCTAAACGGCAAGCCCGGTGTCAGCGAGGCGACCCGGCAGCGTGTACAGGAAGTGATCCAACGCACCGGCTTCACGCCCAATGCCCACACGAGACGGCTCAATCTGCGGCGCAGTTTTTCTTTCCATGTGGTGCTCTACTGGCACAGCTACGACCTTTTCAATCAGTTCGCCCTGGAGATCATGCACGGTATCTTCCAGTCCTGCAAGGAGCTGGGCTACGATGTCACGATCACCTTCGTAGATGAGACCATGGACTGCACAGCACTGATGGAATCCGTCCGCAGTAAGACCTGTGACGGCGTGATCCTCAGTCAGATCGACGATCCGCTCTTTATCGCGCGGCTGCAGCAGGAGGAGATCCCATTCGTTTGCGTGGACTCCCATGTCAAGGAAGATCCCAGCATCCCTATCGTAGAGGTGGATTATTATCAGGCTTCCTACGAAGCTGTGAAGCATCTTTGCCGCTGCGGTCACAAGAAGATCGGATTCCTTGGACCGGCCACGCCCTTGGAGCTTCGCGGTGCGACCTTCAACGGCTACACAGACGCACTTCGGGAAGAAGGGCTCGTCTGCGATCCCGCGTGGATCTCATCCATCGATTTTGCGGCCAATGCCGCAGGAAAATACTTTGACCATCTCATCGAGACCACTTCCCTGCCCACGGCATTCTTTTGCACCGGCGATGCCTTCGCCATCGATCTGCTTCGCTCAGCACAGAAGCATGGTATCCAGATCCCGGAGAAACTCTCTGTGATCAGCATCGATGATATCCTCGTCTCCCAATTCATGACGCCTCCACTGACCACCATGACCTTCCACAAGGAAGCCCTTGGTCGGCGGGCCGTAGAAGTCCTGTACGCGATCTTGACAGAGACCGAATATGACGCTGTGACTCTGATACCGACTACGCTCTGCGAACGAAACAGCGTGAAAGATCTAAAAATCTAAAATCAAAAAGGAGATCCAATGATGAAAAAACTGACATATGGCATGGTAGGCGGCGGACCCGAATCCTTTATCGGTGATGCCCACAGGAAAGCACTGAACATCGATGGGCAGGCTGTTTTGACAGCCGGGTGTTTTTCCAGAACGCTGGAAAAATGCCGTATGACCGGCGAAGCTCTGGGTGTCAGCGATGAGCGCTGCTACGCAAGCTACGAAGAGATGGCAAAGGCTGAGGCTGCCCGTGCAGACGGCATCGACTTCGTGGTAGTCGTAACGCCAAATGTCTCCCACTACCCTGTCTGCAAAGCCTTTTTGGACTTCGGGATCCCTGTGGTATGTGACAAGCCGCTGTGCCTGGAGGTCTGGCAGGCAGAAGAATTATGTAAACTCGCAGAAGAGAAGGACCTGCTCTTTATGGTCACCTACACCTACATGGGCCATGTGACTGCAAAGCACATCCGAGAGTATATCCGCCAAGGTAAGCTGGGAAAGATCCGCACCGTCATGGCGGAGTATCCGCAGGGTTGGCTGGCCTATGAGGGCGAATGGGGCGGCAAGCAGGGCGCATGGCGCTGTGATCCCAAGCAGTCCGGCGGCACCAACTGTCTGGGCGATCTGGGCACCCATATCGAGAATGCTGTTGCTACTATGACCGGTCTCAAGGTCAGGCGTGTGCTGGCAAAGATGGATGTGATCGTCCCCGGAAGAACGCTGGATGACAACGATGTGATCATGGTAGAATATGAAGGTGGTGCGACCGGCTGCTACTGGTCCAGCCAGGTCGCGATCGGGCACGACAACGATCTGCGCGTCAGGATCTACGGTGAGGACGGCTCCATCGAATGGCGGCAGGAGACCTGCGAAAAGGTGACCATCATCGAGCGCGACGGCACGATCATCGAACGCCATCGCGGCAACGGCGGCATCGAACCCAAGGCGGCTGCTTATGGGCGTCTCCCCTCCGGTCACACAGAAGGCTGGCTGGAGAGCATGGCGAACCTCTACCGCTCCTACATCAGCTGTCTGCAGGCAAAGAAGGATGGCTGCTTCACAGAAGCTATGATCGACTTCCCCACCGTGCATGACGGCGCCGAGGGCATCCGCTTCCTGCATGCATGCCTGCGTTCCAATGCCAACGGCAACACATGGGAGGAACTGTGATGAAGCATGAGATCAGAGATATCCCCGGCAGGGGCCGTGTGCTCTGGCTCACAGACGATAAGACAGAGCTTGGCGTCGCCCTGGATCTGGGCATCCGCATCCTGCACCTTTCCTGCGCCGGGATGGAGGACCTTTTGTATGAACAGCCGGACGATCTGAGCGATGGCCTGTCCACCCCGGACGGCTGGAGGATCTACGGCGGTCACAGATACTGGACCGCACCGGAGAGCGAAAAAAGCTATTATCCGGACAGCGTCCCTGTTGCCTATGAGCTGACGGAGAACGGTGTGCGTCTGACCCAGCAGGATGATCCCTGGATGCAGATCAGAAAGCGTCTGGATATCGAATTCATGGAAGATGGCAGCATCGAGCTGCGGCACAGTGCAGAAAACATCTCGAACATGACAGTCTCTTACGCCAGCTGGGGCGTTACCACCCTGGACAGGGGCGAGGCCAGGATCGGCTTCCGCCGCGGCATCCCCGGGACATATGCCCCAAGCCGCAGCATCTCTCTTTGGGGCGACAGCTCTCCCGCAGATCCCAGGATACGATTTGGCGAAGATGAGATCTTCGCCTCCCACAAGCCCATGGAAAATGCCTTCAAGATGGGCATCTTTTCTCCCGACGGCCGTGCGACCCTTATCAATAAGGGACAGCAGTTCACCCTTTCATTTGAAGCCGAAAAGGGTGCCGACTACCCGGACGGCGGCTGCAATTTTGAAGTTTATATGGATCTTCATGTGCTGGAGCTGGAGGCTCTGGGCCAGCTCCGCACGCTGGCTCCCGGTGAGCGCGCGGAGCATTGGGAACGCTGGCAAGTCAAACCTTTATAAGGAGGATCACCATGAAAAGAATGATCGCATTATTGATCGCACTGCTCCTGACCTTTTCGCTGATCGGATGCAGCGACGCTGAGATCGCGGCCTTCGTGGAAGTGGCGGAGGTCTTGACAGAGGTATCCACAGAGAGCACTTCCTCCTACAACGACGGCAGCATCTCTGAGGACGGCTGGTATTACAGTGCAGAGGATGTCACAGAATATATCGTGACCTACGGCGAGCTCCCCGATAATTTCATCACGAAAGACGAAGCCAGAGAACTTGGTTGGGAAGGCGGCAGCGTGGAAGACTATGCCCCCGGCTATGCAATCGGCGGTGACCGCTTCGGCAACTATGAGGGACTATTGCCGGAGGATGAGGTCTATTATGAATGCGACATCGACACCTGCGGAGAGGATTCCAGAGGCGCGAAGCGCATCGTATTCTCCGACGACCTCATCTACTACACGGAAGACCATTACGAGACCTTTGAACTGCTCTACGCAGAAGAGTGATGATAATATCACAGATCTGATAGAAAAGGGCTGCAAAAGCAGTCCTTTTCTGTTGACGAGAGGCACAATTTTTGATATGATATGTACACTAGACCCCGTCCTTATGGCGAGGCTTTCTTTCTGCCATAAGAGAACGACCAGAAGGAGAAAAAAGCATGTCCAAAAACCCCAATAAAGTCAGCTTTGGTAACCGTTGTCTTAACGGCATCGAGCGTGTGGGCAACAAGCTGCCCCATCCCGTTACCCTGTTCGCCATCTTCGCACTGGCGATCGTCGTCATCTCTGCCATCTGCGCCGCTTTCGGTGCATCTGCCACCGGTGAACTGATCTCCGGCGGCGAGCTGAAGGAGACCACCGTTGAGGTCGTGAGCCTTCTGACTAAAGACGGTCTGGCGTATATGTTCACCAGCGCTGTGAACAATTTCACCACCTATGCGCCCCTTGGCATGGTGCTGGTGGCTATGCTGGGCGTCGGTGTGGCTGAGCAGTCCGGCATGATCGACACGCTGCTCAAGCGCGCTGTCAAGTCCACCCCCAAGTTCCTGCTGACTCCCATGATCGTGTTCCTGGGCGTTATGTCCAACATCGCTTCCGATGCAGGCTATGTTATCCTGATCCCCCTGGGCGCTATGATGTTCCGCGCCTGCGGCCGCCATCCCATCGCCGGTCTGGCCGCTGCCTTCGCCGGTGTCTCCGGCGGCTTCTCCGCCAACCTGCTGATCGGCACCCTGGATCCGCTGCTGGCCGGTATCACCCAGGCCGCAGTCTCCATCCTGGACCCCGGCTATCAGGTGCAGGTCATGGGCAACTATGTGTTCATGGCTGCTTCTACTGTGCTGATCACCATCCTCGGCACGATCATCACCGATAAGGTCGTCGAGCCC
>JAFSHB010000068.1 GCA_017440525.1 Oscillospiraceae bacterium | reverse complement strand
GACGGCGATCGCCATGAATGCCATTGCCGAGCCCTACATCAGAGGGAAGGCTGTGCGCCATTTGGAAAAGGGCCGTGTGGTCATTTTCGGCTGCGGCACCGGCAATCCCTATTTCTCCACCGATACCGGCGCGGTCTTGCGTGCGGCAGAGATCGAGGCAGATGCCATCCTCTTGGCAAAGAATGTGGACGGTGTCTATTCTGCCGATCCCAAGAAGGATCCCACAGCTGTGAGATACGACCACATCACATACGACGAAGTGCTGGCAAAGCACCTGTCCGTCATGGATACGACGGCTACATCCCTTTCTATGGATAACCATATCCCCATTGTGCTGTTTGCACTGGAAGATCCCCAAAATATCCTGCGCGTCGTCATGGGCGAGCAGATCGGTACGACTGTTAAGGAGGAAATTTAATATGGATTTTAAGGAATATACCCGTAAAATGGAAAAGACGCTCGAGGTCCTGAGCAGCCAGTTCGGCGCTGTTCGTGCCGGCCGCGCCAATTCTCAGGTGCTGGATCTGATCAGCGTGGAATATTACGGCCAGGATACGCCTATCGGTCAGGTCGCCAGCATCTCCTCTCCCGATGCCAGAACGCTGGTCATCCAGCCTTGGGACGGCAGCCTGCTCAAGCCCATCGAAAAGGCGATCCAGGTGTCCGATCTTGGCATCAACCCCCAGAATGACGGCAGGATCATCCGTCTGGTGTTCCCTCAGCTGACTGAGGAGCGCAGAAAAGATCTGACCAAGCAAGTCAAGAAGTACGCAGAGGACGCTAAGGTCGCTGTGCGCAATATTCGCCGTGACGGCATGGATGCCATCAAGAAGGCAGTCAAGAAGAGCGAGATCACGGAAGATGATCAGAAGACCGCCGAGAAGGACCTGCAGGATCTGACCGATAAGTATATCAAGAAGGTCGATGAGCAGTGTGCCAAGAAGGAAAAGGAACTGATGGAGATCTGATCCGGTTCTAAAAAGACCTCCCCTTGAGTAAGCACGATTATTCAAGGGGAGGTCGTTTATGGAGATGCGAATATGAAACTGTTTCGAAAGAAAAAAGAAGTCATGCAGGCCGATCGTCCCGTTCCGAAGCATATCGCGATCGTGATGGACGGCAATGGCCGCTGGGCAACGAACCGTGGTCTGCCCCGAACAGCCGGTCACGCAGCCGGAAGTGAGGTGTTCCGCCGTATCGCGACCTATTGCCGGGATATCGGTGTCTCCTATCTGACGGTCTATGCGTTCTCTACAGAGAATTGGAAGCGGTCGGAGGAAGAAGTCACAGCGATCATGGGCCTTCTGAAGAAGTATCTTTTTGAAGCGCTCGAAAAGATGGAGAACGACCGAATCAGGCTGGAGTTCTTTGGTGATCTGACACGACTTGCGCCGGAGCTGCAGGAGCTTGCTGCAAAGACCAGAGAGATCTCCGCCAGGTATGAGGGCTTTCAGGCGAACATCTGTCTCAACTACGGTGGCAGAGATGAGATCGTCCGCGCAGCACGCGCCTATGCCGAGAAGTGTGTGGCGGGGGAGGCTGTGCCGGATGCTTTGGATGAAGCTGCATTCAGTTCTATGCTCTATTCCGGCGATATCCCGGATCCCGATCTGATCATCCGGCCCAGCGGGGAATTGCGGACCTCCAATTTCCTGTTATGGCAGTCTGCTTATTCGGAATACTATTTTACAGATGTTCTGTGGCCGGACTATACGCCGGAGGAGCTGGAGAGAGCGATCGCTGCGTTCAATAAGCGCAGCCGCAGATTTGGAGGCGTAAAATGAAAACAAGGATCATCGTTTCCGCGATCGGTATCCCGCTTTTATTGGTGGTGCTTTTGGTGCTGCCGCCGATCGCGACGGCGCTGCTCATTGGCGCGATGTCTGTGATCGCTGTGTATGAACTGATGTGGAGGACCGGTCTTGCAAAGAATATCCTGCTCGTGGCGGTCTCTGCGGTGATGGCACTGACGGTCTCCTTGTGGTGCAGCAGCGATATGAGATGGCAGTCGGCCTTGATCGGCATGTGGAGCTTCCTGATGGTGCTCGTGTGCCTGATGATCGCGTCTCACGCCACGATCCCATTCGATCAGATCGGGCTGTCTGTATTTGCCGGTCTGATCTTGCCTCTGATGCTGTCTGCACTGACCAGGATCGGTACGATGGACTACGGTAAGTATTACATACTGATCCCGCTGGTCCTCTGTTTTGGCACGGACAGCGCAGCTTATTTCATTGGCTGTGCGATCGGGAAGCATAAGATGGCGCCTGTCATCAGTCCGAAAAAAAGCTGGGAGGGCGCGATCGGTGGCGCCTTAGGCGGTATCGTGCTGATGTTCCTTTATACGCTGATCCTGGATCTGGCCTTTGGATTTGAGGTCCGTTATGGTGCCTGTATCCTCTATGGGATCTGTGGCGCTGTGGTTTGCGTCCTTGGCGATCTTGCATTTTCTGTCATCAAGCGACAGAGCGGGATCAAGGACTATGGGGAACTGCTGCCGGGACACGGCGGTGTGCTGGATCGGTTCGACAGTATGACATTCGTTGCACCTTTGGCAGAGGCATTGCTTTTGGTGATACCTTTGATCGTTGCGTGATAGGGGAGTGACAATATGACAAAGACGATCTCGATCCTCGGATCTACCGGATCGATCGGACGGCAAACGCTGGATGTGGTCGATCTCCTCGGTGTGCGAGTCGCGGCGCTGACTTGCGGCCGAAGCCTGGATATGATGATACAGCAGTGCAAAAAATATAGACCGCTCCTTGCTGTCATGGAAACAGAAGCGTTGGCGATGGAGCTGCGGGATGCCCTGCGTGGTCAGCAGACAGAGGTCCTCTTTGGAAAAGAGGGGCTTATCAGGGCTGCTTCCATCGCGGAGGCGGATACTGTCGTCACGGCAGTCGTCGGTATGATGGGCTTGGAGCCTACGCTTGCGGCCTGCAGAGCAGGCAAGCGTATCGGTCTGGCAAACAAGGAGACACTGGTCTGTGCGGGCGAGCTGGTGATGGCAGAGGCCGAGGCCCATGGCGCGCAGATCATCCCTGTCGATTCGGAGCATTCTGCGATCTTCCAGTGCCTGATGGGCTGCGAGGATATGTCGCAGGTCAAGCGCCTGATCCTGACGGCATCCGGCGGTGCGTTTTACGGTATGACCCGCGAGCAGCTGAAGACTGCAAAGAAGGCAGATGCGCTGCGCCATCCCAACTGGAAGATGGGACCAAAGATCACGATCGACTGTGCGACGCTCCTGAATAAGGGCCTGGAGTTCATCGAGGCCATGCGCCTTTATCGGATGCCGCCGGAGAAGATCTCTGTCGTGGTGCATCGTCAGAGCATCGTCCATTCCCTTGTGGAGTATCAGGACGGTGCCGTGATGGCACAGCTTGGCACTCCGGATATGCGGATCCCGATCCAGCTGGCGCTGACTTATCCCGATCGTGTGCCGTCTCCGGCACCGGCCTTGGATCTGCTGACTTGCGGTGCCCTGACCTTCTGTGAGCCGGACTATGAAACCTTCCCGTGTCTCGGTATGGCGATGGAAGCGGCAAAAGCAGGCGGTACGGCGTGTGTGATCCTGAATGGCGCCAATGAGGAAGCTGTCGCGGCTTATCTGAAAGACGAGATCGGCTTCTATGATATCTCAGACAGTATCCGCCATGCGCTTGATACAGTCGATATGGTCCGTGCCCCCGATCTGGAGCAGATCCTGGAAGCAGACCGACTGTCGCGGCAGGCGGTGCGTTCATATTTTGCCATCGGCAAAGAAAGGTGATCGTTTTGTATATTCTTCTT
Source organism: Oscillospiraceae bacterium (assembly GCA_017440525.1). Classification (GTDB taxonomy): domain Bacteria; phylum Bacillota; class Clostridia; order Oscillospirales; family Oscillospiraceae; genus Avoscillospira. The sequence goes on along the minus strand of JAFSHB010000068.1, from coordinate 12,793 downwards.
GCTGTCCTCATTTTCGGTGTCCTGATCTTGACCCATGAGCTGGGCCATTTTATCACGGCGAAGCTGTTTGGCGTTCGGGTCAATGAGTTCTCCATCTGCATGGGCCCGGCGATCTTCCGGAAGACCGTGGGTGAAACGACCTATGCCCTTCGCTGTATCCCCATCGGCGGGTATTGTGCGATGGAGGGCGAAGATGAGCACAGCGACGATCCGCGTTCCTTTACCGGTGCCAAAGCATGGAAACGGGCGATCATTTTGGCTGCCGGCTCTGCCATGAATTTTCTGACAGGGCTTTTGATCTTATTGGTCATGTATTGTACTATCGCTGGAACGACCACGACGAAGATCGAGGCGTTTTTTCCCGAGTGTCCGCTGGAACGGGCGGACAGACTGCAGGTGGGAGATGTGTTCCATCGCATCGATGGGCGCAGAGTGTATCTGTATTCGGATGTTGCCATGCTCCTGTCGCGCGATACTGACGGCCTTGTGGACCTTGAGGTAAAGCGTGATGGCAATATCGTTGCGCTCAATGATCTTCCTATGCAGAAGCAGGCCTATGAGGTGGATGGTGAGACTGTCTACCGATACGGTCTGTATTTTGGCTATGAGGAGATGAGCATCGGAAGTGCGTTCCGATATGCGTGGTATTCGGCACTGGATCATGCAAGGATGGTCTGGATGAGCTTGTCCGACCTGATCAAAGGTCTTGTCAGCGTAGAGGATATGTCCGGTCCTGTGGGTATCGTATCTGTGATCGCGCAGACAGGCAAGGCTTCGGAAACAGCGGGGGTCGCGGCGCTGAACATCTCCTATCTCGGGGCATTCATCGCTGTGAATCTGGCGGTCATGAATCTGCTTCCGATCCCTGCACTTGATGGTGGTCGGATCTTTTTCCTGCTGATCACGACCGTCATCGAAAAAACGACCAGGAGAAAGATCGATCCCAAGTATGAGGGCTATATCCATGCAGCCGGCATGGTCCTTCTGCTGGCGTTTATCGCCTTCATCACATTGAAAGATATTTGGAAACTGATCGGGCATTGAGAAAGAGAGGCTCACCTATGACAAAACAGATCAAAGTTGGCGATGTCGCGGTCGGCGGCGGCGCACCTGTCTCGATCCAATCCATGCTCAATACAAGGACCACGGATGTGGAAGGTTCCCTTGTACAGCTGCGTGCTTTGGCCGCAGCCGGATGCCAGATCGCAAGACTGGCTGTTCCTGACATGGATGCAGCCAAAGGGTTCGCCAAGATCGCGGCCCTTTCTCCGCTGCCTCTGGTCGCGGATATCCATTTCGACTATAAGCTGGCCATCGCCGCCGCCGAGGGCGGTGCGGCGAAGATCAGGATCAACCCCGGAAATATCGGTGGGGAGGATCGTGTGAAGGCTGTGGTGGCGTGCTGTAAGGCACATCATATCCCCATCCGCATCGGTGTCAATGGGGGGAGCCTTGAAAAAGGACTTCTGGAAAAGTATGGTCATCCCACCCCGGAAGCTCTGGTAGAGAGCGCATTCTCCCATATCTCACTTTTGGAAAAATACGGGTTTGATGATATCTGTGTGTCTATGAAATCCAGCAATGTCCCTCTGATGATGCAGGCATATCGTACATTTTCGGAGCGCTCTGACTATCCGCTCCATATCGGTGTGACAGAGACCGGCACAGAGTACATGGGCACGATCAAATCCGCTATGGGGATCGGCGGTCTGCTGTGTCTTGGCATCGGTGATACGATGCGTGTTTCTTTGACAGCAGACCCTGTCAAAGAAGTCTATGCGGCAAAGGCCATCCTGAAGGCAGCCGGTCTTCGGAAAGATGGCGTGAATATCATCGCCTGTCCTACCTGCGGTCGGACGAAGATCGATCTGATCGGTCTGGCCGGTCAGGTAGAGCAGGCACTTATGGAGTGCAGCAAGCCTATCACGGTAGCAGTCATGGGCTGCATCGTCAATGGGCCGGGTGAGGCGCGGGAGGCAGATGTGGGAATCGCAGGCGGAGACGGCTGCGGTGTCCTGTTCGTCAAGGGTGAACTGAAGGAAAAACTGCCTTACGATCAGCTCCTGCCTGCATTGCTGCGGTATGTAGATACGATCTAGGAGCTCACATGAAAGACGATGTTTACTTTTTGAATATGTTTTCCAGATGTGAACTGGATGAGGACATATGGTCGCGGGTGAGGATCACCGATGCGCAGATCGATATGCGTACAAGGAGCATCTCCCTGAAGCTATTCAGCGACTTTTACATATCGAATAGAGAATGCAATGCTGCGCGTGCTGAGATCCGCAGGAATTATGTGGTCTCAGAGTTGTCTCTGCATATGGCATTTGCTCCTGATGCGCTCGCCGCAGTGGAGCATCGCGATCTTGTGAGCGTTCTGGTCGCGGCGGATGCATCGGTGCGCCCTGTGCTGGCGGGCAGCCGCTGGGAGATCGGCAGGGATAAGATCACGATCCATCTGGCAGCCAATGGTAAGGCTAAGATCGAGCCGCTGCTGCCTCGCTTGCAGGAGCATTTGAAGGCGGTCTTTGGCCTTCAGCCTGAGATCGGGGTCGAGGCACACAGCGCGGACGGTGATGCGCTCTATGAGCAGACAGAAAAGTTGCGCTTTGAAGCGATGAAAAACATCCCGGTGCCTGCATTTTCTTCCTCTTCCTCACCGTCTGAGAGAAAGAGCGCGCCGAAGAGTGAGGATGCCAATTTGGTGATGGGCAAACCGTTCTTTGGTGATGCGATGCCCATGTCGGAATTGAGCCTCGATACGCTCTATACGATCGTAGAAGGCGAAGTATTCGCGGTCGATCACACGGAGCTGAAAAATCGAAATGCGTGGATCGTGTGCTTTGATGTCACTGACTACACCGGCTCTGTACGCGTCAAGCAGTTCATGGAGGCGGACAAGGCACTGCCTGTTTTGGAAAAGCTGAAAAAACCCGGTGCCTGGGTACGCATCCAGGGCAAGATGACCATGGACCGCTATGAGAATGAGAGCGTTCTGCAGCCAAAAGCGATCATGCTGGCCAAGAGGAAGAAACGGTGTGATGAAGCGCCGCATAAGCGCGTAGAGCTGCATCTGCACACAAGGATGTCCAGCATGGATGCGCTCACGGATGTGAAAAAAGTTGTGGCGCAGGCGATCGATTGGGGCCACAAAGCCCTTGCAATCACGGACCATGGCGTGGTACAGGCATTCCCGGATGCGCTCCATGCATCGGAGAAGAAGGATATCAAGATCCTGTATGGCTGTGAGGCATATCTCGTCAATGATGTCGATGATCAGATCGTCGTGCATGGCAAGCAGCAGATGCCGCTGGACGGTGAATTTGCCGCTTTCAAATTGGTGACGACCGGCCCCGACTATAATGCGGATGCTGTGATAGAGATCGGCGCGGTCATCTGCAGGGACGGCGAGATCATCGACCGTTTCAGTTCATATGTCGATCCCAAACGGCCGCTGACGCAGGCCGTGGTCGAGCTGACCGGTATCACCGATCAGGTCCTGCGCGGTGCGCCCTCGGCAGAGGATGTCCTGAAAGATTTTTTGGCATTCTGCGGGGACAGGCCGCTCGCTGCCCATGAAGCAGATCTGGATCTTGGTTTCCTGCTTGCGGCCTGCAGGCGACAGCAGATCGAATACGATCCTACCTGTGTCGATACATATGTGCTCGCGAGAGACTTACTGCCGGAATTGAAGAGCCACAAGCAAAACAATGTCGTGGAAGTGCTGGAACTGCCTTTGAGCGACCCTCGCCATGCCGTTGGCTCGGCAGAGACTGTTGCGCTGATGATGCATGCTCTTTTCAAACGCCTGGAGGAGCAGGGGGTCTGTGCTTTGGAGCAGATCGATCCTGCGATCGCCCAATTGCGTATGATCAGAAGCTCCGCAGAAGGACAGGCGCGTCATATGATCATGTTCGCGAAGAATCAGACCGGCCTTCGCAATATGTATCGTCTCATCTCTTATGCACACCTGAATCACTTCAAGCGCGGCGCGCCTCGTATTCCCAAATCGGAGCTCCTGCAGTGGCGTGAGGGCCTTCTGCTGGGCTCTGCCTGTGAAGCCGGTGAGCTGTTTCAGGCGATCGTTGCCCATAAGAGCCACGATGAGCTCCTGCGTATCGCGTCGTTCTATGACTTCCTGGAGATTCAGCCTCTGGCCAATAACCGCTTTATGCTGTCTAAGGGCCTGGCCAGAGATGAAGAAGAGCTGATGGAGTTCAACCGTACGGTCATCCGACTGGCAAGGGAGCAGGACAAGCTGGTGGTCGCCACCGGAGATGTCCACTTTATGGATCCTGAGGATGAGATCTATCGACGGATGCTTCTGGCAGCTAAGGGCTTCGATGACTGCGATAAAGAGAATCCTCTTTACTTCCGCACCACAGATGAGATGCTGGCGGAGTTTGCGTATCTTGGTGAGGAGCTGGCCTACGAGGTCGTCGTGACCAACCCCAACCTGATCGCGGATATGTGCGATCAGGTCAGACCTGTGCCGAAGAAGCTCTTTGCGCCTGCGATCGAGAATTCTGTGGAGGACCTCAACAGTCTCGTGTATGGGCGCTTGAAAGAGCTTTACGGTGATGAGCCCCATCCTCTGATCACGAAGCGCGTGCAGACGGAGATGCATGACATCATCTCCTGTCACTACGATGTGATCTATATGTCGGCGCAGAAGCTGGTGCAGAACTCTCTTGAGCATGGCTATCTGGTCGGCTCCCGTGGTTCTGTCGGCTCATCGATCGTGGCATATCTGTCCGGCATCACGGAGGTCAATTCGTTCCCGCCCCACTATCGCTGTCCCAATTGCAAGTACCATACCTTTGAGGTGCCGGAAGGCTATGCCTGCGGTGCGGACCTTCCGGACGCAGTCTGTCCGGAGTGCGGCACGCCCTTTGCAAAAGAAGGCTTCTCGATCCCGTTTGAGACATTCCTTGGCTTTGGCGGTGACAAGGTCCCCGATATCGACCTGAACTTCTCCGGCGAGTACCAGTCCAGAGCCCACGCCTACTGCGTGGAGATGTTTGGCGCAAGTCAGGTGTTCCGTGCCGGTACGATCAGTACCGTTGCGGAGAAGACTGCTTACGGCTACGCCAAGAAGTATCTGGCAGAGCGTAATATCGTCGTGAGCAAAGCGGAGGAGAACCGTCTGGCCACCGGCTGTACCGATGTCAAAAAGTCCACCGGTCAGCATCCGGGCGGTCTGGTCGTCATCCCCAGAGAAAATGAGATATGGGATTTCTGTCCTGTGCAGCATCCGGCGGATGATAACACCACAGATACGATCACGACTCATTTTGAATATCATTCCATGGAGGAGAATCTTCTCAAATTGGATATGCTGGGCCACGACGATCCCACCATGATCAGGATGCTGGAGGATCTGACAGGCGTCAATGCCCGGGAGATCCCTCTTGATGACAAGGATACCATGTCGATCTTCAAGTCCAGTAAGATCCTTGGATTTGAGGACGATCCCGTGCTTGGGCCCATGGGCTCCTGCGGTATCCCGGAGTTTGGCACGAGCTTTACCCGAGGGATGCTGATGGATACCATGCCGGACCGTTTCGATACGCTCGTGCGGCTTTCCGGTTTCTCCCACGGCACGGATGTCTGGCTCGGCAATGCCAAGGAACTGATCGTTTCAGGTACAGCGTCCGTCTCGCAGGCGATCGGCTGTCGAGATGATATCATGAACTATCTGATCTCCAAGGGCATGCCGGAGAAGCTTTCGTTCAAGATCATGGAGAAGGTACGAAAGGGCAAAGGTCTGGCACCGGAGGATGAGGAAGCCATGGTCAAGGCCGGTGTGCCGGATTGGTATATCGGCTCGTGCAAAAAGATCAAATATCTGTTCCCCAAGGCCCACGCTGTGGCCTATGTGATGATGGCTTTCCGGATCGCATGGTTCAAGGTCCATCGTCCGCTGGCCTTCTATGCCGCGTATTTTTACCGCCGCAGTCAGAAGGATAGTTTTGATGCGGAGATGATGACGCAGGGAAAAGAGCGCGTTCTGGAAAATATCAGGAAGATCAAGGGGAATCCGGATAAGACCAATAAGGATGACGAACTTCTGACCACCCTGGAGCTGTGTTATGAGTTTTATCTGCGCGGCTTTGAATTTGAACGGCTGAGCATTTTTGAATCCGAAGCGCTCCGCTTCACCATCAAGGATGGCAAGCTCATCCCGCCCTTTGTCTCTGTTTCCGGCTTGGGCGAGACTGCGGCTCTGGACATCGTTGAAGGACGAAAGGGGAAGACCTTTATCTCAGTCGAGGAGTTTTCCGCAGCATGTCCCAAGGTATCCAAGACGCATATCGAGAACCTGAAAGCGGCAGGTGCCTTCGGCGATCTGCCTGATACCAGTCAGGTCACGTTGTTTTGATAGGATCGGCGCAGCTTTCAACGGGCTGCGCCGATCTTTTTTGTAAGAGTTACGCAGTTGTCACAAAATTACATGAAAAACATAAGGAAAAATAAGGAAAGATATGTTATAATATAATCGTTGCTATATGTGGCAAACGGAAGAAGAAGGAAGTATTTATCATGAACGCAAGAAAAAGGATCACAAAAAGTCTGGCTCTTTTCATCGCGGCACTGGTCATACTGGGAGCATATGTGTTTGCCTATGCTCCGCAGGCTTCTGCAGCGGGCGTTGCGCAGACGAGCAGCGTGAAGCTGGACTTTAAAGAAGCAGCGATCGAGATGTCTGAGCAGGACTGGTGGCAGGATCTGCGCCCGGCCGCGGATGCGGATACGATGTTCATCGGCAGCCGTTCAGGCGAGGATGTGATGAGCGATGCGACCAAGGCTGCGTACAGCAGTATGCAGACTTTCTTGAAGGATACATATGGCTGGACGATCGATGAGACGGTCAGTTGCTTCACCAATTCCTACTATCTGAAGCGGTTGTTTTTCAACTGCAGCCCGGATATCCCTTGGGGCGTTTCTTACTATGCGTACTATATGACGATAGATGATAGAAACGACCTTGGGTTTATCTTCGACGCTCCTGAGGCCGGCTGGTATCGCTTGGATGTTGAAGCATTCCATGAAAAGACCACCGGTGCTATCAGCACAGAGCAGACGACCGGTCTGTATGCCGGCAGCGGCTATGGTGACATCTATGTGAATGGCAGATCGGTCTATCAGGCGTATTGCTTCCGCGGCGAGAATCAGGTCCTGACGAATGGGCTCGGTGCAGTCTACCTGAATGAGGGTGAGAACTCTGTTGTGGTCTCTGAGGTGCTGGACTATCTCGGAGGTACTGAGAGCAGCAGGCGTTCGATCGCGCTCACCAGCCTTGAATTTGTCAAGCTGGGCGATCTGTATGTGGAGACGGCTGCGGATGAGACCGTTGATCTGAGCCAGTCTTATCTCCCATTTGACGGTACGCTCACTGCAGAGTATGAGGTTTCCTCTGCCAATACTGCCATCGCAAAAGTCGCTGTCTCTGACGATGGCAAACTGATCGTGAGCGGTATGAAGGTCGGAAGCACCACGATCACACTAACAAAGGGCGGTGTGAAGCTCTTTGATATCCCGGTGAGGGTAATGGACAGCGTCAGCTCTCTGGAGGATCTGACGCGGTTCTCCTATACGCTCAATGGCTTTGAAGCGCTGACGCTGAGATATGGCCAGACAGGGACCGGCAGCCTGACAGCCCTCTCCAACTTCCAGAATGAATATCCCATCGAGACGATCAGACGGTTGGGCGATGTTTACTTTATGTCTGATAATACCGGCGTTGCGCGTGTCGATCAGGCGCAGGGAGATGTGACCTGTGTTGGTGAAGGCGAAGCTGTCATTACAGCCTACATCCAGATCGATGATGCTCTGATCAACGATAAGGTCCGTCTGTCGGTGACCGATGATACGGATCTGGTCAGCATTACATTGGATGCGCCTGTGGATCATGTTGGCGTCGGCAATGGGCTCCAGCTGACCGCAGCGGGCAGAAAAGCCTCCGGGGGCGCAGCCGATATGAGCGATTTCCCGGTCGCCTATCGTGTAGATGATGAGACAGTCGCGAAGATCGATGACAGCGGATATTTGATCGGTCTGTCTGCCGGTACTGTTACGGTGACTGGTACTTGCGGCGTCCAGCGCACAGCTATCTGCGATGAGATCACGATCGATGTGGTGGATAATAGTGAACTTGCGGGGCTGGATGTGGTGCTGGACTTTACGGACGGCAGAGCACAGGTCCTACATACCGCTACAGTGGAAAAAGACGGCATGGAGCTCAATAAAGACCTGACAGTCTCCGGCGGTACGACGCTCAGTTATGCGACCAAGCATGGCATCATGCTGTCTTCTGCGTATATCGGAGACCGTCTGGCAATCGATCTGGCTGTTAAGAAAGACGGTTGGTATGTGATCGAGACATGGGGATCGCTGTTCTCCTACGGCGGTGTTGCGGATGTCTTTATGGATGATGTGTTCGTCGGACAGATGGACTTCAACCAGGGGAAGGGAGATACCTACACCGGTAACTCTATCATGAACACCATCTATCTGGAAGCTGGCACGCACACTTGTGTACTGGAGTGTGTACAGCGCGGCAGCTTCTTCCTGGGCAAGATCGTATGTCGTGCAACGACTGACCCCAATGAGATGGACATCCGTTTCACTGCACCGGAGGAATTGCTGAAAGGGCAGACAGCGGATGCGATACTGGATATCGAGACCCGGAACGGTCGCGGTAGATTCACACTGAAGACGGTATCTGCGAAGCCCTCCTATACCAACTACTGCATCATCACCAGCAGCGCACCGAATGTCGTTTCTGTCAGCGGTAATACCTTGACGGCTGTTAGAAAGGGGTCTGCGGTTATCACCTTGAAAGGTGAGATCGCGGGACAGACGATACAAAAGACTGTGAAGATCTCTGTTGTGGACGGAAGTGTATTCTCTGCGTCTTTGTCTGCCGGTCAGACTACGATGAAGCCCACTGCGTCCGGTACGACCTTGACGCTTACTGCCTACGGTGTCGATGGTGCGTCCGTATCGATCCCATCCGGCGCGTCTGTACGGTATGTGAGTGAGGATACATCCATTGCATCTGTTTCCTCCTCAGGCCTCGTGAAGATCACGGGCAAAGAGGGCTCTGCGAAGATTCGTGCTGTCATCACGGAGAATGGCAGGGAAGTGGAAGCGTCTGTCTGGATCACTGTGACGGCAGGAAAGACTGCGCCCACGATCTTTACCTACGAGGAGCGGGCAAACGCGATCGAGAATGTTTCCAAATATTCCTGGGCAGCCAATATGAAGACCTCTGCTGTCCGTACTGCCGATAAAGTAGTCGAGGCTCTTGACACCTATTATGCTGCGTGGATCCATCAGACTTTCCCGCGCAGAACGCAAGTCGGTGCGAAGAGCGATCCTGAGGCATACTTCTGCCGCTACTGTAAGAAAGATCTGTCCAATAGCGGATACAGCGTCTATCCCTGGATCGTAGACCCGATCAATAATCCCTGGAAGATCACTTGTCCTTCCTGCAAGCGTGATTTCCCGTCCAATGATTTTGAAGCATACTACAAGTCCGGCCTTGGTACAGATGGAAGGTTCTATGCGGATAAGGCGGACAGCTCCCTTCTTGTAAATGAGCTATATCCTGAGATGGGTGCCGGTTGGGGCGTTGATGACGGCTTCGGCTATGTCACGGGAAAAACTTATGCGAACGGCGTAAAAGAGGTACATACCTATATCGGCTACTATATGCACTGCGTGTTCGACAGTCTGAGCAAATATGCAGTCAACGATATGATCGCCGCTTTGACTGCGTTGCAGGAGGCTTATCTCTATACCGGCGATGAAAAGTATGGCTCTGCCGGTGCGATCTTGCTCGACCGCGTCGCAGATATCTATCCCAGCTACGATTATTATACGCATGATTCCATGTATGGTGGCTTTGACAAGGGAAAAATGGTCAACGCCATCTGGGAAGCCGTGACGATCGGTCAGTGCCTGGCACAGGCGGCGGATGCATTCTGGCCTGCTATGGACAATGCGGATGTGATCGAGTATCTGAAGGCCCATGCAGCATGGAAGGGCGTATCGGCAAGTCAGATCACACCGGAGTATGTCCGCAGCAATGTGGATGAAGGAATCCTTCTGCAGATCAGAAAGGCCTGCGAGTCCGGCAACAGCTTGGGCAACTTTGGTATGCATCAGGCCGCCATGGCTTATGCGGCAGTTGCCTTGGATCGCCTGCCTGAGACGGAAGAGATGATCGATTGGATCTTCCGCTATGGTGAGAACAAGACCGTGAGTTCTCGGGAGATGCGTGTGACCGGAGGCAATGTGCTGTATAGACTGGTCACTGCCGTTGATCGTGATGGTATTGGCAATGAGGGCAGCAATATGTATAACCCCATGTGGTTCCAGAATTTGATGGAAGTTGCCAACGCGCTCAACGGCTATGACCGTGTGAAGGGTGCAGACCTTTGGGAAAATCCCAAGTTCGTCACCATGTTCAATGCGCTGAACAGACTGGTCCTGTGTGGCTCTGCGATGGTCACTACGGGCGAGGCCGGCTCTGTGCAAAGCTATGGCTCCTATGCGGATGCGGACTGTATGCTGGAAGCATTCATCCAGACCGGCGACCGTGAACTGGCAAGAGGCCTCTATTATGTCAAGGGCAACTCTGTCTCTGGCCTGCATGCTTCGATCTTCACGAAGGATCCCGAAGCAGGTATCCAGTCTGCGATCCTGAAGATCGTGGAGGAGGACGGCGAATGGAACTGGAACCGCTCCGAGATGCTCTGCGGTGAGGGCATCGCGATCTTGCGTAATGGTCCGGCGAAGTACCAGAAGAGCGTGAATGACGATAAATTCTCTGACTATTGGATGTTCTTCGGTATCGGCGGCGGTTCCCACGGTGCGTTCGAAGCGCTCAACATCGGCGTGGAGGCCTTTGGTGTGATCGCATCTCCTACGCTGGGCTACCCCAAGGTCGTCAGCACCTCCGATCCCGAGCGTATGCAGTGGATGCTCAACACCGTTAGCCATAATACGGTCGTAGTCAACGATAAGGCGCAGTCCAGGATCTCGACCAACAGCTTCCCGCTGCATTTTGATGATGCCGGAGAGGTCAAGCTCGTAGATGCTGAGGCGCCCGGTGCCTATGGTGAGGCTGATATCTATCGTCGCACGCTGGTCAGCGTGAAGGCACAGGAGGATGTTTACTACGCAGTCGATTTCTTCCGTGTGCTTGGCGGCCGTGAGCATGTTTACAGCTTCCATGCAGCCTCCACCATCGCCCCCGGAACAGAAGGCTTGGACCTCGTCCATCAGCCGATCGGCACTTATGCAGGTCCAGAGATCCCTCTGGGGTTCCATCAGACGAACCCGGACTCTTCAGATGCCGGTGTTAATATGGGCAGTGGTTACAGCTGGCTGGACAATGTCTACCGTGACGATCGTCCGCAGGAGACATTCTCTGTGGACTTCGCGATCGAAGACTTCAACAATAGAGTCCTCAACAGCAAGGGGATCCGCCTGCGTCTCACCATGCTGGCCGATGAGCCGATGGATGAGGTCGCCATCGCTGATGGACATCCCACCCAGAACGGCAGAAACCCTGAGATCCTAAAGTATTTGCTGGTCCGCCGCAGCGGAACGACCGGCATGGATACTTTGTTCACGTCTGTGATCCAGCCCTATAAGGATGCGGCCTATATCGCGTCTTCGGAGCTTTTGGAGATGATCCCTGTCGAGGGCAAAGAAAGACCCGAAGACAGAGCCGCCGCGGTCAAGGTCACTTTGACTTCCGGCAGAACAGATTACATCATGTATTCCTCTGCGCCCGATGTGACATATAGTGTCATGGAGAACGGCAAGGAAGTTCTGCGTTTCTGCGGCTTCACAGGTGTGTGTTCCTACCAGAGCGGTGTGGTCGTCTATGTTTACGGCAGCGAGAGCAAGTTCATGAAGGATGCCGCAGGCACGACCCTCTACTCCAGTAAGACACCTCGTGTAACAGGTACTGTATCGTCTTTCACGCAGGGCCTTGCGGAGCAGTATTCTATGACCATCCAAATGGATACAGCGGTGACTGCGGAGGAGCTGACAGGGAAGTATATCTATGTGGACAATGATGGCCTTGAGAATGGTGCATATCAGATCTACGGCGCAGAAGTTGACGGCGATACCGCGATCTTGGATCTTCATACCCAGACCCTTGTCCGCACATATGCGGATAAGAATGATATGTCTAAGGGTTATGTCTATAATATCAGACCCGGACAGACATATTCTATCCCGTTGAATGCCGAGACGAGCTGCTTCCATACGAAGATCAGTGTTTCTTATACATCCAATGGTGATGGAACACACACGATGACCAGAAAGTGTTCGGCCTGCGGTGTTCCGATCTCCAGCACAGTTGCCGCATGCAAAGACGGCACAGATGCGGATGACAGGTGCGACAGATGCGGAAGCAAGATCCCGACAGCCTGCGATCACACCAATACCACGACTGCGGTCACGGCAAACGGCGATAAGACCCATACCACCACCGTCACCTGCACCTGCGGCGAGGTCGTCTCCACCGAGACTGCTGACTGCGCCGATGAGGACAAGGACACCCTGTGTGATGTCTGCGGCGGCACCTATGTCACCATCAAGAAGTTCTCCATGGCAGGCTCCAACATGACGCTGGGCAACGAGCTGGAAGTCAACTTCCTGTTCCTGAAGAAGAACCTGACCGAGACCGACTGCACCGCCATCGTCACCCATTATATGGCGGACGGCACCACCAAGGTGACCGAGATCCCGCAGGCCGACTGGG
>JAFSHB010000067.1 GCA_017440525.1 Oscillospiraceae bacterium | reverse complement strand
GGCGACACCAACAAGGTCCGCGATGGCAAGGATGTCACCATCCTGACTCTGGGTGCTGTTCTGTACCGCGCTATGGATGCTGTCAAGACTCTGTCCGAGAAGTACGGCATGGAAGCCGATGTCATCAACCTGCACTCCATGGTTCCTCTGGATTACACCAAGATCATCGAGTCTGTCAAGAAGACCGGTCGTGTTGTCCTGGTGTCCGATGCTTGCTCTCGCGGCTGCTTCATGAACGATGTTGCACGCAACATCACCGAGCTGTGCTTCGACTATCTGGATGCACCTCCCGTTGTCATCGGCGCAAAGAACTGGATCACGCCTCCCTTCGAGTTCGACGATGTCTTCTTCCCCCAGGCATCCTGGATCATCGATGCTATCAACGACAAGATCGTTGCTCTGGATGGTCATGTTTCTACCACCACTGCAACTGAGGCTGAGTTCCTCCGTACCGCAAAGGCCGGTGTGTAAGAAATGAACTTCCAAAAGGTGAAAGCAGTCATATTCGATCTTGACGGCACACTTTTGGATACCTTAGCCGATATCGGCACAGGGCTCAACACAGCCCTGTGCCGTTTCGGTTTTGAGGAACATCCGATCGTGAGCTACCGTCAGCGCATCGGGCATGGCATCAAAAATGCTGTCCGCGCATCTCTTCCTGAAACAGTATCGGAAGAGCAGTATCAGGAAGTGCTGGACTTTTATCTTTCCTACTATCCGCAGCATTGCACCGAAAAGACCGACTATTTCCCCGGTACCAAGGCATTCCTCGATGCCATGGTGCAGAAGGGAATGAAGCTGGCGGTGATCTCCAACAAAACGGAGACCACCGCCCAGAAGGTCATGGGACACTATTTCCCGGGCTATCCATGGGGATTTGTCTGGGGCAGGACGGAGGGAAGACCTCTCAAGCCTGCAAAAGAAGCAGGTATCCTTGCTTGTGAAGCCCTTGGACTGCAGCCTGATGAGATCCTCTATGTAGGTGACGGCGACTCTGATATGGAGTTTGCTGCCAACATGGGCTTTATCGGAGCCGGTGTCACATGGGGCTACCGCGACCGGGAACAGCTCCTCGCCGCCGGTGCAGACTTCTTGGTGGATACCTTTGAGCAGCTGCTCCAAAAATTCAATTGATAGGAGAAACCATGTCTAGGGACATGGTTTTTCTTCTTGACAAATATATAGATGGTCGATATATTGTGTATAGACTATCTATATATGAGGTGATGACATGAATATCGATAAGTCTCTGCTGTCAGGAAGCAACGGTATGCTGATCTTAAAGCTGCTGGAGGACGGAGATAAATACGGCTATCAAATGATCGAGGAGCTGGAAAAGCGCTCCGATCACACCTTTGATATGAAAGCCGGAACATTGTATCCGCTGCTGCATGCTTTGGAGGAAAAAGGCTGGATAACGGCTTATGATGCCATGGCAGCAGGCAGAACGAGAAGATACTACCAATTGACCAAGGAGGGGAAGGATGCCCTGCGGGAAAAGGAGGAATCCTGGGATCGATATGCCAAGGCCGTGCGCCTTGTTTTGAAGGGTGGTGCCAGCTTTGGATAACTGGATGCAGGGATTTCTGGATGCTGTCAGTAAAGAGATACGATGGAAAGCGGCAAAGCCTGTAGTCCTGCGGGAGCTGCGAGATCATATGGAGGATCGATATGATGCTTTGATCGCCGATGGCGTGGGCCCCGAACGGGCCGTGCAGACGGCGGTGGCTTCTATGGGCGATCCCGTGCAGGTGGGGAAGGCGCTTGATGCAGTCCATCGGCCCAAGACTCTGAGAGGGTTTCTGTTTCCCATTGCCGCCATGGCTGCGATCAGTCTGTTGCTTTGGCTGTTCGCGTTTTATGACAGCGATGATCCTGTCCACTGGATCTGGCTGCCCTTGGGCGCCACAGCTATAGGCTTGGCTTTGATGGCATGTTTGAGCCGCATCAGATGGAACGGGCTCTTGCCCTACTTGTGGATGATCGCCCTGCCTGTTTGGATCTTTCTCATGATCGCGGCCGATCTGTATTACCCTGATATGAGCAGCCGCTGGACGGAGTATTGCGCGCTGCTTGCCCCTTTGGCCTATGGGAGCGTTGTGTATGGGTGCAGAGGAAAGGGCGAAAAAGGGTTATTATGCAGCGGCGCCGTACTGATCGTGCTCTTTCGAATCATGAAAGTGTTTCTGTTTTCGCCCCTCGGTGAACTGTGCCTGTTTATCACGGGGGCGGCCATACTGCTTTGTGCTGTTTCTTCCGGGAGCTTTGGCAGGAAACGGACAGGCTATCTCTTGACAGGTTTGATCCTTGTGGTCGTGTTCGTGTTGTTCGCAGGCAGCACCCTTGATGATATGCTTCGGTTGAAAAGGATATATGCCGACTATGAAACGCTCTATGGCGCCGTCTTGCGGCATAGCAGACTTTTGGGAGCCGGTGAAGTTTTTGAGATAGAGGAGTACGGCTACATGCGGATCATGTCGCCCTATGAATTGAACGATGTTATCATCGTTGGAGAAGGCGATCACTTTTTGGGATCTGTGATCTATCGGTTCGGCTGGATCCCCGGTATCGTTTTGGCTGCTGCTGTTGTGATGTTTTTTGTGTTTGTGCTTCGTATGGGACTGCGGCAGTCTTGTGTGTGGAGCCGACTTCTGTCCATTGCCGTGGTCGTTCCTATGCTGCTGCAGGCAGGCCTGCATATCATCAACAACTGTGTGACTGTCTGCATCAGCAGCCAGCTGCCTCTGCTGTCCTACGGCAACGCCCACCGCGTTATGGATCTGTGTCTGCTGGGCCTGTTGTGTTCCACTTTCCGTACAAAGACCATCCTCCGAGATGCTCCCATCAGATCATCCACATGACCCTCTTGTGTTTTCCGAAAAATCTGGTATGATGGAGATAGTATTTTTCGGAAGGAGCGGTAGTTGTGGAGCTCTGGGATGCCTATGATCGTCACGGACATAAGACTGGCTGGACCGTCAAGCGCGGGGAAGCGATCCCGGAGGGGAGCTTCCATCTGGTCAGCTGTGTGGTCGTGCGCCATACCGACGGTGATTTCCTGATCCTTCGCCGCTCCGCGCAGAAGGAGGCCTATCCCAATATCCTGGAGATCGGTGTGGGCGGCTGTGCCATGCAGGGCGAGGATGCGTTGACCTGCGCCAAACGGGAGCTGTTTGAGGAGACAGGGATCGTTTGTGAGGATCTGACCGAAACAGGCCGCTATGTGGATGAGCGTTCTCAAGCCATCTACGAGGGCTATCTGTGTGTGACAGATATGGATAAAGATGCTGTTCGGCTCGTTGCGGAAGAGAACTCCGACTACTATTGGTACACCACAGAGGAATTTTTGGAGTTCTTCCGTTCTGACCAATGCCTTGACCGCTTTAAGAGACGATTGAAGGACTATATCAAAACCATAGGTTGACGATAATGGGCGTCCATGAGTTTATGTAAACTCATGGACGCTTTTTTTGCACCAAAATTCGGCTCCACCATAAACTGAGGTGAGCCGATATTTTATTCGGTGGAACAAGGGGGGACGAATGTGACCGTCCGTTTTGAAAACCTGCAAAAGACCTTCCAATCTGCCGACGGGGAAGTGCATGCCCTTGCAGATGTTTCCTTTGATGTCGATGCGGGCAGCTTTGTCAGTATCGTCGGTCCTTCCGGCTGTGGGAAATCGACGCTTCTAAATATCCTTGCGGGCTTGGAGACGCCCACAGGAGGCCGTGTGCTCCTTGATGGGATCCCGGTGGATGGGACGACAGACCGAATCGGCTATATGCCGCAAAAGGATCAGCTGGTCCCATGGCGCACCATCTGGGGCAATGTGACCATCGGGCTTGAGATACAGAAGAAAAAGAATCCTTCCGAGCTGCAGCGGATCCAGGAACTGCTGCAAAGATACGGTCTTTCTGATTTTAAAAAGAGCTTGCCCTCTCAGCTCTCCGGCGGCATGCGCCAGCGGTGTGCGCTGATCCGCACACTGGCTACAGATCCGGGGTTGCTGCTTTTGGATGAGCCCTTTTCGGCACTCGATTATCAGACACGGCTCACCGTGTCCGATGACATCCATTCGATCATCCGTCATGAGGGCAAGACTGCGCTGCTGGTGACTCACGATATCTCGGAGGCCATCAGTATGTCCGATCGGGTGGTGGTGCTCTCTGCAAGACCGGGGCGGGTCAGGAGCATCCACGATCTGACGGAGCTCCGGGGGCTAAGTCCCATGGAACGCAGAGACCATCCTCTGTTCCATAGATACTTCAATGAGATATGGAAGGAGTTGGATCTGGTTGGGTCTTGAAGTTTCTTTGCATCGGGCGGAATATCTCCGCCGTGTCAAGCATATGAAATACCTTGTGTGGACCGCGCGGGTCGGTCTGCTGGCAGCATTTTTTGTGCTCTGGGAGGCAGCGGCGCGGCTCGGGTGGATCGATGCCTTCATCCTCAGCGCTCCGAGCCGCATCCTTGGTACATTGAAAGATCTCTATACGAGCGGAGAGCTATGGCTGCATCTTGGTACATCCTGCCTTGAGACCGTGGTCGGCTTTCTGCTTGGCACCATAGCGGGTGCCTTGGTGGCGGTGGGGCTCTGGCTCAGTCCGACGCTCTACCGCGTGTTCGATCCGTATCTCGTGGTATTGAACTCTCTGCCTAAGACAGCGCTGGGACCTGTTTTTATCGTCTGGATGGGTGCAGGACCCGGTGCGATCATCGCCATGACCCTTGCGATCTCGCTGATCGTTACCATTTTGGAGATCCACAACGGCTTCATGTCCACGGATGTGGGGAAGCTGCGGCTGCTGCGGAGCCTTGGGGCAAACAAACGGCAGATCCTGTTCAAGGTGGTCATCCCGGCCAACTTCACCACGATCGTCAATGCTTTGAAGGTCAATGTGGGGCTCAGCTGGGTCGGTGTGATCATGGGCGAGTTCCTCGTCTCGCGTGCAGGGCTCGGCTATCTGATCGTCTACGGCTCACAGGTATTCAAGATGGATCTGGTCATGGCCACGGTCCTGCTGCTGGCATTGGCAGCGGCAGGTATGTATCAGGGGATACTTTTGCTTGAAAAAGTATTAAAAAAACATTTGGGGGTCTCATCATGAAAAGAATCTTAGCACTTCTCTTTGCGCTGATCTTGATGGTCGGACTGCTGGCGGGCTGTTCTGATAAGTCAGACGGACTCGTTACCGTCAAGGTCAGCGAGGTCGCGCATTCCGTGTTCTATGCGCCTCAGTATGCGGCCATGTCGCAGGGGTTCTTTGAGGAAGAAGGGCTTTCTGTGGAGCTGCTCAACGGCGGAGGCGCCGATAAGGTCATGACCTCCGTTCTGACCGACGAGGTCCAGATCGGTCTGGCCGGGCCGGAGGCCTGTATCTATGTCCATCTGGAGGGCAGGGAGAACGCCCCAAAAGTATTCGCCCAGTTGACCAATTGTGACGGTGCATTTTTGGTAGGCCGTACCGACGAGGCGTTTTCGTGGGAAAACCTGAGGGGAAAGACGATCATTGGCGGCAGAAAGGGCGGCGTGCCGGAGATGACGCTGGAGTATGTGATGAAGAAAAACGGCGTCATCCCCCATGAGGATGCTGTGGTGGATACTTCCGTCCAGTTCAATATGATGGCAGGCGCATTCACCGGCGGCAACGGCGACTATGTGGCCTTGTTTGAGCCGACTGCCACAGAGGTAGAGCTGGCAGGGCAGGGCTATGTGCTATGCTCCATCGGACAGGAGAGCGGCGAGATCCCCTACACAGCCTACTTTGCTTCCGGCGACTATCTGAAAGACCATGCAGATGTGGTGCAGAAGTTCACCAATGCCATCGCCAAGGGGCAGAAGTGGGTGCAGGCGCATACGGATCGGGAGGTGGCAGAGGCGATCGCCGATCAGTTCCCCGATACGGATGTGGAGGTGCTGGAGAAGGTCTCCGCCCGCTACCGTGCCATCGGTGCATGGAACGAGGTGCCTGTGATGAAGGAGGAAGCCTTGGAACGCTTGATGGATGTGATGGAGGAGGCCGGAGAGCTGGAGGCTCGTGTGACATTCTCCGAACTTGTAGATAATTCCTTCGCGGAGAAGGCAGGATGACCAAAAGGGCTGACGCAGCGCGTCAGCCCTTTTTTGCTCTGTTCTTGCTGGTGAGGAGCGCGTTCTCCCGGTGGACAGTGGCGATGTGAGCCTTCCATTGCTGGGGGCTCATATTGCCGCTGTGGTGCTGCTTGAAAGCCCGGGAGAAGTTGGAGACATCATTGAAACCGCAGAGCGTGGCAATTTCTTTGACAGAATACCCGCGGGCCAGATGCCAGACTGCCCGGTCGAGGCGGACCTTTGTGATGTACTCCTTGATGCTGAGTCCCGTCGCCTTTTTGAATTGGCGGTTCAGGTAGGAGCGGTCCATGCGGAACTGCTTTGCCAGCTCCTCCACCGACAGCTTTTGCATATAGGATGCCTGGATGTGATCTGCGATCTGCTGCACATAGCTCCGCTTTTCCCGCTTAGGCTCCAGCAGAAGATAAAAAAGCTTGAAAAGCTCGCTGGCCAGCAGATATTCCGTGTGGGTGTTCATGGCGCTGAGATCCTCCAGAGGGGAGAACACTTGCTCCGGCACTTGGAATACAGTTGGAAGCTCTGCGAAACGGTGAGAGAGTGTGCCGGTGAAGCCCACCCACTGGTATTCCCAGGGAACTGCCGTATCTGCTTTCCATGATGCAGTCTGTCCCGGTGTCAGGAGGAACGCCTCACCTGCATGGACGGACATTTCGTTTTCTTCAAAATAAAGCGTGCCCTGTCCGGAAAGGACATAGTACAGAGAGGTGCTGTCCGAACGGATGGGACCGACGACCTCAGAAGGCTGGAGCTTGGCGGCTCCGGCGAAGATCGGCCGAATATCCTGAAGCTCCGGATTCATCAAAAATTGGAAGCGTTTTCCCATGATCGTCACCGCCTTTGCAATATAGTCGCATTTTACCATATTCTGTGCTCATTTTGCAATGGTAAAATTGAAGGTTCTTTTGTAAAATGGAGGTAGCCTGTGTAGGCTCAGAGATGAAATGAAATGAGGTACGCTCCATGAAGAAGGCGGTATTGAAAAGAGTGCTTTCCATGACGCTGACATTGGTCATGCTTCTGGGGATGATCCCTGCTGTGACCGTATCAGCGGCGGGATGTTCTCATGAGGCTGTTACGGAGGTGTTGGCATCCAACTATAATGGGACACACACCACCAAGGTGGTCTGCGATGACTGCGGTGCTGTGGTAGAGGCAGATGCTACCCGCGTCGTGGCAGAACTGGACTTCAAGGCATTTGCCAAAGCGGCAGCAAAGCAGGATTGGTGGCAGGATCTTGCCTACATCCTGACTGCCAACGGCTACGAGACGAGAAGGATCGGTTCGTTCCGAAACAGACAAGTGACAGACACGGAGCTGGCGGCCTATGAAGATATGCTGCAGTGGTTGTCTGAGAATGCGTGCTGGAACTTCACCATGTCTGAATGGGAGAGGAACAACAAGACAGACGGACGCCGTGCCTATCTGTGCGCTGACGACGGTATCGCGTGGGGCATCTCCATGCACACCTATGCCATCGGCGGCGGTGACAGCAGTAATTTCGTCTGGTCTGTGGAAGTGCCGGAGAGCGGCTTCTACGACCTGACCATGGCCATCTCCAGGCAGGATAATGCCGCGTCCGATAATCCCAATGATGAGAATATCTACCCCGGCGGCGCTTCCATCGATGTCTCAGTCAACGGAGAACTGATGCTGGACAACAGTGAAGTGGCCAAGGGGCAGGGCTTGGTGGAGCATACGATCGAGCGTGTCTGGCTGGAGAAGGGGAGCAACGACCTCGCCATCGAGCTGGTGAGCAACTATGCCAATATCTCCGGCTTCGGCAGCCGCACCAATCTGAACCTCAAGAGCATGGTGCTCTCCAAGGCAGAGAACTGCGTCGATGATAACGCCGACGAGATCTGCGATATCTGCAATGGCTCTCTCAAGCCTTGTGAGCATGACGGCGAGACCAGCGCAAAAACGGCCTACAATGGAGATAAGACCCATACTGTGACGGTCACCTGTGAGCAGTGCAAGGCGCAAGTCTCTGAGACAGCCGTGGACTGTACCGATGCGGATGAAGACGGCAAGTGCGATATCTGTGCCGGTAAGATCGGAAGCTGCAGGCACAAGGGCGAGCAGACCACCAAGCTCACCTACAATAACGATAAGACCCACACGACCAAGGTGACTTGTAATGTGTGCAAGGGCACGGTCTCCACCGTGACGGACGCCTGTGTGGATGAAAGGGAAGACGGCGTCTGCGATATCTGCGGCGGCGTTATCGGTGACTGCGCCCATAGATACTATGAAGATGTGTGCTTTGCCTACGGCAACGGCACCCATCTGGTGGAGGAGACCTGCGAGGGCTGCGGCCTTGTGAGCAAGTCCTATGCCGCCGACTGTACGGATGCAGATCAGGATGGCATCTGTGAAAACTGCGATGGCTCTATGGGCAAGCTGATCCCCGATACCATCACCCTTGATTTCAAGGACTTCGCGAAGAACGCCCAGCAGCAGCCCTTCTGGGCAGATCTGCGCACGGCGGTCAATGAAAATACCAAGTACATCGGTCTCGACCGCGGCACGGATACCACCTCCGCCGCAGAGCAGGCGGCCTACGATGCTATGATCGCATGGGCCAAGGAGACCTACGGCTGGACGATCGATGAGGATATCTCCGGCTTCAAGCACTATTTCAAGAGACTTTATCTCAACGGACAAGATGACATCCCCTGGGGCCTTTGTATGTACTGCTACTACCACGGTACCGGCGACTATCCAGAGCGCAGCAAACTGGCACTGACTGTGGAAGCAGATGTAGCCGGTTGGTATCAGGTGGATCTGAGCTCTTTCCTGATGGAGAGCGCATGGCCTCAGGCGGGCAATACCATCGAGGGCGGCTCCTCCGGCGGTGACCGTGTGGCAGTCTATGTCAACGGCGAAGAGATCTTCTACGACTATGCCATGGTCGGCAAATATCTGGTGGCCACCCACAATATGGGCGCGGCCTATCTGAAGGCGGGGGAGAACACGGTCGTGATCGACTCCATCTTCTCCTACAATAACCTTGGTACCGGCGGACGAAGCAATGTGCCGCTGGTGGAGATGGCGTTCACGCCGCTGAGTGGTGTGCAGGTGCAGGAGTATCTGACGGCTTCCATCGATCTGAAGTCCACCTATCTGCCTTACAATACGGCCTTTGGCGGTCTTACGGCAGCAGTGAGCAACGATCTGATCGCCACGGCATCTCTGTCTGCCGGCGGTGTGCTGACGGTCAGCGGCATCACGGAGGGAACAGCGGAGATCTCCATTCTCAATGGCGAGGAAGTACTTTGTGTCGTTCCTGTTCGTGTCGGGTCCTTTGCGGGCTCCGTCGATGAACTGCGCGGGAGCGCTGCCAAGATCGACTTTATGACCTTTGCCGACCGTGCAGTCGAGCAGCCTTGGTGGGACACGCTCTCCGAAGCTGCGGAAGGTATCAGGAACATCACCACCTCCGATGCCGATGCTTTGGCATGGCTGGAGGATAACACACGCTGGTCTCTGGCAAAGACTGAGGGCAGCGTGACAGTCAACGGTACCGATGCCAAGTATGGTCTCGGTGTGGATGGCAAGGTCGAACTGATCGTGGATATCCCGGCGTCCGGCCTTTACAATCTGACGGTGGAATACCTGCAGGGCAGTGGTCAGGCAGATATCTCCGTCAATGGGACGGATATCCGCAAGGGCCTTTCCGCCGCCGGTACGGAGGCTGCTGTCAAGCGCAGTCTCGGTACGGTGGAGCTGTCCAAGGGCAGCAATACTGTGACGGTCGATGGCACGATGCAGCTCAGAGCCCTGATCTTGACTCCTATGGGTATGAGACAGGTGGAGCAGGGCGGCGCACAGTATGTGCCTGTCCGTGAGACCTATCTGGCCTTTGACGAGGATGTGAGCGGTCTGACTGCCGTATCTGACAACACCGATGTTGCCACAGCCGCCTTTGATGCGGATGGGGATCTTGTCATCTATGGTAAGAGCCTCGGCAGCGCAGTCATCACCGTCTCCGGCGGTTCGGTGCGCTTTACCGTGCCTGTGACAGTGGTGGAGAAGCGCGAGGTCGAGTATGTCTCCTACCTGCTGGACGGCCTGCGTGCTGTGACCTTGAAGCAGGGCGAAAAGGCCGTGGGCGAAGTTTCCGGTATGACTGTGGGACAGACACAGCTTGCGGAAAAATACCTGCGGGCATACGGCGCAGTCTACTTTACGACCTCCGACCGCTCTGTGGCTGTCGTGGATCAGACCACAGGTGATGTGACCTGTGTGGCAGAAGGCACAGCAGTCGTCACAGTCTATACTGTGGTAGACGGTGTCAGTGCCTCCGCCTCTGTGACTTTGACTGTGACCGATGATACGGATCTGGAGGGGATCGAGGTCGCCTCCGCGGTGGACTTCCTCGGCACCGACAATTCCATGCAGCTGACTGTTTCCGGTGTGAAAGCCTCCGGTGCGGCGGCTGATATGACGAAGTTCCCGATCGCGTGGTCTGTGGATGATGAGACTGTCGCGGTCATCTCCGAAACAGGCCGTCTTACCGGTCTGAAGCCCGGTAAGGTGACTGTTACCGCCACAGCAGGCGTCATGCGTATGCCGATCATGGATACGCACACGATCGAGGTGGTGGACAATGCAGAACTGCCCGGTGAGGCTGTGTTCATCCAGCTGGCCGCGGGCCGTGTGCTGGATCTGTTTGAGGCCACCCTTGCCCGTGACGGTTATATGCTGGTGACAGAAGAGACTTACAATGGCGGCGAGGGCATGCTTTTCGATGCCCAGGGCCTGCGGTTCAAAGTCCCGGCAGAAGCTGCGCTCACCATCGACTTTACGATCAAAACATCCGGCTGGTATCAGCCTACGGTACAGGCCAAGCAGTTGAAGGATGCAGGCAGTATCTGCAATGTATTCGTGGATGACAGCTTTATCGGCATCATGGACAGCCGCAGTGCCAATTCCAACGGCGGTGCAGGCGGCGTGATGAATGCGATCTATCTGACGGCAGGTGTCCACCGTTTGCGTGTCGTCTCCACCATGGAGGCGCTCCTGATGCTGGGCAGAGCCTATTTCTATCCCACATCCGCTCCCGCGCCTGTGGAGCTTGAGATCCAGGCAAAGCAGGAGCTGGTGGTCGGTGAAGCTGTGGAGCTGGCTGTGTCTGCCGAAGATGCCAACAGCCTCCCCGTGAAGCTCCTGCAGGAGGCGCAGGCTCCCGATTACACCAACTTCTATACAGTAACGAGCTCCAATACCCGCGTGGTCATGGTGAGCGGCACGACTCTTCGCGCTGTGTCGGAGGGAACTGCTCAGATCACTGTGGAAGGTGAGATGCTGGGAGAGCACTTCTCCCGTACCCTGACCGTGACCGTCAAGGCAGGTTCGTTCATCTCCGCCGCACTGACTGCGGAGAGCACCACTGTCAAGCCTGACGCAGCACCCTTTGCCCTGCAGGTCGTGACCTACGACCGCGGCGGCAATGCCATGGAGAGCATCCCCGAAGGGATCTCCATCACCTATGCGTGTGCCGATCCCGCCGTCGCCTCTGTATCGGAAGTCGGCATCGTGACCCTGACCGGAAAAGAGGGCTCTGCCCTGATCACAGCCACCTTGACAGAGGGCGACCGCATCGTGGAAGCCACCATGTGGCTCATGGTCACAGAGGGCAAGACTGCGCCGACGGTCTATACCTACGAGGAGCGGGCCATCGCGCAGGAAAATGTCCTGAAATACACATGGGCGTGGAATGAGAAGGAAGCCGCAGTCAAGAAGGCAGACTACTATGTGGAGAACCTCGATGCC
Organism: Oscillospiraceae bacterium; assembly: GCA_017440525.1. GTDB lineage: Bacteria > Bacillota > Clostridia > Oscillospirales > Oscillospiraceae > Avoscillospira. Next base: position 3,568 of record JAFSHB010000067.1, on the reverse strand, counting down.
ATCTATGATATGTGGATCTACGATACCTTCCCCAGAACGACCCGTGTGGCCTTCAAGGGCGATAACAACTATCGCTACTGTGACTACTGCGGTGAGGATCTGGTGGGCCGCTACGGTGCGTATCCCTGGATCATCGACCCGATCAAGAACCCCTGGAAGGTGACTTGCCCCCTGTGTAAGCGTGATTTCCCCTCCAATGACTTCGGTGCTTATTTTGAATCGGGTCTCGGTGAGGATGGCCGCTTCCATGAGGAGCTGGCAGATAAGAGCCTGCTGGTCAATGAGCTCTATCCCGAGATGGGCGAGGGCTGGGGCGTGGATGACGGCTGGGGCTATGATACCGGCACCGGCACGACCCGCACCTATATCACCCACTATCTGGGCAATACATACTTTACCATGAGTTCTCCCCATTGTCTGGATACCATTCTGCCGGCATTGATGGATGCTTATCTCTATACCGGAGATGAAAAGTACGGCTCTGCCGGCGCGATCTTGGTGAACAGACTGGCAGACATCTACCCCGAGTACGACTGCTATCAGTACGACTGGGAGAGCTACAACTCTGCTGACGGCGGCTCCGGTCACGGTAAGTTTATCGGAATCACATGGGATGGCATCATGTCTGGCATCCTTGCCAAGGCTGTGGATGTGTTCTGGCCTGCTGCCTCGAACCCTGATGTGATCGAATATCTGCGGGTAAGAGCCTCTGAGCGGGGCGTCGATCCCGAGACCATCACACCGGACTATCTGCGCGACCATGCGGAGCAGGGCATCCTGATGGAGATCTACCGTGCTGCTTCTACCTATTGGATCGACGGCAACTTCGGCATGTCCGAAGCCGGTGTTGCCTATGCCGCCGCCACCATCGACCGTGAGCCCATCACATCCGAGATGATGCAGTGGCTCTGGCACGCCCAGAAGGTCTACGGCTCCGGCTATGACTACACCAATGAAGGCGGCGATGTCATGCGCCGCATCATGGAAAATGTCTCCCGCGACGGCTTCGGTGACGAAGGGTCGCTCACCTACAACTCTCTGTGGTGCGGCTATCTTCTCGATGTTGCGGACGCCTTGGAAGACATGGAGGACTATGACCTCTGGAATAATTCCAAGTTCGTCAATATGTATCTCGGTGCTATGCGCATCACCCTGTGCGGCAGGATGGCGCCCGCCATCCATGAGGGCGGCTCTGTGCAGGGCGGCGGCAGTACCGTGAATCTCGATGAGATGATGACGGCCTTCCTTGCCACCGGCAACCGCGAGCTGGCCCGCGCCATCTATGCCGCCAACGGCAATAAGATCGATGGGCTCCACGGCGATATCTTCACCAGGGATCCCGAGGACGGTGTCCGTTCCAAGATCAAGCAGATCGTGATGCAGGACGGCGAATGGGACTTCAGCAGCTCCGATATGCTCTGCGGCTATGGTATCGCCATCCTGCGCGAAGGCCCTGCCCGTTACCTTGGTAAGGGAACCAACGCCCATGAATTCTCGGACTACTGGATGGGCTTCGGCTATACGGACGTTGCCCATGCACAGCTGGAGACCTTGAATCTGGATGTGGAGGCCTTTGGTCTGACCCTTTCCTCCTCCATGGGTTATCCTCTGGTCGTGCAGGCTACCGACCCCATGCGTATGCAGTGGATCAATAATACGGTCTCGAACAATACTGTCGTGGTCAACGATAAAGGTCAGGCATATATGCCCGAAGCCGGATTCCCCCTGCACTTTGCCGATGACGGCAAGGCCAAGGTCATGGATATCGATGGCTCCCGCGCCTATGAAGAGACGGATATCTACCGCAGAACGCTGGTAGCCGTGGACAACGGTGATGGCGTCCACTACGGTGTGGACTTCTTCCGTGTCCTTGGAGGCGAGGAGCATGTCTATTCCTTCCACGGTGTGACCCGCATCGACCCCAAGACAGAGGGTCTGACACTTGAGCATCAGCCTATGGGCACCTATGCAGGTCCTGATATCCCCTACGGTGACTGGCAGATCTCCGGCAAAGCAGAGGCCGACCTCAATCAGGGCAGCGGCTATAGCTGGCTCAATGATGTCTACCGTGATGCCGAGCCTGAGACCACCTTCTCTGTGGACTGGGCGATCGAGGATCTGAGACATCAGCTCAATACTACAGCCGGTATCCATCTGAAGCTCACCATGATGTCCGAAGAGCCTATGACCGAAGTGGCACTGGCCAACGGTATCCCACCTCAGAATGGCACCAACCCTGACCATATCGAGTATCTGCTGGCCCGCCGCAGCGGCGATGTGGGCATGGATACCCTGTTCACCACCGTGATCGAGCCCTATCAGGGGAACAGCTATGTTGCAAAGACAGAGCTGGTGGATGTGATGCTGGTCGAAGGTGCGGAAGCTGTCCATGACAGGGCGGCGGCTGTCAAGGTCACTCTGACCTCTGGTCGAGTGGACTATATCGTGTATGCAACGAACCCCAACTGTACCTATGAGGTGGACGGCAAGTTCCTCTTCTGCGGCTTCACGGGCGTGTGCAGCTATGAGGATGGTGTGCTCGTCTATGCATGGGGCAATGAGGCCAAGCGTGTAGCAGATGTGATCGAAGATGCCATGCCTTCTGTCACGGGCAAGGTCGTGGACTTCACGCATGGTCTGACGAAGGATCCCAATGAGAGCTACTATATCACCGTAGAGCTGGATCGGCCGGTCTCTGCCGATGTGCTCAAAGACCACTTCATCTACATCAACAATGACGGCGTGGAAAATGCGGTCTACCGTATCTATGGTGCTGAGGTCAGTGGAAAGACGGCTGTTTTGGATCTGAAGCATCTGTGCCTCATAAGAGAATTTGTGGATGAGTTCCATATGGAGCTTGGGTATGTCCACAATATCGCGGAGGGTCAGACTTTCTCCATCCCCCTGTCTGCATCCTTTGATGTGGGAAGCCTCTTCACCTATACTCCCGATACGGTGGTCAAGGTCGGCAATAAGCTGGAGCTGACTGCCGGTGTTGTCGGCTCCGGTGCGGCCTATGAGGTCGAGGGCCTGCCCACCACTGCCAAGATCGACAGCAGGACCGGTACGATCACATGGACGCCCTCCCGTACCCAGACAGGCCGCTATCCCGTAACGGTCAAGGCTATTCAGGATGGGGAAGTCATGGGTGAGATGGACTTCGTGATCTATGTGGTCAGCTATACCGGATCTGCCTATGAGGCTTCCAAGTGTAACCACAGCAAGGCTGTGAACTATGAGGTGGACGGTATGATCGAGACCGTCTGCCCTGCCTGCGGCACAGTTTCCAAGACTGCTGCACCTGTCGGCAAGTTCGTCTTCGTCGGCTCCAACATGACCCTGGGCAACGAGCTGAAGCTGAACTTCATGGTGGATACTGCCGATCTGAAGGACGGCTACAAGGCTCTCATTACCCATAAGGGCGAGACCGTGGAAGCGAGCTTCAACAAGTACAACAGCACCTACAGCTTCGTGAGCCAGTCCGTTGCCGCCAAGGAGATGGCAGATGCTATCGAAGTGGTGGTCGTGGATGCAGACGGCAAGGAAGTCTCCGAGGTCTATACTGCCT
>JAFSHB010000066.1 GCA_017440525.1 Oscillospiraceae bacterium | reverse complement strand
GACGATCGCCACATTGTCGGTGCCGGTCAGGTTTTTCTTCAGGAACAGGAAGTTGACTTCCAGCTCGTTGCCCAAGGTCATGTTGGAGCCGGCAATGGAGAACTTCTTGATGGTGACGACAGCAGCGCCGCAGTCATCACACAGGGTATCCTTGTCGGCATCAGTGCAGGCAACGGTAACGGTCTCGATCACTTCGCCGCACTGGCAGGTGACGGTGGTGGTGTGGGTCTTATCGCCGTTGGAGACGGTGGCTGTGGTAGTCTCGGTGTGCTCACAGATCATGTTCGCCCTGCAGGCATCACACTTGCCATCTTTATTCTTATCGCTGCAGCTGACCGTCGTTCTGGATACGACCTCACGGCAGGTCGTGCAAGTCAGGACCTTGTGGTGTGTGCCATCTCCCTGATTCTGATAGGATGTAGAGGTCTTCACATGACCGGTGGCAGGTAGGACTTCCTGTGCAGTCAAAACTTCTTTACAGACAGAGCAGTGCTTGCCCTCTGTCTTGCCGGTGTTGGTACAGTCAGGTGCTACCGCAGAGTCGATGACCTCCGTATGTCCCGCAGCAGGAACTTCGGTCTGCGGGGTCAGGATCTCCTTACAGACAGCACAGCGTTCACCCGCAGTCAGACCGCTTTCGGTACAAGTAGGCTCGACTGCGGCGATCGGCTCTGTTTGCGTATGTGTACAGACCTTTATCGTGGCAGACATGGGGATCCTGTAGGACTGCCCCTCGGCGATATTGTAGATATAGCCGCCGCTGCTGTCCGCAGGATCGACCAAGGCACGCACCATGCTCTGGTCGCCAAGATCCAGCGCGATCACGCCGTTTTCTTCTGTGGCATCCATGATGGTGTATGCACCATTTTCCGTGCCATCGTTCTCGACATAGATCACACGGCCGATCAGGTCCTTCGCTTCCACCGCTTGCTCTGCAGTTACATACAGCGTATTCTCAAAGGAAAGTGTGCGGGTGAAGTCTTGGACTGTGCCGACGACCGCGCCATGCTCCTGCAAAGGTCCTGCCACGACCGTGGCGTCCATACCGTAGCGGTAGATAGGCGAAGGATCCGCGTCGGTCTCATAGGTCACCACACCCACGAAGCCGGAGAACGCAAAGCGGTCATCCACGCACAGGACCACATCATAGTTGGTGCAGTAGACGATGTACTCCACCTTGCCGTCTGTCCTTGTGACCTTGACGGCGGCGGCACGGTCATCGGAGGCCATAGTGCCGCTCTTGACCGTCACATCCACCAGCTCCATGGTATCCAGATAACGAGTGGTGCGATAGGGCTCATAGACCGCAGTGAACAGATCGTCATTGCCATTTTTGCGGATCAGTGAATAGGGATAGTAGTCAGGGTTACCGCCCTTATCAGGCGGGCTGCCCTTGGCGAAGGTGACTTCGGTGAAGGGCTCATCCTCGGTAGAGAGCATATTCAGACGCAAATGCAGACCGCTCGCGTCCTTGAGCACATTGCGGTGATCGACGATGGTATAGTCCAGATAGAAGTTATTGGCAGGAGATCTGTCCGTTTCCACATCGTACAGGAAGCTGTAGCCATTTTCCACATTTGTGCCGTAAGCCACATCCACACCCGCATAGGTGCCGCGCTCCTGTGCGACAGTCTCGACACCATCGCTGACAGGATACTCCTCTGCCGCAGCATGGAAGCTGTACAGGTGGGTCGATCCGCCTGCAACACGGAAAAAGTCTACGGCATAGTAGGCATCGTCATCGCCCTGCACCATGACCATGGTACGGCGGTACTCATCCGCCAGACCGTCGTAGGCTTTGACAGCCTCCGCATCCATGACCTTCACATAGCCTGCATCGTCAAAGTGATACGGATCGGTGTTGGGGAACTGCTCATAATAGGCATAATTCTTCTGAGAACGGTCGTCGATCAAAACCGTATTACGGGAGATCGTGCCGCGCTCCCAGACCGTTCTTTCCACGGAGCTGTTTGCCGCCTGGGGATAACCGAAAGCGGGCGCAAAGTTCAAGCCATAGGCAAAGAGGCTCAGATCCAGCGCATTGCGGTTGCCGTGACCGCCGGCCAGACGACCGAACCAGATGCCATAGAGGCCCTGATTCTTTGCGGCACCCGTACCGTATTTCAGCAGAGCCTGACCGTAGCCGGCAAGCAGGACGCTCTTGTTGATATCATACGGGCCGTAGGTGTCGATCACCGCCTGCACCTTTTCCGCCACACGGTCCGCATCGGCATCGAACATATCGCCCACGATACCTGCAGACTTATTGCCATTGAGGAAATACAGTGCCTGTGCCAATTCCGGTCTTCCGGTGGCCTGGAAGGCACGGACGATCGCATTCTGGTCGAGGTAGATGCGGATACCGCCCGCTGTGCCGGAATCACCGTTTTGCAGGGTGGTATTGCCGCCTGCCGTGATCGCCAGTGCGCCGGTGAGCATTTTGATGAATCTGGGGTTGCGGTACAGATCCACACCGGGATACCCGGTATAGCCATCCACAGCATCGGCAAAGTCGATAAAATTCCGCAGCCATGTCAGATGGTACTGGGGCGAGACCTCATCACCGAAGCCATCACGGGAGATGGACTTGATGATCTCATCGAGCATATTGCTATGTGCATGGGTGCCCACTTCCACCAGCCATGCGATCATCTCATGGGTGTTCATCCTGCGGCGCTCACCGGTATTCATATTGAGGGGCTCATCCACAGGCTCGGAAAGCTGCTCATCGCTGTCGAGGATGATGGCAGCCAGCGCCATGGTGGACTCAGCCAAGCCGAAGTTGCCCCATATATCGCGGTTGCGGACACCCTCGGAGATCTCATGCACGAGACCGTTGATGCCGTTCTCACGCAATTCCATGGGAGTATCCTTGGGATCCTCCCCGTTCACGACCAGCCCCTGCTCCTCTGCTCTGGCGCTGAGGTAGGCGATGACCTCGGGGTCGTCAAACATGGGATAGAAGGCGTCGTAAGCCTTCAGGAGATCCTTGGCAAGGAAATTGGACTCTGTGATGCAGCCCAGGATCTTACCCTGGAAATAGGTGCCCTGATTGTTGCTGTAGGGGATCGTTCCCTCGGGAAGTGTGGAGACTGTCAGATAATTGATCTTATTGCGGGGCTTCTTATAGACATGGTCTGTCAGGCTCATGGAGGCATAAGCATCCGCCACACGGTCGATCAAGATCGCACCGGCCCGACCGTACTTGGCATCACCTGTATAGAGGTAGGCATCGCGCAGGTAGTTCAGAGCATCATCGATAGAGCGCTCGGAATTCTGTCCGCCCCAGACGCCAATGCCGTTATAGACCGCAATAAAGGCATAGATACGAGGGCTCTTGCCGCCGCCTGCGTTGGTATAGGTCTCGCCGGTATCCCAGCCAAAGCCGTCGTCCACGCCCCAGCCCGCACCCTTTTCGGGATAGAGCTCGTTGACCAGATACCGATCATCGGCATTTTCCGGATGGAACACGCCCTTTGCATCGAGGCCCGACTGATAATAGCTTGCAAAATCATTGGAGGGGAAACGGCTGTCGCAGTGAGGACAGATGATCTTCCAGGGCTCATTCAGAGGATCGGTCAGCCATGCATAGTTGCCATAGCCTGCGATCAGATCCACGCCGCACATGGGACAGTACTGATACTTGGGATCTTCGCTCATGCCGGCAGACTCCGCACGGGGCAGGCCTTCCATGGTGATCATGTCATAGTAGGCATCCAGATTCTGCACCACAGAGTTGGCGTATCGCACAGCGAGGATACGCTTGCTCTTGCCCCAGTCGGTATTGTAGGCATTGTAGAGCGCCGCTTCCCGCTTCTCTTCTGTGTAGTAAGTAGAAGCTGTTTTTCCATCCTTGACAGTGATCCATGTTTCGGCGGTATAGACCGCACCATCTGTCATAGTCACAACAGCCTTCACCAAGGTACTGCCTTCGGAGACCGGCATGACCACACCGTCATCGCTGACGGTAACGATGGAAGGATCCATGCTCTCATAGGAGATGACCGCATCGGTCAGATCCATAGCCCTGCCATGTGCATCCTTACCGGAAAGACGGAGGGTGATGCCATCGGCGTCGTCGGGAGAGATGGCAAGGCCATCTTCGGAGGACAGATCCACACTGCCGGTCATGGTGAAGGTGATGTCCTTGATCATCAGGAGCTGTGTCGTGGTCGAAGACTCAGGCGTGGTGATCGTCAGCACATTGGTGCCCTTTTTCAGCTGCACATTCTTTGCTGTCACAGTCTGCGGCTCTACGCCCCAGTTGCCCCAGCCAAAGTAGGAGACTGTCTGACCGCCTACGGTGACTTCTGTATTGTTGCCGTTGTTGCCGCGGCAATAGGTCAGCTCCATCTGATAGGTACCGGCGGCCGGTGCCGTGAACTGAATGGCACCGACACCGCCGACAGCATTCTGGGTAAAGCGCAGGCAGTAATAGTCCCACTTGTCATTCTTATAGAACACAGGTGTTACATCATGGGAGTTGGAAGGATCGTACGCCCAGCCGTCCTTTTCCAGCGTATAGTTCCCGACATTCTGATCCTTTGCGCCCTGTGCGGCAAGATCGAGGCAGATCGTGCCGGCAGGATCCACTTCCGCGGCTTCCACCAGCGTAAAGACGACCTCCTTGATCATCATATAGGAGGCTGTACCGCTGGGACAGGAGACCGTAAACAGGTTGCTGCCCTTGTTCAAGGCGATGCCCTGTGCAGTGACAGTCTTTGTAGCAGAGCCCCACTGCGCCCACGCATGATAGGAGGTGGTGACACCACCAACGATAAACTCGGTCTGATTGCCGCTGTTGCCGGTGCAGTAGGTCAGCTCCATCTCATAGATGCCGGTAACAGGCGCGGTAAAACGAACTGCGGCAAGGCCGCCCAAAGCAGTCTGAGTGAAGCGCAGGCAGGAATAGTCCCATGCGACTTCATCTTTCTTATAGGAGAAAAAGGCCGGGGTCACATTGGACGAGGCGGACGCATCATAAGCCCAGCCATCCTTCTCCTCTGTGAAGTTCGCCACAGAACGCCCCTGCGAGGCCGCTGCATCAAAGTCCAGCTCTACCACCGCGGCTTCCGGCTCAGCCGCTTCCACAAGGGTAAACCTGATCTCCTTTATGAAGATCATCGAGCCGCTCCCGGTGAAAGTAATGGGGTTGCTTCCGGCCTTGAGGACCACATTATCCGTGGTCACAGTCAAAGCCTCAGCTCCATATTGGGCATACGCATCAAAGCTCGTGGCTGTGCCGCCTACCTTTACCTCAGTTTTGCTGGCATTGTTGCCGCGACCGTAGGTCAACTCCATTTTATAGGTACCGGACAAAGGTGCGGTAAAGTTCAAGATCGCAAGGCCACCGGCTGTCGTCTGTGTGATTCGCAAGCAGCGGTGATCCCACGCCAGCTCAGGATCGACAGCATAGCGGTAAAAATCCAATTCCATATCATAGGAATTTTCTGCGTCATAGGACCAGCCGTCCAGTTCCTCAGTAAATTCCGAGATATCGAGTCCCCAGCTTCCGGCAGTACTGAAGTCCAGCTCGATCACGGGCTGCACCTCTTCCGCAGGCGTGGCTGCTGTCATCTCGGCCTCTGCCGCTGAACCAATGGGGAGAACGCCCAGCAGCATGACAATGGCCAATACCAAAGACAGCAGTTTGTTCATATGTTTCATATCTGTGTCTCCTTTTGCAATAAGGTGGGCGGGACAGCCCGAGGGGGGACTGTCCCGCCCGGAAGGAAGAAACGGGTCGTATCTGATCTCATGCCTGTACACGGGCGACCACGCGGGTCGGCCCTACGGCATAGTCGGCAGTACATTCGTGTTCGTAGGGGCGGGCATCGCCCGCCCCTACGAGCTCTTAGGAAAGTGCCTGCACGCCCTCTCCGTCATCGCCTGCGGCGATGCCACCTCCCCCAAAGGGGGAGGCAAGGCCTTGGCTCTCCCTTTGGGGAGCGACGCGACCGCCGCCTGTGGCGGATGAAGGGAGCTGAGCGAGTGGCCGCGGTCGAAATTCTGCGAAGCGAATCGCGAGCAAAGAATTTCGGGCACCGCAACAGGGAGAGCTGGCAGCCCGAAGGGCTGACTGAGAGGGTCAGGCAAAGTAAGCCTTCGCAGAGGTGGCGAACTTGATGATCGTCTCATACAAGTCGCTGCGATCTGCTCTTGCCACATAGCTCTCCACGGAGTCGGTGGCGGTGCCGTGGACGGTCTCGCCATCGTAAACGGTGACGGTCACATCGCAGAAGGCATCTGCCAGCACGATCTCATCGACCACGACCTTGTAGATATTGCCGCTGTACTG
>JAFSHB010000065.1 GCA_017440525.1 Oscillospiraceae bacterium | reverse complement strand
CGCTCGGCTTCTTCCTTGATAGCGTCCTGAGCCTGCTTCTTGGTGCCGACGAACAGGACATTCTCGCCGTTGGCGGCCAGCTCACGGATGAAGGAATAAGCTTCCTCCAGCTTCTTCACGGTCTTCTGCAGGTCAATGATGTAGATACCATTGCGCTCGGTGTAGATGTAGGTTGCCATCTTGGGGTTCCAGCGGCGGGTCTGGTGACCGAAGTGGACACCGGCTTCCAGCAGCTGCTTCATGGATACGACTGCCATAGTTTTATTTCTCCTTTTGTTTTTACCTCCACCCCTATCATCTCGGCCCTTCCACCGTTGCCGGCACCGGACGGACAGATCCTCGGGTGTGTGGTCTAGATTTAGTTGTGCTTTTCTCACACCTGAGATATTCTACCAGATGTGTGCCTGCATTGCAAGCATTATTTTCATATTTTGCAGGTTTTTTATGAAAAAAAGCCTCTTTTTTCCTTTCGGCAGCAGACTTCGTCCAGACACACATCCACCAGGATCAGATCGTCCCCGATCTTTCGGATGCAGGACCATGGGATCTGATAGTGGCCGTTGCTCCCGAAGAGCCCAAAAAAGCGGCCGGGACATGGTACGAACAGGCTCAGGATACGGCCATTCTCCGTCTCCAGCTCCAGATCCGATACATATCCCAGCCGCCGTCCATCGGTGATGTTGATCACTTCCTTGCAGCGAAGCTGAGAAAACCGCATCATCATGGCAGCGCCTCCTTTTTCCTATCTCTATGCGCCGCCATGGAGCGGTATGCTCAGCAGATCGCCTTGCGGATCGCACCGAGGGCATTCTTTTCAAGACGGGATACCTGCGCCTGCGAGATCCCGATCTTCTTTGCCACCTCCATTTGGGTCCTGCCCTCATGGAAGCGCATGGCCAGGATCTCCTTTTCCCGCTCCCCCAGCTTCGTCATCGCCTCCCGCAGCGCGATCTGCTCCACCCACTTTTCGTCGGTGTTTTTCGTATCGCGCACCTGATCCATCACAGTCAGGGGATCGCCGCCGTCGGAATACACAGGCTCATACAGGGAGATGGGCGTCGCCACAGCATCCATAGCATCGACCACCTCGGAGAGGGGCAGCTCCATCTTCGATGCGATCTGCTCCATGGTAGGCTCCCGTCCCATCTCCAAAAGGAGCTGTTCCTTGCATTGCAGGATCCGATAGGCCAGATCCCGCACGGAGCGGCTGACACGGATGGGGCTGTTGTCTCTGAGATAGCGCCGGATCTCACCGGCGATCATGGGCACACCGTAGGTGGAAAAACGCACCTCTTTGGTGGCATCAAAATTCTGCACCGCCTTCAAAAGGCCGATGCAGCCCACTTGAAACAGGTCATCCGGGTTCTCTCCGCGGCCCATGAACCGCTGTGTCACCGACAGCACCAGCCGCAGATTGCCCTCCACCAGCTTGTCTCTGGCCTCCCTGTCTCCCTCTTTGGCACGGAGCAGGAGCTCCGTCATCTCCTCAGGTCTGAGTGTTTTGAGCTTGGATGTGTTGACGCCGCAGATCTCTACCTTTGACTGCATACTACCTCCAAGCCGGGGGATATTTTGTTGTCCCGGCAGTGTTCTCAGTATTTCCCGCCGAAGGAAGAATCATACGGCACGATCTTCGTCTTATGCTGTTCCGTCAACCAACAGCTTCGGACTTTTTAAGGCAAAACAAGTGGCTTCCTTCCTGTGGAAAACTCTGTGGAAGCTGTTAGCAAACCATTGACAATGCAGAGTTTTTCACATTATCCACACAGTTATCCACAAATGAGAAACCAAACTTTTCCGAAGATCCAAAGATAAAATCAGTTTACATAAAATTATGTCGGTGATTTTATTTTGAACCTATCCGACGAAGCAGGAGATGTCCCCCACCGACAATCCGCGGTGGAGCCCAAGGCTGATGCCATAGCCCAGCAGTCTTGCCAGCCGATCCACACGGGCATCGATATCGCGCGGCGTAACGATCATCATTCTGTCACATTTTGTTTCTATTTTTTCTTTTTTTGTTCCATTTTCCTCTAATGCATCCTGCAAAAGTGTCTGCGCTTCCACGACGGTCGGTACGCCCACCGCGATCACAGGCACGCCCAGAGACCTTCGATCGAATGCCCCCCGATGGTTCCCAACACCGGAGCCGGGGGTGATCCCGGTGTCTGTGAGCTGGACCGTGGCACACACCCGGCCGGGATCTCTGGACGCCAAGGCATCGACCACCACCACACAACAGGGCCCGGAACGCTCCACGATCCCACGCACGACCTCCACGCTCTCAAGGCCGGTCGTCCCCAACACGCCCGGCGCGATGGCGCTGACCGGGCGAAACTGTGGAAAACTCGATGCCAGATGCCGCGTGACCACCAGATGCTCCATGGCTCTTGGCCCTACCGCATCCGGTGTGACCGCACTATTGCCGAGCCCTGCCACCAGCACGGGCCCTTTCCCCGGCACCATGCGGCTCAGCTCCCGCCCAAGGGACACTGCCATGTGAGAAAAGCCCGCAGGCTCCCGGAGCATCCCCCGCTTCCACTCCAGCGTCACATAGTTGCCCACAGGTTTCCCCAATGCCCGCACGCCGTTTTGATCCAGGATCTCCACCTTTGTCGTGGTGACTCCCTTGCCGGACCACTCTCTGGCCCGGACGCCCGGTAATCTCGTAGCTTCGCCTGCATCTTCCTGCCAAAGTTCCCGCGCTTCTACAGCCAGATCTGTGTATTTTGGCATATGCTACCTCCTGCTTTCATGCTTTTAGGAGCATTCTTCCCCGACATTTTGCAAGTATTCGAAAATTTTTTAAAAAAAGAGAAAAATAGCACTTGATTTTATGGATGCCTTTCGCTATAATATGTTTCTGCATGAGGTCGTTTTATTGGATTCCCATGTAACGCTATTGGAGGAGGTGTAACGATGCCCAACATTAAGTCTTCTAAGAAGGATGTTCTGCGTACTGCTATTCGCAACGAGAAGAACAGAGCTGCTAAGTCTATCCTGAAAACCAACCTGAAGAAGTTCGACGCTGCCATCGCTGAAGGCAACCGCGAGCAGGCCGATAGCGCTTACAAGACTGCCGTCAAGACCATTGATGTGTCCGTCAAGAAGGGAATTCTGCATAAGAATACCGCTGCCCGCAAGAAGAGCAGCATCACCCTGAAGCTCAACAAGCTGGCCTAAGTTCGTATAGCGTTTGACGCCCTTCGTTTCGAAGGGCGTTTTGCTTTGCCCTGTCAAAAAAGTATTTCCACTTCAATTGCAAAGAAGGCGGTCTGACGACCGCCTTCTTATTTAGTCTTCAAATACCTGTGTGCTGAAATAGCGCTCGCCGGTGTCGGGCAGGACCGTGACCACCGTCTTGCCGGGACCCAGCAGCTTTGCCATACGGAGAGCCGCCGCCACATTGGTGCCGGAAGAGATGCCGCAGAGGATACCTTCCTTCTTGATGAGCCGCTTGGTGGTCTCGATCGCCTCTTCATCGGTCACGATCGCGATGTTGTTATAGATCTTCAGATCCAGATTGCCGGGGATCAGACCGTCACCGATGCCCATCTGCAGGTGCGTGCCGATGTTGCCGCCGGAAAGGATGGCGGCATTCTCGGGCTCAACGGCCCAGATCTCCATATCGGGGTTCTTGCTTTTCAAAGTACGACCGATGCCGGAGATCGTACCGCCGGTACCGATGCCGGAGCAGTAGCCATGGATGGGGCCATCCACCTGCTCCAGGATCTCCACTGCGGTCTTATCCTCATGGACCTGCGGGTTGGCAGGATTTTCAAACTGCTGGGGGACCCAGACTCTGGGGTCTTCCCGCTCCATGCGCAGCGCAGTCTCCAGACATTCGTTGATGCACGCACCGATATCGCCGGCATCATGGATCAGCACCAGCTCCGCACCATAGCACTTGATGAGCTTGCGGCGCTCCTCAGACACAGAATCAGGCATGATGATCCGCACCTTGTAGCCGCGCACTGCACCGACCAGCGCAAGACCGATGCCCTGATTGCCGGAGGTCGGCTCCACGATGATCGTATCAGGCTTGATGATGCCCTTCTTCTCTGCATCGCAGATCATATTATAAGCAGTGCGGGTCTTGATAGAGCCGCCGATGTTGACACCTTCATACTTGACCAGCACCTGTGCAAAGCCCTCGGGGACGATGCGGTTGAGCCGGATCATGGGCGTATTGCCCAGAGCTTCGAGAACATTTTGATAAACCAAATGGAATCCCTCCATCTATTTTATGTATTTGTTCCGTCTATTGTATCGCATGAGATCAAAAATTACAATCAGAATTTAACAAGATATCCCTGTTTGTGCCATAAAAGACATCGCTCTTACCTGAGATCGCGGCACAAAACGCCTCAAATCGCTCCCAAGCGCCATCGAAAAGGTCGAATTCATAGCTGTGTCCCCAGATGTAGAACAGGCCACTATCCGCGCGCAAAAACGCCTCTGCCCGCTCCATCAGCCCATCCATCTTGGCGCTCATACCGTAGGGCGATGTACTGTCAGCCAGATGGTAGCATGTGGGATCGAGACGGAAGTAGTTTTGAGGACGCTCGAAACTGCCTGTGGATGTGATGGTCCTGGCATATCGTATGCCCGTATCCTCACGGATGATCCGAGCCACATGGTCGTTATTGTTCTCGCCGCCGCAGGGATAGGCCATGCCGACCACTTCGTAGCCTACCAGTTCGGAAAGAGCCAGTCTGTCCTGCTCTACCTGACGGACGATCTCCTCATCGGGACACCGGGTCAGATTTGGATGGGTCAGCGTGTGGGCCGCCACTTCATGGCCCGCATAGAGGGTCTTGATTTCATCGGCTCGCACTGTGTCCACACAGATGGTCCTGCCGAAATAGGTGGCATAGTCCTCAGCCCGCCCCAAACGGCCGGAATTGAGGTTGAAGGTCGCCTTGAGCCCATATTTATCAAAAAGCTCCACCAGACGGCGATCTTGCCAGACACCGTCGTCGTAGCTGAAGGTCACGGCTTTCATTTTTCCATCCCACATGGTCTTCACTTCCCCATAAAAAATAGGGCGCATCAGGGCGCCCAACATAGGTATCATATCATGATCCTATTTGCTCCGTCAATGGGAGAAGGACCATTTCTCCCTTTGGCACAACTTTTGCCATTTAAATTTATACAGTATCCCATCTTGCAGAATAGGTACCCCTGTGGTAAAGTATAGTCAAGGAAGGGTGATACCAATGTACACGTAACCGAAAAGGCCAATCGTGTAAAGAAACGGGAGGCCGCAGATGCCGTACAAAGGAATACAGTAAACTGGGCTGTACCGCATCTGATTCTGTAGAAATGTGAGGTTAAGAAAATGAAGGAACCCAAGGAATTTGGGAAATGACCTTTGATCGCTGAGCAAGTGCAAAGCATCAAAGGTCATTTCCTATTTTATATACCTTTATCCTACGATGATGAAGCCGCTCCCCTCGTGGATGCAGTCCGCTTCGCCCCAAGTCATATCTTCCGGCGCAGTCGACTCGCGGAACAAAGCCCGTTCGATCGTTTCCGGCAGAACAGTCTGGATGCCGTTGACCGCAGCTTTCTCCGAACTGTTGGCGATCAGTACCGAGCCATCTTCCTGCATGGACACCGCCATGACCCAATGGTAGCCTTTGGAGAAAGGATTTTCGGGATCGTCATCGGGGTTAGAGGTAAAAATAACTTGTTTCCCACCATGGAGCGCCGCAAGGATCGTTTCCATGGCTTTTTTTACGCCCATAGGTTTGACACCGAAACCTTCTGCCGCAACGCCCAATGCTTGCAGAGACTTTACCACCCCGCTCGCAGACAGCCAAGGCCCTTGCGTTTCGTTCGGTTCGCCCCAGAGCTTTCTGCAATGAAGAAACTCCTCATAAGGATCGATCATCACACCATGAAGCCGCGCAGCCATAGCCACGCAGCAGTGACCGCACCCGTTTTGGACGATAAACCCGGCAAATCCCCCCTCTTCCCACCGTTGCTGCATCCAGACAGGTGTCTCGTGATCCCCCACACGGATCACAGCAGGTGTCAGGTGTTCACCTGTTAAGGTATAGGTCGCATATTGCATAGATGATCCTCCGATATCGATCGTAGAAACTGAAAAAGACGACTATTCCAAAGAATAGTCGTCTCTTCTGGTGCGGGAGATGGGACTCGAACCCACACGCCAAAGACACACGCACCTCAAACGTGCCTGTCTACCATTCCAGCACTCCCGCATATTGCTTGAATATTATACTCACAGCAACTTCGTTTGTCAACTGCTATTTTGAAGTTTCATGATGTCCCATCCGATCCGCAAAATATGGGCGCGCTTCCAAATACTGAACGCGCACGATAGAAATTATATATTGGATATGAGATTTTGAATGAGATACAATAGTGAAAACAAAAAGACAGGAGATCTGTATATGACGATACAGCAATGCAAATATGTGCTGGAGATCGCAAAGACCGGTTCATTCAACGAAGCTGCAAAGCAGCTCTTCGTTGCACAGTCTTCGCTTTCGATCAGCATAAAAGCCTTGGAGCAGGAGCTCAACATCAAAATATTTGAACGGGCAGGCAACGGCGTCTATCTGACAGACGAGGGCGCTGAGTTCGTAAAATACGCAATGCAGATCTGCGAAAATGATGAGATCATCAACGAACGGTACAGAAACAGGAGCATCCAGCAAAAGCTCTACATCGCCACACAGCACTATGATTTCGTTGCGGATATCTTCGGCAACTTCCTGAAAGGAGTCGCCGGTGACAGCTATCGGTTTTCGATCAGAGAGATCGAGACATACAATGTGATCCACGATGTGGAGACAGGGCTCTGTGACATCGGCATCATCGCGATCAAGGACAGCGACCACGAGATCATGAAGCGGTATCTCAGCAAGAAAAAGATATCCTTCAAATCTTTTTTGAACGCCAGACCCCATGTATTCTTCCGCAAAGGCCATCCGCTGGCGGAAAGCAGCATTTTGGATACAGCAAAGCTAAAGGACTTCCCTTATGTCTCCTACGATCAGGGTGAGCACAACAACTCATTTTTCACGGAAGAGCTGATGGATACCTTATATATCGAAAAGCATATCGAGATCAGCGACAGAGCCACCCTCATGAATGTTCTGATGCTCACCGATGCCTATACGATCGGAACAGGCATCATGCCCTCCGCCCTGAACAAGGGCGATATCGTGAGCGTGCCTTTTGAAAGTGAAGATTCGTATATCATAGGATACTTGCTGAACGATGAAAGAAAGGTATCGCAGGCCGCACTTTCTTTTATACAGCAGCTGGAAAACATCAAGATCTGAAAGGAGCGGCTGTCATGAAAGCACTTGTAAAAAAACATCCTGAAAGAGGTCTGTGGTTCGAGGATGTGCCCGAACCCGCCACCGGCGTGAACGATGTCAAGATCAAGATCCACAAGACCGCGATCTGCGGAACAGACCTGCACATCTACAATTGGGATGAATGGTCGCAGAAAACGATCCGAACGCCCCGTGTCATCGGCCACGAATATGTGGGCAAGATCGTGGAGGTCGGCGCCAATGTCACGAACTGGAAGATCGGCGATATCGTATCCGGCGAAGGACACATCGTTTGCGGCAAATGCAGGAACTGTCTGGCAGGCAACGGACATCTTTGCAAGGATACTGTCGGCGTGGGCGTGGATCGCGACGGCGCGTTTGCAGAATATCTTGTGATCCCGCAGGAAAATGTCAGAGGCTGCGAAAACGACATCCCCGAAGAGATGTACGCGATCTTCGACCCCTTTGGAAATGCAGTACACACCGCACTTTCCTTTGACCTGACCGGCGAGGATGTTCTGATCACCGGTGCAGGCCCGATCGGCATCATGGCCGCCGCCGTGTGTAAGCATGTGGGCGCAAGGCGCGTGGTGATCACCGATATCAACGACGAAAGATTAAAGCTCGCGAACACACTTGGGATCCAATATACGGTCAACACGACGAAAGAAAGCTTAGCGGAAGTCATGAAAAACCTCTCGATCCGGGAGGGCTTCGATGTAGGGCTTGAGATGTCCGGCAGCGAGATCGCGCTGAACACCATGATCGACCACATGATCCACGGCGGCAAGATCGCGCTCCTCGGCATCTTGAAAAGTGACAGCAAATTCGACTGGTCCAAGATCATCTTTAACGGTCTGATCATCAAGGGCATTTATGGCAGACAGATGCATGAGACTTGGTATAAGATGTCGGCCATGCTCCAAGGCGGGCTCGATATCAGCAACATCATCACCCATCGCATGGATATCAAAGACTACGAAAAGGGCTTTGAAGCCATGAACAGCGGAAAAAGCGGCAAGGTGATCCTGGACTGGACAACACTGCATTAAGGAAAGGTGACGGACATGAAAACTGCACTTACATACTTCAAAGAGACCTGCGAGACCATCGAAAAAGAGGGTCTGACAAAAAACGAGAAGGTCATCACTTCTCCTCAGGGTGCGAAGGTGTGCCTGAACGATGGCAGAAATGTTATCAATCTGTGTGCAAACAACTATCTCGGCCTTGCAAATAACAAGGATGTTATCGAGGCCGCAAAGGAAAGCTACGGCACCTACGGCTACGGACTTTCTTCCGTGCGCTTCATCTGCGGCACGCAGAAGCTCCACAAGGACCTGGAGGAGAAGCTCAGCAGATTCCTGGGCACGGACGATACCATTCTTTACTCCTCCTGCTTCGATGCCAACGGCGGCCTGTTCGAGACGCTCCTCACAGATGAGGATGCTGTGATCAGCGACGAACTGAACCACGCAAGCATCATCGACGGTGTCAGACTGTGCAAGGCCAAACGCCTGCGTTATAAGAACAACGATATGAAAGACCTTCGCGCCAAGCTGGAAGAGGCAAAAGGCTGCCGCATCAGGCTGATCGCGACAGACGGTGTATTCTCCATGGACGGCATCGTGGCAGACCTCAGGAGCATCTGCGACCTGGCCGATGAATATGATGCCCTCGTTATGGTGGACGACAGCCACGCCGCCGGCTTTATGGGCGCGACAGGCCGCGGGACTGCCGAGCATTGCGGTGTCAGCGGCAGAGTCGATATCATCACCGGTACCTTCGGCAAGGCGCTGGGCGGTGCATCCGGCGGCTTCACTTCCGGCAGAAAAGAGATCATCGACCTGCTCCGTCAGCGATCCAGACCGTATCTGTTCTCCAACACCCTGGCCCCTGCTGTGGCTGCCGGCTCTCTCAAGGTCCTGGAGATCATTGAGCATGACCTCTCCATGCGCGAAAGGCTCTTTGCCAACACCAGGCTCTTCGCACAGAAGATCAAAGAGCTCGGACTGGATGTGATGGACGGCGGCACGCCCATCATCCCTGTCATGCTGTATGACGAGCACAAAGCCGTGGAGATGGCCAAGCGCATGATGGAAAAGGGCGTGTATGTGGTCGCATTCTCCTATCCTGTCGTTCCGAAGGGAAAGGCCAGGATCAGAACGCAGCTCTCAGCCGCGCTCAGTGAGGAAGATATCCTTTATATCGTTGACTGCTTCAAGCAGGTAAAGGAAGAGATGGGACTTTGATCATGAAAGGGTGCAAACAAATATGCACCCTTTCATATCTATTCGCACACGAAAGCGGAGGCGACCTATGAATGACCTTATCATGACGATCATGGAAGTGATCGGTACCATCGCTTTTTCCATTTCCGGCGCTTTGATCGCGATCCATTGCTGCCTTGATATTTTCGGTGTGACATTTATTGGTGTGATCACTGCGGTAGGCGGCGGCATCGTAAGAGATCTCATGCTCGGAAACACGCCCCCTGCAGTCTTCTCCAACACATACATCATCGTGATCTGTGCGCTCACCGCCATCGTTGTGTTTATGATCGCCTGCATCGACCGCCTGCATTTTGATCTCTTAAAAGAGAAGATCGAAAAGATCAACAACATCTTTGATGCCATCGGGTTATCGGCTTTCACCGTGACCGGTGCAGAGATCGCCTGCACAGCAGGTCATTCCGACAACTGCCTGTTCGTCCTGCTCATGGGCATGATCACAGGCGTGGGCGGGGGCATTTTCAGAGATGTGTTGGCAGACAAGACACCGTATATTTTGAAAAAGCACATCTACGCCCTTGCCTCTCTGTCAGGCGGCCTTGTATATTATATCGCAAAAGAGCTTGCCGTGAATGAAATGGTCGGCACAGTCTGTGCTATGGCGCTGGTATTTATCATCCGTATGCTTGCAACGAAATATCGCTGGGAATTGCCAAGAATCAAGTTTGACGAAAAGAAAGGTAGTTTAGAAGATGAATTACAGAAGCACCAGAAATGATGAAATAAGTATAACAAGTTCCGAAGCGATCGCGAAAGGACTTTCCGCAGAGGGCGGTCTTTTCGTTCCCGTACACATCCCCTCCGTCTCTTCGGCTGACATCGAGCGCATGGTGGGGATGTCCTACACAGAACGAGCCTTGGAGATCCTCCGCCGTTTCCTCACAGACTTTACGGAAGACGAGCTTCGTGCTTGTATCAGTGCGGCTTATACCAAAGAAAAGTTTGGCTCGGATACCATCGCGCCTGTTCACAAATTGAACGACAGCCAATATATCCTGGAGCTTTGGCACGGTCCTACCTGTGCATTCAAGGATATGGCACTTCAGATCCTCCCGCACTTGCTCACGACCTCCATCAAAAAACTCGGCATCGACCGCGAGACCGTTATCCTTGTGGCAACGAGCGGCGATACCGGTTCTGCCGCTCTGAACGGCTTTCAAAACATCCCCGGCATCAAGATCATCGCGTTCTATCCCGTGGAGGGCGTCAGCAAGATCCAGCGGCTTCAGATGTGTACGCAGGAAGGCAGCAATGTGTTCGTGAGCGCAGTCAAGGGCAATTTCGACGATGCACAGACAGGCGTGAAGGCCATCTTCACCGACAAAGGCTATGAAAAAGAGCTTCTTTCCAAGAAAAAAACGCTCTCTTCCGCAAATTCTATGAATTGGGGCAGACTTTCTCCGCAGATCGTATATTATTTTTCCGCATATTGTGATATGATAACGAGCGGAGAGATCGCCTGCGGCGATCCGGTGAATATCTGCGTGCCTACAGGCAACTTCGGCAACATCCTTGCCGCCTACTACGCAAAGTGTATGGGGCTCCCCATCCGAAAGCTCATTTGTGCATCCAACAAAAACAATGTCCTGACCGATCTTATAAGCACCGGTGTGTATGACCGTGACCGTGCGTTCTATGTCACCACATCGCCGTCCATGGATATTTTGATCTCTTCCAATATCGAAAGACTGCTGTACATGCTGTCCGATGAAGATACCGCGCTCGTCACAGGATATATGGAAGCACTGAAAGAGACCGGGACCTATACCGTCAGCAGCCGAATCAAAAGCAGGATCGCAGAGCACTTCTTCGGCGGCTTTGCCGATGAAGAAGCCTGTGCCGAAACGATCAGGGAGACTTATCAAAGATTCGGCTATGTGGTCGATCCTCACACCGCAGTGGCGGTGGCAGTCCATAACGCCTATGTTGAAAACACAGGCGACCGTACCGAGACCATCATCGCATCCACCGCAAGCCCCTTCAAGTTCAACGGAGCCGTGCTCGAGGCTCTGGGGAGCAAGACCGAAGGCCTTGATGAATTCGAGCTGCTCGAAAAGCTGGCAAAAGACTATGATCTGCAGATCCCCACGCCCCTGAAGGCGCTCAAAGAAAAAGCAGTCAGATCGGAAGCAGTCTGCGACAAAGATGACATGAAAAAGGTCGTCGACGCATTTCTGAAATAATACACACCGAAAGCCGGGAGATCAAGTATGTTACAAAGCGAAAAGATCCTTGAACTTGTAAAGGAACTGGAGCCGCAGCTCATAAAAGAGCGCAGACGGTTCCACGAAAACGCAGAACTTTCCTGTGTCGAGTACGAAACAGCCCAATACATCATCGCCGAGATGGCCAAGCTGGGGCTCTCCCCTGTTTGGGTCAGAGAGCCTGTTTCCGCGTATTTTGAATTTGATACAGGAAGACCCGGCAAAACGCTGGCCCTCCGCGCGGACATGGATGCCCTTGCCATGCAGGAGGACGAATATAATCTGAAGCAGAAGAAGCTCGCCGTATCCAAAAACGCCGGCGCCTGCCACGCCTGTGGTCACGACGGTCATACTGCCATGCTGCTGACCGTGGCGCGGGCCATCGTGGCCTGCAAGGACGAGCTTTGCGGAAAGTTCATTTTCTTCTTTGAATCCGGCGAGGAAAAAGGCGCATCCCTCGACACCTCCACGCCTTTCGTGGATATTTTGAAAAAGCTCCGCCCGGACGCGATCTGGGGTATCCATCTTTGCAGCTTTATGGACTGCGGCAAGATCTCTGTGCAGGCCGGTCCGAGGATGGCGACCTCCGGTCACTATGAGGTCGAGATCACAGGCAAGGGCGGACACGGCTCCACACCCTATCTGGCTGTGAATCCCCTGTATCCCGCAGCCCAGATCGCAGCGAAGATCCAGGAGACCATCCCGCCGAGCATCCCCGAAAATGAGATCGCGACCATAGCGGTGACAAGCATCCAAGGCGGTGAAACATGGAATGTGATCCCCGATACCGCTGTGGTCAAGGGCACATTCCGCTGCTGCTCTCTGGAGGTCTTCGATCTGATCTCCGGGCAGATCGCTTCTATCGTTGAAACGGCCTGCAAAGGCGGCGGATGTACCTATTCTTATCTCCATGCCCCCGACAGCAGCGAATTCAAGCCTGTTGTCAATCATCCGGCGATCTCCGCCATTGCGGAAAAGTCCCTCGACAAGATCCTGCCCGGTGCACGGGCGGAGGAACCGATGTGGCTTGCATCGGAATCCTTTGGCAAATACCAGAAGGTCCTGCCCGGACTGTTTGCATTCGTGGGCATCGGCAACGAAGCCCTTGGCTGTGGTGCGGCACATCACAATGCCAAATTCGACATGGATGAGCGCGCCCTTTCTCTGGGCGTGGCCCTGACCCTGCAGTTCGCCGCGGACTTCAGCGGCAGCTAAAAAACACGGATACCCACCGGTATCCGTGCTTTTCGTTTCAAACTTTCTCTCTTCCCTTCCCAAGATTTCCTGTTGCGATTTTTTGATCAATCTGCTATAATACGATGTGCGGTCTTATGGCTTTCTACATTTTTCGCCTCGGGAGGAACGCGGTATGCCCAGATTTTTCGTCTCTGCAGATGTGCTGCAAAGCACCACCGCCACCTTGGAAGGCGAACACGCCGCCCACATCAAAGTCCTGCGCATGGGCCCCGGCGAAGCCCTGACCCTCTGCGACGGACAGGGGCACGAAGCCGACGGCATCATCGAAGCTGTCAGCCACGATGGGGTGCAGGTCGCCCTCGGCGAAGTCAGAGCTTCTGCTTCCGAGCCCAAGCTCAAGTGCAGTGTCTATATGGGCTTCCCAAAAGCCGATAAATTCGAGCATGTGGTCCAGAAGGCCACAGAGCTGGGCGCATATGAGATCGTCATATTCCCCTGTGCCCGAAGCATCTCCAAGCCCGATGCCAAGTCTCTGGCCAAAAAGCTGGAGCGTTGGCAGAAGATCGCCGTCTCTGCAGCGGAGCAATGCGGGCGCGGATATATCCCGCAGGTACTGGCGCTGGCTTCTTTTGACGAGGCCGTACAGCGCGCCTGCAAAGCAGAGTTCTCCGCTCTGTTTTACGAAAATGAACATACGCTTTCATTGCGCCGCGCGGTGGAAGAGAGACCCTTTTCCACAGCCGCGTTGATGACAGGCCCTGAAGGCGGTCTGACCGAAGCGGAGGTAAATACCGCCCATGCCGCAGGCATGTCGGTATGCTCCCTCGGACCTCGCATCCTGCGGTGCGAGACCGCGCCTCTTTGTGCGCTGTCTGCGGTCTTATACGCCGCAAACGAGCTGGCCTGAGCTTCAAATCAAAAAATAAGGAATTAATAAGGAATTGATCTGATATGGCGACTAAAACCGGTACCAAGCGGAACACGCAGATGAAAAAGTCTGACAACGCCGCTGTATATCAAGTCATGGCGGCGCTCACGCTGCTGTGCATCGGTCTTGTATATCTGCGTAAGATACATAAGGCATTCTCCACTGTCGGCGGTATGGCACTGATCGAACCGATGCTCCCCGCGGCCGCCGGCATCTGTTTCGGCCTGTGTGCTGTCTGCATCGGTCTGTTCATCTTCCTGAAAAAGCCTGTTTGTCAGGTGCTGGCTCCCTGGGGCATCTTCCTCTTTGTCATGGCGGGCATCGCTGCCGTGTCCATGAAGGTCGAATACACCTTCGGCTTCCCCATGCTCTATTTCCTCTGGGCCGCCGCACTGGTGCAGTATATCATCTATCAGCTTTACGGCTGGGAGTTCTTCCTGTTCTCCCTCCCCACCGCTGCGGCAGGTTTTTTGTTCTATCAGTTCCGCAACGGTCTCACCTTCTCCGCAAAGAACATCATCTTCCTGCTCGTCACCGCTGTCATCCTGATCGCTGTGATCCTGATCGCCAACAACGCCGCCAAGAACAAAGGCCAGCTGGTGGTAAAGGGCAAGTCGATGAGACTGTTCTCCAAGCGCTACAGTCCGTTCCTGCATTATCTGGTGGCAGCCCTGTGGCTCGTGTGCATCCCGGTCGCCCTGCTCCTTGGGAGCCTGTTCTCCTTCTACTGCATGTTCGCAGCCATCGCGGTAGAGTTCATTGCCGCGGTGTACTACACCTTCCAACTGAATTGAGAAAAGAGCCTTGCTTCTGCAAGGCTCTTTTTTTGCATAAGCATGGACAAGGAGGTGTTCCTCGTCCATGCTTGTAAGTGTTTTCTGGCTGACAGCTTCCAGCTTCGCCATGCGGGCTGTCAGCATGCTGTTTCAGGTCTATCTGACCGACCATGTAGGGGCCGCCGGACTGGGGCTCCTGCAGCTCATCATGACCGTCCACGCGTTCGCTGTCACTGTCGGGACCTCCGGCATCCGCGTAGCGGCCATGTATCTATCCGCAGAGGAATATGGACACCGCCGTCTCTCCGGCGTCCGCGCCGCCATGGCACGCTGTATCTGCGGCGGACTGCTTTTGAGCGCATTGGTCGGCACAGTCATGGTGCTGTGTGCAGAACCCCTCGCCTATCACTGGGTCAAAGACCTGCGGGCGACAGCCAGTTTACGGCTCCTCGGACTGACCCTGCCGGTGACCTGTCTGAGCTCCATCCTGTGCGGCTATTTCACAGCCTGCGGAAAGATCCGTCAATTGGTCCTCGTGGAGATCGCAGACCGCATCGCCACCGTGGGCCTTACCATCCTGCTCCTGCGCCGTGGGGATGCACAGGACATCTCCCACGCCTGTGTATCCATCGTCGGCGGCGGTGCGATCGCGTCTCTTGGCTCTGCGATCGTGCTGCTGGTCATGATGTGGTCGGATCTGCGCCGCTGTCCGCGGTCGCAGGAGCCGCATCACATGACCGGGCGGCTCGTCCGATTTTGTATCCCGGTGGCAC
This sequence comes from Oscillospiraceae bacterium, assembly GCA_017440525.1. GTDB lineage: Bacteria > Bacillota > Clostridia > Oscillospirales > Oscillospiraceae > Avoscillospira. The sequence continues at coordinate 5,069 of JAFSHB010000065.1, read as the reverse complement.
TCAACGACTATCTTCGCTCCGGTCTCGGCACGCTGGAGCAGTTCCTCATCCCCTACGGACTGGCCCGCTGCGGCGGATCCAGGACAGATGCACTGGCAGACTACGGCACGATCCACGGTATGGTCTTCCCCGTCCTCATGTTCATGAGCACGGTACTGTTTTCCGTGGCGGATCTGCTGATCCCCAGACTGGCACGGTGCCGCGCCACCGGGAACAAGGAAAAGCTGCGGCAGATCGCAGCGCGGTGTCTGCGCTATAGCTGTCTGTTTTCCGTGGCCGTGGGCGGCTTGATCTTCGTGCTGGCAGATGCACTCGGTCTTTTGCTCTATGACAGCGAAACGGCAGGCCGATATCTGCGGCTGTTCGCGCCGCTTCTGCCGATCCTATACCTCGACTGCATCGTTGACGGGATGCACAAGGGGCTCGGAGAGCAGCTGTACTGCGTCCGTGTCAACACCCTGACCAATTTTCTCGATGTGGTGGGGCTGTATCTGCTCCTGCCGCGTTTTGGGATCGGCGGCTACTTTTTCACCTATACCGCGACCCATGTGCTGAACTTCTTTCTCAGCTTCCACAGGCTCATGAAGTGTACCGGCGCAGCACCGAAGCTCTCCTTCCTTTTGCCTGTGATCTTCGGCGTGCTGGGCGCCGCCGGTCTTACCCACATCTTTGCACCGCCAAAGCCGCTCTGGAGCAGCGCGGCCGTATGCGCCGGGCTCTATGGGGTCATCCTGACGCTCCTTTGGACCCTGTTTTTAAAAACTCCGCCAAAAAACATTTCTAAAAAGGAACAGACTGCATAGAATACTATGCAGTCCTTTTTTGTTGTATTCGACACCGCGACTTCGCTATACTCTCCCGGAAAGGTGGTGCCCCTGTGAAGCATTGTTTCCCAGACATAGATGATATGATCTTTGGCGACGAAGAATATTATGTCAGTGAACGCTGATGCCCTGCGATCTGCAGGGTCTTTTTTATGGCCTCCATGCGAACGAGCCCCCGGCCAGCGAAGTTCGGCACAAAATAAAAAAACATCGCAAAAGTGCAGGGCTCATTCAGCAACGGTCCGGCCGGATCATCTACCGGACAGTTGTATATATTTCGGTCACATGATAAAATAGAAGAAAAGCCGAAGAAGCGAAATGCAAAGCCAGTTCTTGGCGGTGCGGTCAGATGTCCCGATCACAGGCATCCTGCGCCTTGACTTCTTCGCAGCAACTATGGTCTACATCATACGGAGGTGCGTTTATGGTCATCAAAGATACGCTCCAAACCAAGCTTTTGCCATCAGGGGAGATCACCTGTGCAGTGATCCTTCCGACCACTTGCAGAGCCACCCTGATATGGCTCCATGGCTATCGGGAGCGTTCGGAGGATCTGCTGTCCCATCCGGTCTTTGAACAAATGGCGGAGATCTATCAGACCGCGATCGTGTTCCCGGATGTACCGGACTCCTACTATCTGAATCAGCCCTGGAATCATTGTTATACAGAAGATCTTCTCATCAGGGAGTTTATCCCATATATCACGAAGCAGTATCAGCTTCCATCTGCCCGCGATTCCATGTCCCTCGCAGGAATATCCATGGGTGGCTTTGGAAGCCTTCTGATCGGGGCGCACTATCCAGATCTTTTTGGAAAGATCGCTTGTATCTCCGGCGCATTCATTCTTGATGATCTGATGATCGGTGATCCGGAGGTCGTCGGCTCTCCATCCAATATCGGTCACTTCAAAGATCTGTTTGGAGATATCCCGTCTCTTGATGGAGATGCATCCAGACATCCGTTGTATGCCATCGAAGCCATGGAGAACAAACAGGCTCTGCCCCCTGTGCTTCTTTCCTGCGGAACAGAAGATCTTCTGCATAAAAGAAATGTCAAACTATACCGCAGGATGCTGAGATCAAACCTTGATGTTTCCTGGCATGAAGCCTCCGGCAGTCACAACTGGGGGTTCTTTCATCGTGCGATCTTACATGCCTTTGAATGGATATATCATTGAGGTAAGCTGATACCATACGAACAGAATCGGATCTTCTGGCTTTGATCAGTATCCCAACTCGCATATACAAAGAGATCTGCAAGTTCTGAATCTCGATGTCAATACATAGCGTGATACCTATCTCTTTTCCCCTTATGCTCCATTTTGTTTTCGCAAAACCTCTTTGCGAATATATCTAACTGGGCATATATCCAACCTTATTTACACCGATCACACCGCGGCGCAAGAAGGTGATTCCTAAAGTATTAGGGACAAAACTGTCAAAATCAAAGCTATCTGCCATAAATGTGTCTGGCTCAAAGGTGTCGAACTCAAAGGTTTCATAATCGAATACATCTATGCCGATCTCTTTAAGCAGTTCTTTCGGAAGTTTATAATCTTGCTCAACTGATCCGAACATTGTAAACCCGGAATCGACACAAAACGACAATGCAGTTTTATAACCTACATTGTATGTAAAAGTACCGATGAGTGAACCGAGAAAGCTGCCAAGCATATAGCCTACAATCGGAACTTCGATCAAAGCTTGTCCTATACCGCCCACAATAAGGGAGCAGGCAGATATATACATATCTTTTACCAATTCACCAGTTAATTCACTTCGGGTTTTCCGCCCCAATGCGACTTCGCCTGCGTTTTTCATCACATTCATCGTCAGGACTGTCACCGTACCTATAATTGTTGGATCAACAAATCTCAAAAATTCACCCATTAACCCCGCCTTGCAACAAGTGGTCAATGCTGCAGAAACACTACCACGAACAAATCCCTCTACTGAACCAGTAACAGCCGCAAATCCGATTCGCTTGAACTGCTCTTTGTCGATCTCGCCGTTTTCAATCAAGTAGCTGATAGCTTTGTACACCTCAGGAGCGACTTTGAGAACAAGCGTTATTGTTGCAGCCGTTAAGCCCGCCTTAAATGCCTGTTGGAGAACATACTCATACTTCATAAGATTCTCAGTAGTTAATCCAAGCTCGTCTGCGGTAATTCCACCACGCTTTGCAAGGGAAGCTAACTGTTCAGCTTCTTCTCGACTTAATGGGATAGATTCGACCCCATTGTTGTCCTTCAATCTATCGCTCAGAAGTGCCAGCGTTTCTTCGTAACGGTGAATCTGCTCCGGTCGTCTGGCAGCTTCTGTCTTGATCATTCGCTCAAGCCATGCTACCGCATCTTCCAACTGATCTCGTGGGATAATACGGATTTGCCCCGCATAAATCGGATCAGAAAGTATGGTGTCTGCTTCCGAATAACCACGATCAATCAAATATTTCTCTAAGCTGTCTGTGCCACCTCTGCCTTGGTAATCTTTATACCTTTGAAAAATACTCACGGACTGAGCCTTTGCACTTGCTTGTGCATCGCTGTAATACTTCAAGCCGTATCGGTCACCAAAGTTTGTTGTAATATCCGTTGATGCAAAATCATGGCTTCGATCTACAGATGCTCTATGTTGTGAATCTTTCAAAGCAGCATCTATATTAAAAGTGCCGGTATGCCAAAACTCTGCGGCATCGCCCTTTAAGACTTTAGATGCTGTTTTGAACCCCTCCAGAGAGTTGAGATCCTTCAACAATTTTTCTATTTCCTCATTTACGGCAGCAATATAATCATCGGAAAGCATGGCACCGGTATATGCAGAAGCGTTTTCTGTGAAAAATTTATATCCTTCTTCAAAACCCGCCATAGATGATCACGCTCCCATATTACATTCCCAAGAACTTGCTGAGCCCATCCAGATAAAACTTCATGGTACAGCAATTATACTGCTGTTCCTCGATTTTCTTGTTTCGCTTGCTCATGCCAATAATATTCCAGGTAGCGATAGGAACAGCTACAATAGGAGCGACCCACGCAAGAGCACCTGCGGCAAGCGCAACAGGCAATGCAACTTTGCCTGCACTTTTCTCCTCGGTCAAAAGAGACTTGATATTTTCTTGGTATGCCAGCGCAAATTGGATAAATTCATCATACTGCTTCAAAGGCACGACCTTTTCAACGCAGAGAACAGCTTGTTTTCCCAACCATCCATATTTCATGCCATATTTATTGAACTCGGTGTTCATGTGAGAGCTTTTTTCTTTTATCAGCTTGCTATTGCCAACAAACAGTACATATTGATTAGAGGACATCTGAGCAGCATTATTGTTGTAGTCCTTTTCTGTCCAGACCTGAGCGGCAACTTCGCCATCTTTTGTACCAACAGTAGTTTCATCCGTATCATCGTCCATGCTGATCAGTTGGGCGAGATAATCTCCATATAATCTGTACTTTTCATCGCAGACAATAATCAGTTTTTTCACTAAAATAACCTCCGTTGAAATTGTATATATCTTGACTACTCCATACCGTTGCAGTCATCTTATTATTCATCTTCTGTATCGTGATTCATATACTGTGTTAGTGTTATTTCTTTTTTGATTTTCAAGATTTGTGATCGTCTGCTTCGTCACACCGATTATCCCGAGTTTCTGTGCTGTCCAGCCAGTGATCTTGCGAATTGAATGTAGGTTGACTTGCAGCTTCATGATATCATTCTGTTCTAAAGCCATTTCAACACCTCTTGACCATAAAATATCACAAAAACATTAACCAAGTCAACATATTTGACCATGTTCAAGTATGTTGATCTTCATCTATAGCAAGCAAACTGGTCGTTGTGATCTCAGAGCAATTCACACAAATACATATCGGTACACGGGGAAAGCGATGTTTCTTTTGTTGGAGCTGTTAGGCAGATCAGAACTGCCGGATGTTCGCTGCTTTGCAGCCAACATCCGTTGCTTATTGGATCGCCTGCGGCGCAGGTCGGCAGTTCAAATACCAACTGCAACAAAATAAAAAAGCATCGCAAAAGCGATGCTTTCTTATTTGGAGCTGTTAGGCAGATCAGAACTGCCGGATGTTCGCTGCTCCGCAGCCAACATCCGTTGCTTTATTGAATCGCCTGCGGCGCAGGTCGGCAGTTCAAATACATAAAGACACAAAGAAAAAGAACACCGCTCAAGCAGTGTTCTTTTTCTTGGAGCTGTTAGGCCGATCAGAACTGCCGGATGTTCGCTGCT
>JAFSHB010000064.1 GCA_017440525.1 Oscillospiraceae bacterium | reverse complement strand
CCCCGGGAGCCTGCTCTTTTCCATTTTGCGGACGATCCCCCTTATACAAGGGGAGCCTTTGGTGCTATGCACCATCGAACACCATTCGTAGGGGCGACCATTGGTCGCCCGGTGCAGGCAGTTCCGGCCGTCAGGGGGCTGACGGCCCTACCACCGCATCTGTAGGGCGGGGAATGAGGCGACTGCTGCCTGTGGCAGAGAAAAGGAGCCGAATGAGTGGCCGTGGTCAAAATCAGCAGCGAGGAAACGAGCGTTTGTCAATTTTGGGTACCACAACAGGGCGGACCCTCGGCCGCCGTGTGCAGGCACCATCTTTGGATCGACGATCGGTGTCCGCTTCGCAGACGATTCAAATGGCGGGCTGGCGATGCCCGCCCATATAGGCACGGATATCTCCCTTACGCAAAAAAGACGCCTTGGGGCGTCTTTTTTCCTATCTCGGCCTGTTTTCCGGGGATGCCTGGATGGCTTTTTTCCAATCCACCGGGGTGGAGCCGGTCTCCCGCAGGAATGTGCTGGAGAAGGTCGTGCGGCTGCTGAAGCCGCTGAGCAGGGCGGTATCCGTTATGGAATAGCCGTGCTTGAGGTAGCGCTTGGCTTCGGTGATGCGGATCTTCAGGATATAGTCCTGGATGGAGATGTGCATCCTTGCCTTGAAGACCCGGGAGAGGTGACTGCGGTCAAGTCCCAGCTCCTGTGCCATTTGCGCGACGGAGAGCTTTTCCATATAGGAGGTGTTGATCTTGTTGATGACCCGCTGCACATAGTCCGGCGCCTCCTGTCCGGGATCGCACATATAGCTGTGGATGAGGCAGAGGTCGCTGAGCAGGCGGAAGGTCAGATCTCTCGTCTCCTGTTCCGGCACATACAGGTGGGATACGATATCCTCCGGCAGCGTGAAGACTGTCGGCAGCGCCACGAAGTCATGGGAGAATGTGCCGGTAAAGCCGATGTACTGATGCTTCCATGGCACTGTGGAATACAGATAGGCATCGGAGCCCACCGGGACGATAAAGAATGCCGTTTCCCTGATGGGGATATAGTTTCCGTTGAGGATCAGGGTCCCTTCTCCGATGCGGGAATAGAACAAAAGCGTGCAGCTTTGGGAAAAGATCTTGCTCTTATGTCCCGGCTGGATGAAGCCCTCGCCGAAGGAGACGGGATTGATGTCTTTCAGATCGGCCTTGATGGCCACCAGATAGGATTCGTTTTTGCGTTCGGATACCATGCGCGCGCCCTCCTTGCAGTATGGTCTCTATGCTCACAATATAATACACCTATGCAACAAAATGCAATAGAAAAGTGAATCGATTTTTTGTATCATAAGATCGTAAGAACCCATACCGGATGAGGAGGAAAAAAGATGAAACGATCTTTGAGCATCCTGTTGGTCCTGATCATGCTGTTTGCCATGCTCCCTGCGGGCGTGCAGGCAGAAGAACAGACGACCGTCAATTACGGAGATATCCTGACTTATGACTTCAAGGAGTTTGCCGTGAAGTCTGCCAACGCGGCCAGGAGCGACGCGTCCCACTGGTGGAACGCGCTGCCTGCCGGCGGCGACGCCTACACCAAGGCGGCAGGCTGTGAATACGGTGTCTCCATGCCCAACAAGGAGGCCTACAACGGTGCTTCCAACTCCATGCTCGCCTCCCTGCAGCAGGAGAATTGGTCCATCAATGATGAGGTCACGAATCTGACCAATTCCTACTGGGGAAAAATGATCTGGCTCAATGCCGATCCGACCGTGGCGTGGGGCCTTGCCCTCAACAGCTCCAGTTTCTCTGCCACCTCTCTGCCTGTCCGTGCCCGTGTGGCATTCCAGTTCCGGGTGGAAAAGGCAGGCCAGTATCAGGTGGATCTGGACGCATGGCTCACCAATGACACACAGATGCAGACCGGTATCCGCGGTACCGGTGCTGCCAACCTGTATCTGAACGATGTGATCGTGAAAGAAACGCAGTTCTTCAGTTCGGAGACACCTGCCACGGAAACGATCCGTCTGGCGGACTATGTGACCCTCGAAGCAGGTATCAACACCTTTATGGTGGAGGTCGCATCGGTCGGCCGCGCCATTTACCTCAACAAGCTGACCGTCAGGCAGATCGTCTGCGGATGTGAGGTGCTGGAGACTAAGACAGAGTATGCAGGCGGCAATGTCCATAAGGAATTTGAGGCCTGTGTGGACTGCGGCAAGATCTATAACGAGCGCCGCGTGGCCTGCACCGAGGGCGACGAGCTCCTCGTCTGCGCCGTCTGCGGCGGCGCCATGGACTGCACCCATGATTCGCTGCAGCATATCAGCTTTGACTATAAGGCGATCGCCAAGGCCGCTTCTGAGACCGACTGGTGGGATGCGCTCCCCAATGCCACGCTGGCAAACGGCGTGGAGGTCAAGCGCGTCGGTGTGGTGATCGACACGAAGCCCACGGAGGAGGAGCGTGCGGCCTTTGATGAGCTGCAGGCATGGCTCCTTGAGAACTACGGCTGGCAGTTCGCCGCTGATGTCTGCAATTTCCATAATTCCTACCACGGCAATCGGGTGTATCTGTGCGCCGATGATTCTGTTGCGTGGGGCCTGTGGCACCATGCCTACTATCCCTTCAACACCGGGCGCAACAACTGTGCCATGGAGGTGGAGGTAGACGAAGCCGGCTGGTATCAGATAGCCATGGATGTCGTCCTGCAGAACGCCGGCTCTGCGGACTACCCCAAGGACCTTGCCACCTCTCCGGCCGGCGGCTATTCCAATGTCTATGTCAATGGCGAGCTGGTGAAGGCTGATGTGTTCTTCGGCGGCGGCACCAGCGTGCCTGCCCATTTGGATGTGGGCTCGGTGTATCTGGAAAAGGGCGTCAACGATATCAACATCCAGATCAGCAAGAACAATGCAGGCACCTCCAGCGGCTACGGCGGTGCGGTCAATGCCAATATGCGCAGCATGACCCTGATGAAGCTGGACCGTGCATCCAATGGGGACGGTACGCACGACTTCCAGACCACCTGCTCCAAGTGCGATGCGGTCTGGGGCGGCGGAAAGTCGGAGCCCTGTGCAGATCTGAATGAGGACGGCCGCTGTGATGGATGCGGCTATGTGCTCTACTGCGACCATCCTGCCACGGAGCAGGCGGTCCGCGCCATCGGCAGGAACTGCCATCAGCACTATGCGGTGTGTACCGTCGAGGGCTGCGGCGCTGAGCTCGAGGGCGAGATCGAAGCCTGTGCCGAGGGCGAGGCAGAAGGTATCTGCGGTATTTGCGGCGGTCCGATCGTGACGCTGCCGGAAGATCCCAGACACATCGTTATGGACTTCAAGGCTGCTGCACAGGCGGCATCCAGACAGTCCTGGTGGAATGACCTTGTGGCTGCCACCGACTCTGCCACCAAGATGGTGGGCAATCTTGATTCAAAGCAGGCGATGACCGAGAGCCAGCTGGCCGCCTATGACGAACTGCAGAAGTTCCTCTCCATGCATTTCTCCTGGAAGGTCGATGAGACGACCACGAAGCTGGTCTCGTCAACGCCCAAGCGTATGTTCCTCAGCGCCAACGAGAAGCTGGGGTGGGGCCTTGGCTACTATGCGGGCAATTTGGGTTCGACCAACCACCGCAGTGAGCTGGCGCTTGAGATCCAGATCCCGGAGGGCGGTGAAGGCTGGTACAATCTGACCCTGCAGGCCTATAAGGAGAACACCTCCGGTACTTTCCCCTCCTATACCAACACCTACGCCTGCTCGCCCGGCGGCGGCTATGCCGATGTGCTGGTCAATGGCGATGAGATCTATAACGAATATGATTTCCGCGGGGCTCAGACGCTGGCGGTCCATTCCATGGGCGCAGTCTACCTCTATGAGGGCGCGAACACCGTTTCTCTGGATGCCGTCAAGGATTACAGCGGCGGCACCACCAACGGACGCCGCAGCATCCTGCTGGCAGGCTTGGAGCTGAAGCCCATGGAAGCTGTGCAGGTGCAGGAGCATCTGCATGAGACTGTGGATCTGCGGAACACCTATCTCACCTATGATGCGCCTGTGGAGGGCCTGCAGGCGGTGAGCGCCAACGACTGGATCGCACAGGCCTCCGTCAATGCCTATGGTGTCGTGACCGTCACAGGTACCGCGCCCGGCGAGACAGAGATCCATGTGAGCAGAGACGGCACAGCTCTCTGCACGATCCCGGTCAGCGTCCTGCCGTTCACTGGAACGGTGGAGGAGCTGGGCGGCAGCCCCATGAAGCTGGACTTTATGGCCTTTGCCGACCGTGCGGAAGAACAGGCATGGTGGGCGCCTGCGGGCGATACCATGGAAGTTACCGCAGACGATACGGCTGTCACCGAGTGGCTGGAAGCCAACGCCCGTTGGAATCTGGGCGCAGGCAGCTTCGCCATCAACGGCGGCAATGAGAAGTACGGTATCGGTGTCATTGACGGCGATATGACATTGGATGTGGAGATCCCTGCCGCGGGCCTGTACGGCATCGAGGCAGAATACCTCCGGGAGGAAGAAGGAAACGCGGTCACGCTTTCCGTCAATGACACCGTGCTGTATCAGGACCTCTCTACGGAAGGCTCTGCCGTGTCTGCGGTGGCGCTTGGCTCGGCACAGCTGGAAAAGGGCATCAACACCCTCACCTTTGCCGGTGGCATCAAGCTCCGCAAGATCACCCTTACACCGCTGGGCTTCTGTCAGGCGGAGGTAGGGAGCGAGCAGTTCATCGCGCTGGATGAGAGCTATCTGGCCTTTGATGCGGATGTATCCTCCTATACTGCCGTCAGCGGCGATAAGACGGTCGTGACCGCCGACATCGATGCCGATGGCGACCTGAAGCTCACCGGCGTGGCCGAGGGCGTGGCTGTGGTCACTGTCTCCGGACCGAACACATATCAGATCGTGGTCACTGTGGTCGGTGCAGGTGCGCTGCAGGGCGTGGACTACACCGTTGGCGGTGCAAAGGCGGCCACCATGGAGCCGGGCACGGTGCTGGAAGGCACGCTCACGGGCGTGAGCACAGCCCGGACGAAGCTCACGGAGAAACAGCTTCGCCGTGATGGTGCTGTCTACTTCAAGAGCACCGATACTGAAGTCGCCATTGTGGATCAGCTGACCGGTGATATCGCCGCAGTCGGTGAGGGCAGGGCGATGGTATATGCGTATGCCCTGCTGGACGGCGTGTCCACCGGTGACCTTGTCACCGTGGTGGTGGAGGATGATACCGACCTTGCGTCCATCGAGGTGGAGGCAGAGCTCCCGTATCTTGCGGTCGGCAGCTCCATGCCTCTGACGGTCCGCGGTGTGAAGGCCTCCGGCGCCGGTGCGGATATGTCTTTGTATCCTGTGACATGGTATGTAGATGATGGACCGCTGGCTTCCGTTTCTGCGGATGGCCGCCTGACTGCGCTGGAGCCCGGCTTCGTGACAGTCACTGCCGAGGCCAATGTGGACGGCATGCCGGTCTCCGACAGCCTGCAGCTCCGTCTGCTGGACAGCACCGAGCTGCCTGCGGCGGATGTGATCGTGGACTTTACAGACGGACGCGGTCCTGCTGCCGAGACGGCGACTGTGGAAAAGGACGGCTACGCTCTTGACCGCGCACTGACCGTGGGAGCGGGCGCGGATATCAACTATGGCAATAAGTACGGTCTGGCGCTGTCTGTCGCCAAGGGAGATATGCTGGCCTTCGATGTGCAGGTCAGCCGCAGCGGCTGGTATGTCTTTGAGATCACCACCGGACAGTTCTCCTCCGGCGCGATCGCCGATATCTTCGTCGGTGACAGCTTCGCCGGTGTGATCGATTTTTACGACGGTGTAGACGGCAACCAGTATGGCGGCGGCGGCAAGCGCAATACCCTGTGGCTGGATGCAGGTGTCCACTCCATCCGTTTGGAGACCACCAAGGCCGGTACCATGTATCTGGGCCGCCTGATCCTGCGTGCCACCACCGAGCCCAAGCCTGTCACAGTCTCCTGGCCGGTCAGCACCGAGATGATGATAGGCGAGACCGTGACAGCAGATCCTGTGGTCAGGACTGCCAACATCCTCAGCGCGTTCACGCTGAAAAATACCGATTCCGAACCGACCTTTGAAAACTACTATATACTGACCTCCTCCGCACCTTCTGTGGTCGCAGTCTCCGGCAATAAGCTGCAGGCCAGGAGCGCCGGTACGGCGAAGATCACAGCCCTCTGCGATGTCAATGGCGAAAAGATCCAAAAGTCTGTGGAGATCACGGTGACGGAAGGCCGCGTCAAGTCGGTCAGACTGAGTGCCGAACAGACCACCCTGAAGCCGGATACCGAGTCTGTGCAGCTGAAGCTCGCGATCTTCGCGCCCAACGGCAATGAGATCCTGCTCCCGGAAGGTGTCAGCGTGGACTACCGCTGTGAGCATCCCGAGATCGCTACGGTGTCTCCGGATGGCCTTGTGTCCCTGCATGGGAAGGAAGGCTCTGCCAGAGTGGTCGCCATGGTCCTCGAGAACGGCAGGGAAGTGGAGTCCGAAGTTTGGATCACGGTAACAGCCGGTAAGACGGAGCCTTCTCTGTTCACCTATGAGGAGCGCAGGACGGCGCAGGAGAATGTACTGAAATACGACTGGGCATGGCAGATGAAGGAAAAGAGCATCTCCATGGCGGACTATGTGGTGGAGCATCTGGATCAGTTCTACGATCTGTATTTCATGGATGCTTTCCCCAGATCCTGCAATGTGGGCTTCACCGGAGATCCCAAGATCACCACCTGCCGCTACTGCGATACCTATCTGGCAGGCAGCTATTCCGTCTATCCCTGGCTGGTGGATCCCATCAATAACCCCTGGAAGATCACCTGCCCTGCCTGTAAGCGTGATTTCCCCTCCAATGACTTTGGTGCTTACTATGCGTCCGGTCTTGATGAGAACGGCAATTTCTCCTACGATCTGGCAGATGACAGCCTGCTCGTCAATGAGCTCTACCCCGAGATGGGCGAAGGCTGGGGCGTGGATGACGGCAAGGGCTTCTTCACCAAGGATGCCGAGGGCCGCGATGAGGCCCATACCTACATCGCCTACTATGTCCACTGCATCTTCAGCGACTTCGGCAGCTACAACAAGCGTGTGCAGTATGGTCTGAACAGCATCCTGCCTGCTTTGTGGAATGCCTATATGTACACCGGTGAGGAGCGTTACGGCGAGGCCGGTGCGATCATCATCAACCGTCTGGCCGATGTCTATCCCAGCTACAGCCTGAGGAACCACTCCAGCAAGTACCCCAACTCCGACGGCGGCGGCTATTCCGGCAAGGCCATCGGCTCGATCTGGGAAGCTACGGGCCTGCAGCAGAACTTGGCGCAGGCAGCCGATGCCTTCTGGCCCGCCATGGAAGATCCCGATGTGATCGCCTATCTCCGTGACCGCGCTCCCGGCGAGGGCAAGGATCCTGAGACGATCACCCCCCAATATGTCCGTGAGAATGTGGAGAACGGTATCCTGCTGGAGATCAAGAAGGCTGTTGAAGGCGGCGATTCCTGGGGCAACTTCGGTATGCATCAGGCGGCAATGACCTATGCGGCCGTTGCGCTGGACCGTCTCCCCGAAACAGCAGAGATGATCGACTGGGTGTTCCGCTACGGTGAGCGCATCGTCAGCGGCAATGTCCGAAAGAGCACCGGCGGCTCCGTTATGACCAATGTGGTCGATAGCGTTGACCGTGACGGCTTCGGCAATGAGGGCTCTTCCCAGTACAATGCCCTGTGGTACACCAATCTGATGGAGGTGGCGGATGCCCTTTCCGGCTACACCAGAGTGGAGGGCGCGGACCTGTGGGCCAATCCCAAGTTCGTCAATATGGTCGGCGCCATGATGAAGCTGACCATGTGCGGCAGTGTCACGCCCACCTTCGGTGAGAGCGGTGCGGTGCAGGCATCCGGCAGCCAGATGGATGTGAGCAGTATGCTCACCGGCTTTATCGCATCGGGCAACCGCGATCTGGCTGTCTCTGTCTACGCGGCAAATGGGAATACCACCGATGGCCTCCATGCCTCCATCTTCACCAAGGATCCCGAGGGCGGCATCCGCGCGCAGATCCAGAAGATCGTCAATGAGGAAGGCCCCTTCGACTTCAGCCGCTCCGATATGCTCTGCGGCCTTGGACTTGCGGCTCTGCGTGAAGGCCCGGCGGTCTATCTCAAGGGGAGGAACGATGATCAGTTCTCTGACTGGTGGATGCAGTTCGGCGTCACCGGCAGTACCCACTCCAATCTGGACAGCCTGAATATCGGTATCGATGCCTTCGGTCTGGATCTGACCTCCGGTCTCGGCTATCCCACGGTGGTCTCCACCACGGATCCCGAGCGTATGCAGTGGGTCATCTCCACCTCCAGCCACAATACTGTGGTGGTCAACGATATGGCGCAGAACAAGGTCTCCATCAACTCCTTCCCCCTGCACTTCGATGATGCAGGCGCGGTCAAGCTGATGGATGCCGAAGCACCCGGTGCCTATGCCGATGCGGATATCTACAGAAGAACGCTCATTTCCGTGGACAATGGCGATGGTGTCAGCTACGGTGTGGACTTCTTCCGCATCCTCGGCGGCACGGAGCATGTGTATTCCTTCCATGCCAATTCCACCATCGACCCCAAGGTGGAGGGGCTCGACATGGTCAGTCAGGCCATGGGCACCTACGCAGGCCCCAACATCCCCTTCGGGTTCTATCAGTCCAACCCCTATACCGGCGATGCGGCTGCCAACACGGGCAACGGCTATAGCTGGCTGGACGGTGTATCCCGTGACGATGCACCCGCGTCTACCTTCTCCATCGATTGGCAGATCCAGGACTTCCATCATAAACTGGCTACCTCGAACGGCATCCATCTGAAGCTCACCATGCTCTCTGAGGAGCCCATGGCAGAGGTGGCGCTGGCCAATGGCCGCACGCCCCAGAGCAAGACCAATCCCGGTCATCTGGAATATGCCATGATCCGCCGAAGCGGCAAGAGTGATATGGATACCCTCTTCACCTCCGTCATCGAGCCCTACCAGTTCACTTCTTACATCGAGAAGGCGGAGCTGGTGGAGGTGGCTCTGGTGGAGGGCGAGGAGACGGTGGCAGACCGGGCCGCGGCAGTCAAGGTCACTCTGACCTCCGGCCGTGAGGACTATGTCATCTATGCTACCAATACCCGGTGCCTCTACGAGATCGACGGCAGATTCGTTTTCCGCGGCTTTGCCGGTGTCGTGTCCTATACCGACGGCGGTGTGACCTATGCCTACGGCAATGAAGCCGTGCAGGTGGCCGATGCTGTGACAGACGCTGTGCCTGCGGTCACCGGCACCGTGACCGACTTCACAAAGACCCTCAGCGATACCTACTCCATGACCGTTGAGGTCGAGCAGGCAGTCTCCGCCGAGGAACTGACCGACCGCTATATCTATGTGGCAAACGACCGCGTGGAGAACGGTGCGTACAGGATCTACGGCGCGGAGGTGAAGGGCAGCACCGTGGTGCTGGATCTGTACACCCAGGATCTGATCCGCAACTATGTGGATGCTACAGATCTCGATTCCGGCTTTATCTATAATATCGCGGAGGGACAGCGGTTCACGATCCCTCTGTCCGTGTCCTCTGATGCAGGTGCTTATCTCACCTATACCACCGATCAGGTCGTGAAGGCCGGCAGCAAGCAGACCCTGACCCTCGGAAAGGCCGGCAGTGGCGCGGCCTATGCGGTCGAGGGCCTGCCCACCACCGCCAAGGTCGATGCCAAGACCGGCACGATCACATGGACGCCCTCCAGGACCCAGACCGGCCGCTATCCTGTGACAGTCAAGGCTGTCTGTGACGGCGAGACTGTTGCCGAGATGTCCTTCGTGATCTATGTGGTCTGCTACACCGGATCTTCCTATGATGCTTCTGTCTGTAAGCATGCCAAGGCCGTGACCTTCGAAGTGGGCGGCGTGACCGAGACCGTCTGCCCCGCCTGCGGCACGATCACAAAGACCGCCGTGGAGGACGAGCCTGAAGTGACCGAGAAGTTCTCCTTCGTGGGCTCCAACATGACGCTGGGCAACGAGCTGAAGCTGAACTTCATGGTGGATACCGCCGATCTGAAGGACGGCTATACTGCTCTCATCACTCACAAGGGTGAGACTGTGGAAGCGAGCTTCAACAAGTACAACAGCACCTACAGCTTCGTGAGCCAGTCCGTTGCCGCCAAGGAGATGGCAGATGCCATCGAAGTGGTG